>NZ_JAIBNX010000078.1:9232-36262 GCF_026130045.1 Micromonospora sp. CPCC 205371
GCCTTGGCGCGCGCGCCGCCCGCGGCGCCGCCGCCCCTGCGCGCGTGGAGGTGGCGCCTGCCGGCCCGCCACCCCCCACCAGCCCAACCGTGCCCCGAACCATGTCCGCCGCCCGGGGCGCAGTCCCGGCCGGCGTCGCGGTCTCGCCGATGCTCCCGCTCACCCACCTGTCGGTCGCGGGAGCCGAGTCGGTACGGATCCGGACCGCGGACGGCTGGCAGCCCTGGCAGCCGGTGACCGACTGCCCGTGCGGCCCGGACGGCACCGCAGTGCGGCGCCGTACCCTGATCCCCGCGTCCGGCGCGCTCAGCTACGAGGTACGCGGCAATGCGGTGCTGGTAACCGAAGTAAACACCGTGGACGGCCCGGCCCGGGCGACCGCCGCCCCGGAAGCTCCCCTGCCCTTCAGGGCGCCCGCCCAGTTCCGCCCCCGCTACTTGAGCCGGGCGGCCTGGGGAGCCGACGAGTCGTACCGCCTCAACCCGGACGGCACGCTGGACACCCCGCCCGCGTTCTACCCGGTGCAGACCCTCACCGTGCACCACAGCGGAGAGGCTAGCCCGGCCCCCGACCCGATCTCCCACATCCGCGGCATCTACTACAACCAGGCGGTCGTCAACGACTGGGGCGACATCGGCTACCAGTTGATCATCGACGAGCACGGCCGGGTGTACGAGGGCACGTACTCCGACCCCGACTCGATTCCGGTGTTCGGGCCGGCGCTCAGCACCAATGGGCTCCCGATGATGGTGAACGGCAGTCACGTCGGCGGCTTCAACGCCGGCAACATCGGTATCTGCGTGCTCGGCAACTACATGCTGGGCCCGCCCTCGGCGGCGTCGATGCGGTCGCTGACCCACGTGCTGGCGCTGCTGGCGGCGGCGACCCGGCTCAACCCGCTGGGCACCACGCGCTACGTGAACCCGGTGTCCGGCGCGTCGGCGACCATCGCCACGATCGCCGGCCACCAGGACTGGCACACCGCCAACCCGGCGGCCGGTGCCACGCTGTGCCCGGGCGACCACCTGTACGCCCTGCTGCCCAGGATCCGCGCCGACGTCGACGCGCTGGTGCGACGCCTGCCCGTGAACGCCAGGGGCTGACCCTCGCGATAGCCCGGGTCCCGCCAGGCGCGCCCGGGCCGGGCACATCAGTCGTGAGTGGACCGGCAAACACAACCGTCACGTCTGCCCTGTCGACCGGCCCGGCTTCGGCGTAGCGGCGTTGTCAGCGCGACCTCGCCGGCCGCGAAGCTGGGGATCGACCCCGTCAAGCCGATCACCCTGCTGGTCGAGGTGGAGGCCACCGCCGTCCTCGACTGACCCAGTAGCCCTCGACAACGCTCGCCGCTGCATGACCTGTCACGGGGACTCACCGCATCAAGGCGGATCAGAGCTCGCTGGCGGCCCCGGACTTCAGGTCGGAGCCAGGAAGCGGTTGATCTCGGCGAGGAACAGTGGCCAGGCGGGTTCGTCGGCGGTCAGGATGTGGTTGCGGCTGGCCAGGAATTGCAGTTCGCTGCCCGGGATGAGCGCAGCGAGCTCTTGTGCCTGGGTTCGGGGTACGCGCAGGTCGCCGCGACTGTGCAGGATGAGCGTTGGGCACCGTACCTGTGCTGCTTGTGTGGAGACGTCGATGCGGGCGAAGACGTCGAGGAAGCGCACGACGTTCTCGGTCGAGGTGGTGGCGCGCTGCAGGTCGTTGAATGCGTCCCAGAGTTCGCGGCTTGCGTCGGGTAGGAACTGGCTCGCGAACACCTGGCGGAATGTGGGGTCGTCGTGGCGCCAGCCGATGCGACCGAGCTGCAGGTCCAGCGCTGCTTCCTCCCGTTCGTCGGCGGTTGTGGCCCTGGCGAGGCGGCCGCGGCAGTAGGCGCTGGCGAGCACCAGTCGGGAGACTCGCTCCGGATGCCGCACCGCGTAGGCGATGGCGACAGCCCCGCCTTGCGACACGCCAAGCAGCGGGAACCGGTCCAGGCCGGTGGCTTTCACGACGAGCTCGAGGTCGTTGACCCATGCGTCGAAGCTGAAGTCCGCGACCTCCCAGTCGGACAGACCGCATCCACGCTCGTCGTAGCGGATCAGCCGATGATGCTCGGCCAGCCCGTCGAGCCAGTGCGCCCAGATCGGGCTGGACCATTCCAGGTCGAGGTGGGTGAGCCAGTTCGCGGCTCTGACCAGTGGTGGACCGGTGCCGGAGGCCGCGAGTGCCACGCGCACGCCGTCCGGCGAGACGCAGTACCGGATCTGCTGCGGCGGCCGGACGATGCCCGGCCCGTCGACGGCGTCGGCGATCTCGGTGATCTCGGCAACGAATCGGTAGCCGATCCCGTGCACGGTGGCGATGACCCGTTGCTGGTTTCCGTCGTCGCCGACGGCCCGGCGAAGCATCTTCACCCTGCTGGTGAGCGCCGAGTCGCTGATGTACCGGTCGCCCCACACCGCGTCCAGCAGTTCGGTCTTGGCGACCACCCGGTGACGGTACTTGATCAGGTGCATGAGCAGGCTGAACACCTGCGGTTCGACGTGCACCACGTGGCCACCGCGCAGCAGCTGAAACTGGCGCGGATTCACCTCGCAGTCTTCGAACCGGTACACGTTCCCACCCGGGGATTTGATGGCGAGGACCGATGCTGCGGTTCGGCGTCTCCTGACAATCTCCACAGTAACGCCACCATCTCGCCAAGTGTCGCCGCTGACCAATAGACGACGCTCAGTGCAGGGCGCACCGAAACGCGGCACGCCAAACGCGGGAGTGTGGACATGACGACGGACACGACATACCTGCTCGGGCACGATCCGGCCGAGCTGGCGCGGCTGGAACACCAAGCCCAGATACTCGCGCCCGCGACCACGACGGTCCTGCAGCTTGCCGGCATCGTGCCGGGTATGCGAGTGCTCGACCTGGGTACCGGCGCGGGGGACGTCGCCTTCCAGGTCGCCGAGTTGGTCGGGCCGACCGGCTCGGTTGTCGGGGTCGACCAATCGGTCCAGGCGTTGGCCTTCGCCGCGCACCGCACCGAGCAGCGCGGCCTGACCAACGTGTCGTTCCTGCACGACGACCTGCGCACGGTCCCGATCACCGGGCAGTTCGACGCGGTCGTCGGCCGGCTGGTCCTGCTCTACCTGCCCGACCCGCATGACGTGCTGCGCCGGTTCGCCGGCCTGGTGCGCAAGGGTGGCGTCGTCGCGATGATGGAGTACGAGATGGCGGCCGCTGGAGCGCTGCCACCGACCGCGCTGAGCGAGCAGGTCGGCTTCTGGGTCACCGAGTCGTTCCGCCGCTCCGGACTCGACCCGAGCCTCGGCGCCCGCCTGGCACAGGTGATGCGGCGCGCGGGACTCGATGGCGCCACGATGCTCGGCCTGCAGGGGTACTGCGAGCCCGGCGACCGCACCGGCCCTCGGATGGCGGCGGGGACCATCCGCACCCTTCTGCCCGTACTGGGCAAGACCGGCATAGCGACACCGGCTGAGGTCGACATCGAAACGCTCGAGGACCGTATCGCGCAGGACTGCGCACACCACGACGTGATCTTCAAGTTCCCGACCCTGGTCGGCGCGTGGGCCCGGGTGGCCTGAGAAGGCAGGGCACACCACAATCTTGTTGCTGATTCGGCGTATGCCGACGAGGCGTACGTCATCATCAGGACCAACGCAGCGACGGCGGCGCCGAAAGTCATCCACGCACGTCGAATTGATCGTCGAGTCATCGCCTTACTGTCTCCGTCTAGCGGTATGCCGCCTGGGGTGAGGGGTGCCCGACGTGCGCCGGGCACCCCTCACGGTTTTCGGTGTTGTGGTTCGTGGTCAGCCGATCCAGAGCAGGTCGACCGGCCTCAAGATGACGGTGCAGAAGTCGAAGTCGAAGCGGCCCGTGTAGCCCCTGATCTGGACAGCCCTCGGCATGTCGGGCCTGGCGTAGCCGACGGTGTAGGTTCCCGGCAATTTGGGTCCGTTGTGCCACCGGCCGGCGGAGGGGTTGGTGGCGACGCAGAACGTAGTCGACCCGCGCCTGGAGAGCCTCGCCCGTACGGGGCTCGCCGGCATCCAGATCAGACAAGGCCACTTCAAGGACGCGGCTACGTCGCTCGGCATCGCGCTAGACATCATTGACCGTACGCGGCACCACCGCGGCAAGGGCGCCGGCATCGTCGCCCTGCTGGCCGCCGAACCCGCCATCGCCGTCGTGGGCGAGGCCGCCAACGGCCAGGAGGCCGTCGAGCTCGTCACCGGATTGTCACCCGACGTCGCGCTGCTCGACCTGCGGATGCCGGTACTGGACGGCGTCGGCGCGACCGAGCGGATCGTCGCGGGCCGCACCGGCACTCGCGTGCTGATCCTGACCACGTACGACACCGACGCCGACATCGAACATGCGGTCGAGGCGGGCGCGGTCGGGTACCTGCTCAAGGACACCACCCGCGACCAGCTCGTCGACGCCATCCGCGCGGCGGCGCGGGGCGAGACCGTCCTCGCCCCCCGCGTCGCGCAGCGGTTGGTGGCCCGGATGCGCCAGCCCGCGCCGGTGGCGTTGACGGCGCGCGAGGTCGACGTGCTGAACGGTGTCGCCGATGGACTGTCCAATCCCGACATTGGCAAGCGCCTGTTCATCGCGGAAGCCACCGTGAAGACCCACCTGCTGCGCATCTTCGCCAAGCTCGACGTCAGTGACCGTACGCACGCCGTCGTTGTAGCCATGGAACGCGGCCTGATCAAGCCACCCGGACGCGGTCGCTGAGGCCGCCAGCCCGCGCGCGCAAGTGCCCGCCGGCTCGCAGGTGCGCCAGGGCAAGCGCGGACGGCAGCAGCGGCAGCCAACTGGCCAGCAACCGGTAGCCGAGCACAGCCGCCATCGCGGTCTGCGCGTCCGCGCCCACCCCGGCAAGAGTCACACCCAGCATGAGGTCAAGGCCGCCCACGCTGCCCGGCGACGGCACCAGGGCGGCGACCGCGCTCGCGGCGAAGTACGCGACGAGTACATCCACCACGGGAAGCGGCCGGCCGATCGCGTGCAGGACAGCGCCGAGCGTCATGGCGTGCAGCAGCGGAGCCGCTGCCGCCCCGCCACACAGCAGGGCCATCCGTCGGCGGTCCGCCAGCACCTCTCGCATCGCGGCCAGCTGCTGGCCGGCGCCGCGCACAACCGCCCGGCCACGACCGCTAGCCCACGCCCAGCCAAGTCCCCCGGCCACAGCGAGTGCCACCGCCACACCCATAGCGATCCACATCGGACCGAGCGCGGGCCGGTGCACCGGCAGCCGATCCGGTGCCGTCACGGCCAACGCCACCAGAACCAACACATAGAAAGCCGCACCCGCGAAGCCGTTCAACGCGACCGCGCCGACCGCACCCGCACGCGAGACGCCGCACCGGCGCAGGAACCCGTGCGTCACCACGGCCGAGCCGATACCCGCCGGCAGCACGGCGTTCGCGGACACCCCGGCGAACTGCGCCAGCAAAAGGCGGCGGCGCGGCAGGCTCAGTGCCACCGCTCCCTGCTGACCGGCAGCACCGGCCACATAGGTCAGTACGATCGCGCAGGCGCCGACGATGAGCCAGCCCAGCTGCGCGTCGACGAGCGCGTCACCGGCCGATGCCACCATGGGCCACTTCCACACGCCATAGCCGACAACTGCCACCGGCGCCAACGAGGCCACAAGCGCTCGCCGCCACGACGGGTTCTCCCTCATGGCACAAATGCTCGCCGCCACGCTCCTTCGGGCGACAGGCTCGACGGATGGAACACCATGTCCACCAGTCGACGGACAGCACGGTATGCGCCATGCCAGGAACGACAGCCACCGCCTCGCCGAGGACCAAGGGCGCGTAATCGGTGGCGCGGGAAGCCGGCGACCAGAGGACGCCGGGGACGACGCCGACGGTGAAGTCGCGCTCGACCATACCGTTCGACGACGTTCCGCGACCAGGTTTCCTCCATATACGCGGCGCTCGCGCCGAAACGTGGAAGACCCGCTCCGGGTCGCCGCCGTCGAAGGGGACCTCCCCGTTGTTGTACCAGTCAAAGAGCGGACCTACCCGGTCCGACTCGTCGGCGATGAAGCCGTCCAACGAGACCGTCGCGCTCGCCAGCCCGTGGCGAAGCAGCACGTCCTTGTCGGTCAGGACCACCCGCAATCCGGTCATGTGCCGGCACCATTGTCCTGGTCACGATTGTCGGCATGGCCCTGACCTGCGGGTACGCTACTGGGCCTCGGTCAGGATGTTATGCGTCACGCGCGGCCGGGAGTAGAAGAAGTCGGAGGCTCAGATGAAGGGCGGTCTCACCCGTCGCGTACTGCTGGCCAGCGGACTCCTCGCCGCGATCATCGGTACCACGTTCGCGGGGCTCCTCTCGACGGTGGAGGACCTGCGCGAGATCGAGGCCCGCGAGCGGCGCTCCGAGAGGGTCCTCATCCTGGCCAACCGCCTCGAGCGGCTCATCGTCGATATGGAGACCGGCCAGCGTGGGTTTCTCCTCACCGGATCGGAGGAGTTCCTACAGCCGTGGCAGGCCGCACAGGACGCGTTCCCGGAGCACGCGGCCACGCTGGAACGCCTCGTCGTCGGCAACCCGGTGCAGGAGGCCCGCGCACAGCAGATCAGCCAGGCCGGCACCTCCTACCTGCGGGACTACTCGATACCCCTGATCGACACCGCGCGGCGAGACCGCGCCTCGGTGGCGACGCTGCCAGCGACCGTGGAGGGCAAGCGGCGCGTCGACGCCATGCGGGCCGATTTCGATCAGCTGCTGGCCGCAGAGGAAGAACTCACGCTGGCTCGGCAGCGCAGCTCCGACACCGCCAACCTGCGTGCGATCATCGCCGCGGCCGCCGGCCTCATCGGATCGGTCCTCCTGGTGGCGCTGTTCGCGACCTACCTTGTCAGGCGGGTCGTCCGCCCGGTACGGCGGACCTCCGCTATGGCGGGCCAGCTCGCGGCCGGCGACCTCAGCGCCCGAGTGCCCGATCGTGGCGTCGGCGAGATCGCTGTGCTGCAGCGCAGCTTCAACACGATGGCGAGCGCGCTAGAGAACGGTCGGCGGGAGCTGGCGGCCTCGCGGGCCCGGATCGTCGCCGCGGGCGACCATGCGCGCAGGCGGATCGAGCGTGACCTGCACGACGGCACCCAGCAGCGACTGGTGTCGCTGCTGCTGCAGGTACGCGCCGCCGAGGCGGTCGCGCCGGCCGACGCACCGCAGCTCAAGTCCCAACTGGTCGAGGTCGCGTGGGGACTGACCGGCGCCCTGGACGAGCTGCGGGAACTGTCGCGCGGCATACATCCAGCGATCTTGTCCGAAGGCGGGCTGGGCCCGGCGCTCAAATCGCTCGCCCGCCGCGCCGCGGTCCCGGTCGAGCTGAACGTGAACGTGCCCACCCGGCTGCCGGAACCGGTGGAAGTCGCGGCCTACTTCGCCGTCTCCGAAGCACTGACCAATGCCGCCAAGCACGCCCAGGCATCGGTGGTGTGGGTCGACGCGAAGGCCAGCCCGGAAAGCCTACGCGTGGCGGTGCGCGACGACGGCGTGGGCGGCGCCGAGGCCGGCCCCGGAGGCGGACTGATCGGCCTCGTCGACCGGGTTCAAGCCCTGGGCGGGACGATCTCGGTGACCAGCCCCGCCGGGCGGGGCACCACCCTGGTCTTCGACCTTCCGCTCAACGACCGTTAGCCGGCGGCGCTCGGCTCCCGGTATCCCCGGCAGCGCGCAAGGCGGTTGATTGGCTTGAGCGTCTTGGTCCTCTGGCCCGGTCAACGGGGCTGGACACGTCGGACGACCGCGTCGAAGCCGGCGGCCAGCAGCAGGACCGCGCCGGTGACTACCCACTCGTAGCCAGCGGAGTTGGCGCCCTGGATGAGGTCGCTCATGCCGTTGATGATGACCGCGACGACGAGGCCGCCGAGCACGGCGTCGATGACGCGGCCGCGCCCGCCGAACAACGATGTGCCGCCGATGGCGATCCCCAGCCACCACGGCACGCCGTGCCGCAGCATGAGCACGGCCGCAATGGCCGAGCACAGACCACCGGTGGTGCCGGCGGAGAGGTCGATGTCGCCGAGCAGGAGCACGGCGACCAGACCCATGGCCATGACGATGATCGGCGCCGCCTGGATTACCAGGGCTTCGATGTTGTAGGCACTCAGGAAGCCCTGGTGTACCGCGGCGAAGACGGCTGTGATGACGGCGAGCCCGGCCAACGCGGGGATGGATCCCAACTCTCCACCGCGCACCCGGCCGAGGTAGCCCCGGCCGTAGACGGCCAGCGCCCGCCACCCGTCCGGCGCCTGATCGACCGGCGTACTCATATCACCACCCCCAACGATTCGGCGGGCGAAAGACCCAGGTTGCCGGAGCGGCCCGCGGTGATGAGTTCGACGACCTGCCGCTGCGTGACGTCCGCGCGTCTGATCTGCGCGGCCATCCGACCCAGGTAGAGCACGGCGATCGAGTCGGCGACGGTCATGACGTCGTTCATGTTGTGCGACACCATGATCACGGCCACGCCTTGGCTGGCGAGGCGGCGGACCAGGTCGAGGACCTGTTCCGTCTGGGCGACGCCGAGTGCGGCGGTCGGCTCGTCGAGGATGACGACTCTCGATTTCCACAGTAAGGATTTGGCGAGCGCCACGGTTTGGCGCTGACCACCGGAGAGGTTCGCGACGATCTGGCGAACGGATCGGACAGTGCGGACGGACAGGGCGGCCAGCGCCTGCCTGGCCTGCTGCTCCATGGCGTTCTCGTCGAGTGTGTGCAGGCGGGTGGTCTCCTCGCGGCCGAGGAACATGTTGTCGACGATGTCGAGGTTGTCGCAGAGGGCGAGATCCTGGTAGACGACGTCGACGCCGAGCTGGGCGGCGTCCCGCGGGCCGGTTATGGTCCGCGGCGTGCCGTCGAAGAGGAACTCACCCCCGTCGGCGCGGTAGATGCCGCTGACGCACTTGACGAGCGTCGACTTGCCGGCGCCGTTGTCGCCTACCAGTGCGGTGACCTCGCCCGCCGTGGCGGTGAGATTGACGGACGACAGCACATGCACCGCGCCGAAGGACTTGTCGAGGCCGCGAAGTTCGAGGGTGGGGACGGTTGACATGTCGGATCACCCGCCCGCCCCTACTTGGTTATCCCGTTAGCGGTGCAGATCTGCCCTTCACCTGAGGGCACTGGGTGAGCGCCGTGCCCTGGTCGACACCGACCTTCACATTGTCGTAGGAGACGTAGTACGAGGCGGTGCCGCCGGCCGTCAGCCGGTCGTAGTCGATCGTGACGACGTTGTGCTGCTGGGCGAGGCTTTCGATGGCTTTGCCCGAGCCCGGATCGAGGTTCACGACGAGCAGGACTCCGACGCCGGAGTTGATCAGTGCCTGTGCCTGAGACTGCTGGGTCGTCGCGCTGCCGTTGGCGTTGTCGATGTAGCAGGTCAGGTTGTACGCCTTGCACTGCTTGTTGATCTCGGTGGGGTCGGCTGACACCCAGCGGGGGGAGGAGGCGGTGTCCGGTAGCAGGACACCGACTTTGGTGTTGGCGGGTCTGATGTTGCCGGACGAGCCGCTTGAGGAACTGCCGCACGCGGCCAGCCCCGCCATCAGAACGGCAGCGCCCGTCACCGCGAAGAGGCGAAACGTGGTTCTCATCGGTGCCTTCCTTCCTGATCGGTCGCGCCACCCGTGCTGAGGCGCGGTCATGACCCGCGTCCGAGCCTTGCCCGGACGGGCTTTTCGGGCATCGAGGCCAGCACCCGCTCCGCGGCGCAGCTAGCGGGAGGGCGTGGATACCCGGTAGCTGCAAGGCGCTCCGAAGGCGCGGCTCGGATGTTGGAGTGATGGCGATAGGTCCGGCCACATGTCCTGAACGGTGCAACGGCCTGATCGGCATAGTCGCGCGCTCTCCGAAGCCCTCACCAACGCGGCCAAACATGCCAGCGCCACACACATCGACGTGCACGTGCGAGATCGAAGCCCTTGGCGGGACGATCGACCGTCGCCGGCCAGATCGGTCGCGGTACGGTGATCGAGGTATCACTTCCTACCCAGCCAACCCAGCCCACGGACCGGTGATCGCACATGACCAGGGCGCCGACAGCATGACCGCACCACGCGTGGTCCTGGCCGATGACGACGTACTGCTCCGCGAGGGCCTGGCCAGCTTGCTGCAGCGGTCGGGGTTCGACGTCGTCGGGCAGGCGGGCGACGCCGCCCGGCTGCTGGCTACCGTCCGCGACACCACCCCAGACCTGACCATCATCGACGTCCGCATGCCACCAACCCACACCACGGAAGGGTTGGACGCGGCACGCACCATCCGCCAAGAACAGCCCCAGACCGGCATCCTGGTGCTGTCCGCCCACGCCGAGGTCGACCACGCCATGGAGCTGCTTGCCAGCGGCCGCGCCGTCGGCTATCTGCTCAAGAGCCGGGTCAGCGACGTCGCCGAGTTCATCGACACCCTCCACCGGATCGCGAACGGCGGGTCAGCGGTGGACCCCGCCCTCATCCAGGAGCTCGTCTCCGCCCGCCACCGCCACGACCCCCTCGCCGCGCTCAGCGCCCGGGAACGCGAGGTGCTGGCCCTCATGGCCGAGGGACGCTCCAACGCCGGCATCGCCCGCCAGCTCTGGCTCACCGAAGGCACCGTCGAAAAACACGTACGGCACATCCTGGCCAAACTCCAGTTGGCGGCAACCGACGAGGACCACCGCCGCGTACTGGCCGTGCTCACCTTCCTGGAAAACCGCTGACGCCACCGAGGCGCGGGAGCCATTTCCGTCACGGCGCCGCCTGCGCCACGCGGGGGAATCGGCTCGCGTCCGGGGTCTGCGAACGACAGTGCTGACGGGTCACCGTCCCTGAGCGCGCTGGCGCAGGCCGCCGAACCTCGTCCCCGAGGCCAGGTTGTGCGCGGCGTCCAGGTTGGTGAAGACCACGACGAGAAGGCGGTGGTCGCCCGGGCCGCCGCCCGGCGCCAACGCCATCGCTGGCAGCGGCCAATCCCCTGTACCTGCCACCGGTACCCGGACCGGCGTTTCGCCGCCGCTGAAAGTACCGCTAGCGGGAATGTCGCCTCGTGGTGCATGCAGCAAGCATGGAAGCATGCTCCGGTGCCTCCTCGTGGACGACAGCACACACTTCCTCGCCGCCGCCTCGGTGCTGTTGGAGCGGGACGGAGTCGCCGTGGTCGGCGTCGCCTCGACCGGTGCGCAGGCGTTGGCGGCGGCCGCACAGCTGCGGCCGGACGTGACGCTGGTCGACATCGACCTGGGCGGCGAGAGCGGCTTCGAGGTGAGCTGGCGGCTGGCGCAGCAGGCCGGCACGGCTGTGCCGATCATCCTGACCTCCGCCCATGACGAGGAGGACTACGCGGAGCTGATCGCGGAAAGCCCTGCGATCGGGTTCCTGTCAAAGACCGCCCTGTCCGGCCGCGCCATCCGCGACGTTCTTGATCGGGTCGGCGGGCCACGCGAACAGTGAGCACGGCCCGTATGTACGCCGCGGGCGGCCGTACACCCAGCGGGGTGTCGCGAAGCACTCGCGCACCCTCCGAGCCCCGCGAAGGCATGGACCTTATGACGGCTCTGCCGGTTTCAGCACCGCCGCCGAGGCGACAGCGGATCTGGCGGTTCGCCCTCGTGGCCGCGCTCACCGGCCTCGGGCTGGCGGTGGTCGTCTTGCAGGGCCACCTGCCCCACCCGCGGCAAGTGCTGACCGCGCTCACCGGCGCCGGGTATGGCTGGGTAGTGGTCGCCGGGCTGCTGCAGGCGGCCTCGCTGGCGGCCTTCGCCGCGCAGCAACGCCGCATCCTCGCGGCGCTGGGCGTACGGCTGCCGCGACGCGACGCGATGGCCATAACGCTGACCCGCACAGCACTGTCCGTCGCCGTGCCTGCCGGCGCGGCCGTCTCCACCGGGTACGCCATCCGCGAGTACCAACGCGCGGGGGGCACCGGCGAGACCGGCGCCGCGGCAGCGGTCGTGTCCGGCCTGACCGCGATCGGAGGGCTCGCCCTGCTCTACATCGGCGGCGGTGCCGTCGTCGCAGCCAACCACGCCGCGACGTTCCTGAGCTGGCGACCACTGGCCGTCGTGGTCGGGCTGACCGCACTGGTCGGCACGGCCGTCACGTTCGGGCGGCGCCAGCGGGAACGATCCCCCAGGGATGCACCGCGATTCCTCCACGTCCTGAACGGGCCGCTGGCCAAAGCTCGTCAGGCGTGGCGGGCCGGTGCCGCTCTCCGCCCCCGCGACTGGTCGGTGGCGCTGGCCTACGCCGTCGTCAACTGGATCACCGACCTGCTCTGCTTCGCCGCCACGACGCGCGCATTCCACCTGCCGACCAGCCTCGCCACGCTGGCCGGAATCTACCTGGCTGTCCAGGTCCTCCGGCAGGTGCCGCTCACCCCTGGCGGCGCCGGTGTCGTCGACACCGCCTACATCGCGAGTCTGACCGCAGCGGGCGCCAGCGCCGCCGGTGGCACCGCCGCGGTGCTGGTGTACCGGCTGCTGTCCTGCTGGCTCATCATCCCGGCCGGCGCTGTCGTCGCTCTCACCCGAGGACAGTTTCGGCGTACTCGTTCGGGGTAGCGGATCCGCCGCCATCAGGTTCGCTGCCCGATGGCGTCCATGGCGGATTCCGGCTAGCGGTCCCCCGAACCTCCCGCCACCTGCGCACCACCTTGGTTGCTGCCCGGGGCGACAACAGATGAGCGTGCAGGCAGGCTCGGATGTGAAGAGAACAACCGGCGACCGGAAGGGACGCGGCATGTCAACCGCGGTTACGGGTATCCCGGCAACATGGCAGACCAAGGCCCGGCGAAACCTGGCTTTGGTAGCCATCGCATTGACCGCCGTTGTCACCGCTGCGGCGTGTGGCGCGGGCCAGGAGGCGGAAACCGGCCGCATCGTGCCGGCGATACCCGGCGCGGACGCTGATGCCGGCCCCATCGCACTGCGCGACCTGCTGGTGCCTTACCGGGAGGGCGGATACCCCGCCGGCAGCACGGTGCCCCTGGTCGTTCGGATGTTCAGCACCGCCGAACAACCGGTCACAGTGACCCGCGTTACTGTCGGACCGGATGACTTCACCACCGTCCCGGCCACCGGCGTCCAGGTGCAACCGGCCGGCGCCAAGCTGGTGATCCCACCCGAGGGCTACCTCATGCTGACACGGGACTCCGGACCGTACATCGCCGTCGAGCACATCGGCGGGCCACTGCCGTACGGCCGGTCGCTGCCGGTGCGGTTCGTCTTCAGCACGGGCGACTCGGTCAACATCGACGTACCGATGGCCCCGCCCGACTACCCCACCAAGTAAGCCCGCCCGTCCTACCAGTACACGCTGCCGTGGCGACACGGACGCCCGAACGCAAGGACCGTGGTGGCATGAGACCCAGAAGACCCGGCACTGCCCCAGTCGCCGCGTGCCCGGCTTCCCGCCCTGTAGGGCGACGGTGGATGTTGCCGCCGCACGCCGCCAACCCGCTGACGGTCTCCATGACGGAACGCATGATGCACCACGCTGAGCGCCGCCGCCGCGTCTGCCGCCCCCCAGCCGGGCGCGGCGGCGGCCCCGCCCCAACCGGTGAGCATCCGGCTCAGATCGGCGGGGCAGCACCGTGACGAGGACGGACCGGAGCGGCACCAGCCCCCGTCAACAGCGCATCGCACAGACGCTGGCCGTCCGGCGGCGGACGCGCCAGCGGCGGCGGGCGATCAGGTGGCTGGGCGCGGCGGTGATTGTCCTGGCCGTCGCGTCGGTCGCCGCCTTCGCCGTGACCCGCGGCGGTGGGCACGCCGCCGCGGCCGGCAACGGCCGGCTGGGCCCGGAGGGCATCGCCTTGCAGACCGGTCCACCGCTCGCGCCGGTCAACGGCGCCGCCAGCGGCGCTACGGTCGACGGCATTTCATGCGATGTCTCCGAGCAGGTGGCCTACCACATCCACGCGCACCTCGCCGTGTTCGTGAACGGCGCCTCCCGCCAGGTCCCGTCCGGAATCGGTGTCGTGACCCCGGCGGTGTCCACCACCGACCGTGGACCGTTCGTACAGGCCACCCGCTGCTACTACTGGCTGCACACACACGCCGCCGACGGCATCGTCCACGCGGAGTCGCCCACGCAACGCCAATACACCCTCGGAGACTTCTTCGACATCTGGCGGCAGCCGCTCAGCAGCACCCGCGTCGGGCCCGCGGTTGGCACCGTCAGCGCCTACGTCAACGGCGCGCCGTACGCCGGCGACCCCCGCGGCATCGTCCTGGACGAGCACGAGGACATCCAGCTGGACGTCGGGACGCCAGTCGTGTCCTCGCAGCCGGTGGACTGGACCGGCTCCGGATTGTGACACCGCGCCGGAGCGAAGTGCCGCTTTCTGGCGGCCTGGGCGGCTGATCCCACAGCAAGCAAATCCGTCGGAGCCGGTCGCAGGAACTGTGCACGACCGAAAGTTCCGAAGCGGACTTAGGCTCAGAAGGCGAAGCGTTCCTGGTGAAGGTGCCCCGCGAAATCCCGGCCGCACGCAACTTCACGCGGACGGCATCGGCCATCCGCAGCGGGCCGCACAGGAAGACGTCCCGCGCGCTGAGCCCAGGGACCAAACGCTGCGAAGCACCGAAGGCGATACGGGTCCGGCGGCAGGCCATCGCGGCCAGCGCCGGATGGGACACGGTTGTCGGCACGCGGCGCCCGCGAGGCGAAAGCCGGTGTCGCATTGACGCACGCGCTGTCGCCGGTTCCGGGGATCAGCTGGCCGGACGGCGTCGAAGCCGGCGGCGCTGACGTGGGTTACGGCAGGTGCGATCCGATCGACCGAGAGCTCGCCGTCGACTCCCCGCACCAGCGCCTCGCCATCAGGTGGTCGCCACCCACGCCGCAGTCGGGGGGGTGCCGCGGCCGGCGCCGGCGGATCCGAGGCGGTCGGGGTCGGGCGGGCTGGCCGTTGGGCCGTCGCGTCCGGTCAGCAAACGCTGTCCGCTGGGAAGAAAGGCTTCGGCCTTGAGCGCCGCGACGGCGATGAGCGGTACATCTCGGGCGGTGGGGAAGCACAGATATCGTGGATGCCAGGCGGGTTGGTACTTGAGGTTGGCGCGATACAGCGACTCGATCTGCCAGAAGCGCGACGCGATAAGCAGAACACGGTGCCACATCCGCAGCACCGGACCGGCCCCGAGGTCCTCGGCTCGGGCGAAGACCGAACGCAACACCGCGAAGTTCAGCGAAACCCGGCGAACCCCCAACCTGCCTGCGGCATCGATCGCGCTGACCATCATTAATTCGGTCAGCCCGTTCTCAGCGGCGCGGTCGCCGCGCATGAGATCGAGGGACAGACCGTCGTCGCCCCACGGCACCAGCTGCAGCACCCCGCGCAGCCGCGACTGGCTGTCCCGGCACAGCACCAGCAGGCAGTCGCCGTCGCGTGGGTCGCCCAGCCGAGACAGGGCCATGGAGAACCCGCGCTCGACCTTGCCGTCCCGGAAGGCGGCTGCGGCATGGACCGCCTCGGCGACCACGGCGGGCGGCAGGTCCCGCTGCCGCACCACCTGGCAGGTGTACCCGACGCGCCGGGCCCGCGCGACCGCCTGCCTGACCGCCCGCATCGGCCGGCCCTGAAGGGTGAACGACGCCACGTCGACGATGGCCTCGTCGCCTAACTCGATCACATCCAGGCCGCTGCGCCGGTACGCCTTGCCGCCCGCCGCGCCGCAGCCCAGCACGGCCGGGATCCAACCGTGCTGGTCGCTTTCCGAGAGCCACGTGGCGATCGCGTGCGGCCACGCCTCGACATCGCCGATCGGGTCGCCGGAAGCCAGGCTCACCCCGCCGATAACCCGGTAGGCGACCGCCGCCTTGCCCGAGCGAGCCCATGCCAGCGACTTGTCGCCGCGCAGCGCGAAGTAGCCCAGCGAATCCTGGTGGCCGTGCCGGGCCAGCAGCTCGCGCAGGCGCGTCTCGTTCTGCTCGGTGCGCACCGGCTGCGGCGCGCCGGGGAGCAGCAGCAGCACCACCGCCACCGCCGCGGCGAGCAACCCGAACGCCCCTGTGGTGACCGCCACCAGGACACCGCCGTACGCGTCACGAAAATGCAGCGGCCCGGAAACCCCGACAACACCCAGCGCAGCTTGCTCTGCCCACCGGATCCAGCCCGGGTCGCCCACCAACCGGTCGTCTCGTACCGCGATTTCTGCGAACCCGACCACGAAGCCCGCCACGGCCAAACCCACCGGCGCGGACAGTACCCGCCACCGGCCCCGCCGATCCGGCACCGCGTGGAATCGGCGTCGCACAACGACGAGCAATGCCAGCAGCGCCCCGCAGACCACCGCCGGTTCGAAGTCCAGACCCTTGGCCAGGTGCAGGACCAGGCTGGTGCCGGCCAAAGCGACCGCGACCTGCCAGGCCCGGTGCTTACCCCGCCGCAGACCCGCGCCCACATAGATCAGCAGCACACCGATCACCGCGGTCGCCGCACGCGCCGAGATGATCCCAGCCGTAGGTACGAATTCCGATAGCTCCGCCAGCCTGCCGTGTGGCGGTGGAAGCACCCCCGTGATCACGTTGAACAACCCCGTCAGCTGCACCAGCCGCGCGACTGCGGCTCGGGACAGCGGCGGACCAGGTTGCCACGCGCTTCGTGGGGTCGCTCGCCATCTTCGCGGCCGCACCATACGCCGATCGTCTCCAAACACTCTTAACACCACCGCCCGGTCTCCGTCATGACGCGCTCGCGTCGCGGTCCGGCGCGGCCGTCACCGCGCGGTTGCGGCGGCGCCGGCGGCTGCGCCACGCGACCAGCCCGAACACGAGTAGCGCGGCGACGGCCAGCGCGGCGGCGCGGCCGAAGGTCTTCTCGACGGCGGCGTAGGAATTGCCGGCCAGGTACCCGAGCAGCACCGTGCCGATCCCCCAGGCCAGGCCGCCGGCGACGTTGTAGGCCAGAAACCGCCGGTACGGCATGCGGGAGATGCCGGCCAGAGACGGCATGATCGCGCGCAGGAACGCCACGAACCGGCCGCCGAACACCGCAGGACCACCCCGGTGGGCAAGGCGTGCCCGGGCGGCCTCGATCCGGTCCGCGCGGCGACGCAGGACGCGAAGTGAAAGCAGCCGGGTCCCGTACCGAGCTCCTACCGCGTAGCCGACACTGTCGCCGGCTACCGCCGCGACCACGACGACGGCGCACATGGCGGTGAGGGACACCTGCCCGCGGCTGGCGGCCACGCCGCCGAGGACGGCGGCGGTCTCGCCGGGCAACAGGAAACCGATGAACAGGGCGTCCTCGGCGAAGACCAGCAGTCCGACACCGACGCAGAGGACGGCGCCGCCCAGGGCCAACAACTGGTCCAGGAACCCCGTCATGGCGTCATCCCGCTCCGCTGGTCGGGCCGGGTGCGGCGCTGATCGCCACGATGATCACGCCGGCGAGGGCAAGGGGGGCGACGAGCGCAAGGTGGGTCACGATCGGCGCACCCAGCTGGCCAGGGACGGGGAGCGCGAGCGCGTACCGTGCGTAGCTCCCACCCGACGAACGCGGCCAGGAACAGCACCGCGACCGGGAACAGCGCCCGCCAGCGCCCCGGATGGGTTGCCGCACGAGGCGGAAGCGTGAAGATCGCTGTCATCGGTGGCTCAGATCCGTATCTCCGTAGGGAAACGGCCGAGGACCTGGTCCACGTCGGCGCCGTCGATGGTCTCCCGCTCCAGGAGTACCTCGGTGAGCCGGTCCAACGCGCGGCGGTGCTCGGTGAGGGTGGCGGTGGCGCGCCGCTCCGCCTCACGGAGCAGGGTGGCTACCTCTTCGTCGATCACACGCTGGGTCGCCTCGGCGTAGGGGCGGTTTTTGACCTCTTCGCCGCCGAGATACATCGGGCTGCCCGAGGCGAACCCGACCGGGCCGAGTGTCGGGCTCATCCCGAACTCGCGCACCATGCGGGTGGCCAGCTCGGTCGCACCGGCCAGATCGCTGGCAGCGCCGGTGGAGGTCTCGCCGAACACGATCTGCTCGGCGGCGCGCCCGCCCATGCGGATCGCCAACGAGTCTTTCAGGTAGCCGGCGGAGTGCAGGTGGCGTTCGTCGATCGGGAGCTGCTCGGTCACTCCGAGGGCCTGCCCGGCGGGCAGGATGGTGACCTTGGCGACCGGGTCCCCGTGCGGCGACAGCGCCGCCACCAGCGCATGGCCGCTTTCGTGAACGGCGACCGCGTGCTTCTCGTCCGGCAGCAGCACGTTGGAGCCCTCGCGGCCGCCCAGCAGGATACGGTCCCGTGCATCGGCGAAGTCCACCGCTTCGATCACCTGGCGGCGGGCGCGTACGGCGAAGATCGCGGCCTCGTTGACCAGGTTGGCCAGATCGGCGCCGGAGAACCCCGGGGTCGCGCGGGCGACCACGTCGAGGTCCACGTCGGGGCCTAGGTGTTTGCCCTGGCGGTGCACCGCCAGGATGGCTCGGCGTTCGCGCTGGGTGGGCAGCGGGATGACCACCTGCCGGTCGAAACGGCCCGGGCGCAGCAGCGCGGGGTCCAGCACCTGCGGACGGTTGGTGGCGGCGATCACCACCACCCCGGCCGCCGGGTCGAACCCGTCCATCTCTGCCAGCAGTTGGTTGAGGGTGTGGTCACGTTCGTCGTTGGAGATCACTTGCCCGCCACGGCGCTGCCCGATCGCGTCGACCTCGTCGATGAACACGATCGACGGTGCCCGCCGGCGTGCGTCGGCGAACAGGTCGCGGACCCGCGCCGCGCCGACGCCCACGAACATCTCCACGAAGCTGGAACCGGTGACCGAGATGAACGGCACCCCCGCCTCGCCGGCCATGGCGCGGGCCAGCAGCGTCTTGCCGGTCCCCGGCGGCCCGACCATCAACACTCCCCGGGGCCCGACCGCGCCGGCCTTGCGGTACCGGTCCGGGTGCCGCAGAAAGTCCACCACCTCGATGACCTCCTGCTTGGCGCCCTCATAGCCGGCCACGTCCGCGAACGTGGTGCTGGGCCGCTCAGTGTCGAAGACCTTGCCGCAGGAGCGGCCGATCCCACCCAGTCCGGCCAACTGCCGGCGCGCCGCCCGGCCGGTCCACAGGAACAGCGCCACCAGCAGCGCCAGCGGCAACAGGCTCAGCAGGACCGACCAGATCGAGGTATGCGCCGGCTGGGTGCTGACCTTCACCTTGTGCTGGTCCAGCAACTGGGCGAACTGCGGGTCCTGCAGGGCCACCGGATAGCTCGAGGTGAAGGTGGTGCCGTTGGTCAGCTCGCCCGAGACGCCGCCGTCCGTGCCCAGCGAGACCGATGCCACCTGGCCGGCCGAGATGTCGCTCTTGAGCTGCGAGTAGCTCAGCTGCTCGGCGTTTCCGGAGATCCGGCCCGGCAGCAGGAACAGCGCCGCGGTGAGCAGAATGCCGGCGATCGGTAGCCACTTGCGCCACCGGGGCGGCGGTGGCGGCGCCGGCGCGGCTGGCCGGTCCGGCCGTGGCGGCGGGGTGGCCGTCCCGGTTCGGTGGGGGCCGCCGTTGGCCCACAGTCGATGCTGGATCATCGTCCGTGCCCTTCTACGGCGACGGGCGCTGGCCGACCCGCGGCCGGGACGGCCGGTGGGCCGGCCGTGGTGGCCTTGCGCCAGCGCCCGCGCAGGATCAGCACGCCGAGCAGGGCGTCCACGGCGAGCAGCGCCCAACTCACGGCGGTGTACAGGTGCACCTGGGTGGCGGTCACCTCCGATGCCTGGCCCAGCCGGATCAGCGTCCACTGCGTCGGGGTGCCGGTCAGCAGCAGCGTGAGCCACACGGCGATCCCGCTGGCGGCGTCCCACAGGGTGTGCAGTAGCGCCACCAGCAGGTACCAGCCCAGCAGCGAGCCCCGCAGCCGTGGCCGGCCATGGCGGGAGCGTGCCGCGGTCGCGAAGAGGGCACCGCCCAGGATCGCCGTCCACAGCCCGTGCCCGACCGGCGTGAGGATGCCGCGCAGCGCCTCCGTCTCGACCACGTTCAGCAACGACAGCCCTGAGCTGGTGAACAGTGCGTTGAAGGCGTATCCCGCGCTCTCGAACGCTGCGAACCCGAACCCGACAGCGGCGCCGAGCACCATCCCGTCGCGCGTCGTGTAGTGCGGCAGGCGGCGCGCCAGCATCCACAAGGCGGCCAGCTTGACCGCTTCCTCGATCAGCCCCACACCGGCATAGCCAAGCGTGGACGGCTGCCGAAACAGCGCCGCTTCCAGGACCGACGCGCCCAGCACCCCCAGCACGCCGCCGTAGACGAACGCGGTGAAGATACGCTGGGCGGTCACGATGCCGTCGGTACGCCCGAACGCGTACGCCACGAACGTGACCGGTACCAGGAAGCTGCCCAGCAGGATGATGGTCGGGACCAAGTTCGCGTTGTGCGTTGCGAACGTCACCAGCACCGTAGCCACCCACAACGCCCCGCCGCTAAGGAAGATCCGAGCCCAGCCCGGCAGCCTGCGTCGGCCACGAATACCAGGGGTGCCGTCAGTGATGCCCGTCTGTGGGATCGGAGCTACGGCCAGCTGCGTCATGTCGCCCTCCGTTGGCGGGGCCTGCGGTTTACAGGCCGTCCCCGTCAACGTTGCCGGTCCGGCGAGCCAGTGGCTTCACGGCCACCGCCCATCTTCCGTACCCGCTAGCGGGAACTCCCCGCCGCACCTACAAGGGCACGTATGACGCCTCCTCGGGGTCGAAGTCGGTCTCCGGGTATTTGCCGGCCCCACCCGTAATGGGTGGGGCCGCGTCGGCCTACTACTGCCAGGGCCAGGTGGCGTCCCTGCCTGCCTCGATCAGCGGAATCATCCGGAACGCCTGATCGGTGAGGCCACCGAACGTGTGCCGGTTTCGGCTACCGGACGGTGCATGGCCGCGCTCGTAGCCGGCCAGGTTCCACGTGTACATCGGCACCTGCGCCGGAACCGACGCTGTCACCTCCGTCGGGTCGACGCCGGCCTGCTCGTCGGTGACGACGACAACCCGGTCGTGGCCGGCGAAGTGCTTGCGCAGCGCCGCCGCGGTGGCGGTGCCGCCGCCGAGGAACCAGCCGCCGCTCTTCCACCGCTCGACCGCACGCAGCAGTGACTCGCCGGCCTGCACCGGGAACACCTTCGTGTGCGCGCCGTGCGGGTCGCCCCACATTCGGGCGGTCGACGAGAACGACACCACGTCCGCCGCCGCACACCGTGCGGCGAGGGCGACGCCGAAGATGACGGCAGCGTCCCACCGCATGAGCGTGGCGTCCTTCGAGGAGACGGGCGTCATGGATGTGGGTGTGTCGACCAGCACGAGGGTCCGACCGTGGAGGGCCGGGATGTGGGCCAGGCAGTGCCCGAGGGCCTGCTCCAGCGGGTACGCCCAACGTAGCGACCGGGCGGCACGATGCGCGGACAGGAACCGCATCGGCAGCTGCCGCGACCGCGCCACCTCCGCCGGGTCGGCGAGCTTCGCGGCGACGGTCTGCGCCACTTGGTCGGAGACGCCGGCGTCGTCGAAGTTCCGCAGGTTCCGCAGCAGGGCCATGTACCCCATTGATGGGATGAGCGCCTCCCACAGCTTTGCCTTGGCCACCTTCGCACCCGCGAGGGACAGCACGTCCTCCCACGTCATGCCGGCCCGCTGGAGCTTCTCTGGGTCCAGCAGGTGCCGCTCGGGGTCTTCGACGCCGAGCTCGCGCAGGGTGGCGTTGAACGCGATCATCGGTAGCGCCTCGGGGTCCGGAGTCCACGGCCGGTTGTGGCGCCGGTTCAGGGCGTGGGAGAACAGCGGCCCTTGCCACGGCTTGTCGGCTGCCGGCGACGGATGCACGAGGTCCAGGACGTCGCCGAACCGGAAGCCGTGCGAGGCGGTGTCGTACTTCAACAGCGCCCGCTCGGTGTACAGGCGCTGGACCGCGTCGGCGATACCGCGCTTGACCGGCTTCGGGATTGCCCGCCCATGCCGCGACACCCAGTAGGCGAGCAGCTCGCCGGGCTCGTCGGCACGCTGCAGTACGGACTCGATGACGCGCCGGTTGGAGGCGAGCGAGTACGACAGGCTGTCGGTGCCTTCGACGGTGTGGTCGCGTCGGGGCGGCTGCTGATCGCCGCCGGCGGTGAGCCGGGCGTGGACGAACTCGGCGGCGCCGACGATCGCGGCGGAGCGCATGTTCGCCTCGCCGCGCAGCCATGCCAGAAAGCCCGCGGTCCATACCGGGTCGGCGACGGCCAGCTGGCGGACGAGGTGCTCGTAGCGGGTGTCGCGGGCGTCGGCGGTCTCGTAGAAGGTGCGCTCGCCGACCATGTTGGTCACGGCGAGTAGGAAGAGTTCCGACTTGGCCTCGCGGGCGTAGCCGGGTGCGCCCTCGTGTGTGGTGCCCGACGGGGTTGGCTCGCTGACGATGGGGCTGGCGCCGGTTGCGGCGCGGACAGTACCGCGGTTGAACTTCGACAACGCGTGCTCCTACTGTTCGCACCGGAAGGAGCCGCGCATTCAGATGTGGGTGCCCGAGATCAAGTCGGCGCGGCGATCGTTTAGGTGCTCTATCCGATTGAGCTACGCCAGCCCGGATGCTGGCGACGGGACTCGAACCCGCAACCACCCGCTGAAGAGGCGAAGAACTCCGCACCTGCGCACCGGGCACCCGCATCTGAAGTTGTGGCCTCCCGAGATCAAGTTGGCGGCGGGAGTGCGGGTATCGAACCCGCGAGGCCCCGAAAGGCCCTTCTGCCGAAGAAGTACCCGCAGCCGGCGCACCGGGAGGTGCGTCAGGAACCGTAGCATCACACCACTGTGGACGCGATTGTGTTCCTTGTCGCGAGCCCGGGTGACGATCCCGGCATGCCGCCGTTATGAGCAGCGACTGGACCCAACGTCCGCCCGCGAAGCCGTATCCACAGTGGATGGCGCATTGAGGCCGAAGCCGGATTCGAACCGGCGTATACGGTTTTGCAGACCGCTCCCTTACCACTCGGGCATTCGACCATGGACGTGTCCCCGGCTGGATTCGAACCAGCGGCCTCGGCCTTCGGAGGGCCGCGCGCTTCCGCTGCGCTACGAGGACATGCGTGCGGGCGGAGGGATTCGAACCCCCTGTGCATGCGCAACCGGGTTACAGCCGGCCCCGACTCTCCAACGTCGGCGCGCCCGCATGGGGTGACTGGCCGGAGTTGAACCGGCGTATCCAGGGCCACAACCTGGCGCTCTACCATTGAGCTACAGCCACAGTGCTCGCGGCAGGACTCGAACCTGCAAACCCCCGGTTTGTAGGACCGGCGCTCTCCCAGTTGAGCTACACGAGCATCGCCGCGTGCCCGCGGCGGGATTTGAACCCACACCTTGACGCCTTATAGGAGCGCTGCCCTGACCTGTTGGGCGACGCGGGCATGAGCGGAGGGAGCGGGATTCGAACCCGCGACGGGTGTCTACCCGTACGCCGTTTCCAGCGGCGTTTCCGTGACCAGCCGGCCCCTCCATGCGCTTCGGCGGGCAGATTCGAACTGCCATGACGGAGTTAACAGCCCCGCGTCCTGCCGGTTGAACGACGCCGAAATGGTCGCGCGACGGGGAATCGAACCCCGTTCATGGGCTTGAAAGACCCAGGGCCTACCAATAGCCGACCGCGCGTTGGGTGTCCCGAGACGGGTTCGAACCGCCGGCTTCCGCCGTGTCGAGGCGGCGCCCTACCAGCTGGGCCATCGGGACGGGAGCGAGGGCCGGATTTGAACCGGCGAGCTCGGGCTTATGAGGCCCGCGGGAACGGCCGAACTTCCCCACCTCGCAGTGCCGCCGAGAGGACTCGAACCCCTTCAGTCCTGGGTAAAAGCCAGGAGCCCGTCCAGTCAGGCGCCGACGGCATCGAAGACCCTCGGGCGGGAGTCGAACCCGCACACAGGCGGGGTAGAAGCCCGCTGCTCTGTCCGTTGTGCTACCGAGGGATGCGTCCTCCGGGCGCGATTCGAACGCGCGGCCGTCCCGTTAGGACCGGGATGCTCTGTCCGCTGAGCTACCGGAGGGATGTGGTACGCCGCCGGAGGATCGAACTCCGCTCCCCGGACTAAGAATCCGGTGCTAAGCCACTCAGCTAGCGGCGCTCGCGCCGAGCAGCGCGCGGGCCCATCCCTGGGCCGCTGCGGTCCGGCGACGGTGGTCGTTCGCGCAGACGACCTCACACTTCTCGATCTCTGCGAGTACGCGTGTCCATGCGTACGACCTCATTTTGTTTATGTCCATGGTCTTGTCGCGTTGATGGTCGAAGTCGAGAACGACGATGTCCGTCTCGCCGCAGTCAACGCAGGGATGTGACCGGAGATACTCGATAAGCCTTCGGTTGTTCTCCTGGAGGTGTTCTCTGCGACGCTCCGCGCGGGACGGGTTGTGCCGCGCTTTCGTCGCTTGATTTGCAGCAAACTCGTCCAGTGGCTTCGTCTCTCCACATCTCGAACACCTCTTCAGCACGTCGAGATCTTACGGCCACCGTACGACAAGAGCCGGCTGTCTCTGCCGCTGAGCTACCGACGCATGGCGGAGAGGGTGGGAGTCGAACCCACACGGGCAAGCCCTACACCGTTTTCGAGACGGGCGCCGGCACCAATCGGCTGGCCTCTCCACTGTCGGGTTGGCGGGATTCGAACCCACGACCCCTCGGTCCCGAACCGAGTGCTCTACCAAGCTGAGCCACAACCCGTTGGTCGGGACGGCCGGATTCGAACCGACGACCACCGGTCCCCCAGACCGGTGCGCTACCAAGCTGCGCCACGTCCCGATGCGTGCCCCGAGCAGGATTCGAACCTGCGACCCCCTGATCCGTAATCAGGTGCGCTATCCGCTGCGCCACCAGGGCATGAGTGTCGTCGGCTGGGCTCGAACCAGCGATCTCCTCGTTATCAGCGAGGTGCCTTCACCTGCTTGGCCACGACGACCTGGCGGAGGATCGGGGAGTCGAACCCCGAACGGTGTGACCCGCGACGGGTTAGCAACCCGCTTGCCTTGCCGATGGCGAACCCTCCATGGCGCCAACGACGGGATTCGAACCCGCGGCCTTCCGCTCGACAGGCGGCTGCTCTGACCATTGAGCTACGTCGGCATGGTGTGCTCGGGGAGAGTCGAACTCCCACGCCCTTACGGGCACCGCGTTCTGAGCACGGCATGTCTACCGTTCCATCACGAGCACAAGCGTGGAGTACCGGGGAGTCGAACCCCGCGCGGCAGGCTTGCAAAGCGAGCCTGTGCACCAGCACGTACCCCAAAGAGCCAGCGGCCGGGCTCGAACCGGCTGCCTTCGCCTTACGAGGGCGACGCACGACCTGTTGTGCTGCGCTGGCATGGAGCCGACGGCCGGTCTCGAACCGGCTCCCTCGCGCTTACAAGGCGCGCGCACGAACCCGTTGTGCTTCGTCGGCGTGGTGCCCTCGGCGCGAGTCGAACGCGCACGTGACCGCCTCCTCAAGACGGCGCCTCTGCCATTGGGCTACGAGGGCGGGACGCTGGGAGAGGAGGATTCGAACCTCCACTGACCTGCTTCAAAGGCAGGGGTCCTACCGAGTTAGACGACCTCCCAATGACGGCCGGCGGGCGAGAGAGATGCCGCCGGCCGCACCATCAGCGCGCTACGAGCGCCGCCCACGACGGGGCGGTCGGCTCGAACCGCAACCGCATGCCGGCCTCGGCCGGGGTGCGGTCGCCCTTGCGCTGATTGCAGCCGCCACAGGCCGCGATCGTGTTGAGCCAGGAGTTCTTGCCGCCGCCGGAGCGGGGCAGGATGTGGTCGACGGTCGTGGCGTGACCGCCGCAGTAGCCGCACACGCCGCCGTCGCGGGTGATAACGCCGGGCCGGGACCAGGCGGGCCCCTTGCTGTACCGCCACCGCGTCACCACGTACCGGACGAGCCGGACCACGCGCGGCAGCGGGTACACGCCGATCAGCCGGTCGGGTTCGGCCTCGTGGATCTCGGCAACCCGCCGGACGAGCATCCGTACGGCGTGACGGAGACTGACCCGGTGGAGCGGGCCGAGGTCGGCGTTGATGACCAGGACGTCCACCGGAAGCCTCCCTTCATCGTCGCGGCCGGTGGGATGTTGGAGCGGCTGACCGGGGTCGAACCGGCGACCTCGACGTTGGCAACGTCGCGCTCTACCTGCTGAGCTACAACCGCGTGGAGCCGACGGGGAGGATTGAACTCCCGACCTCGGTCTTACCAAGACCGCGCTCTTCCACCTGAGCTACGACGGCGTAATAGAGAATTACGCGACGGAAACGGACATTCCGTATGCGATCATCCAGGCCGCGTATGCGGCGTGGGAGACCAACGCCCCTCAACCTGTTGAGGGGCACAACATCGTCGTGATGCCGGACACGGCCATAGCGGAGATGAAGGCGATGGCGGCGCGATAAGGCGGACAGCTCGAAGAGCCCTTGGTCCCCAACCTGCGTCTGTTCCGGGGTCCAGAGTCCCGTCGCGGCTGCCAACACCGCACCCCGGAACGTGGAGCGGTAGCGGGGACTCGAACCCCGTCACCCTGCTTGGAAGGCAGGTGCTCTACCCGTTGAGCTACAACCGCATCGGTTCTGCGTAGGCCGTACGGGACTCGAACCCGTGATCTTCTCCTTGAGAGGGAGATGAGCATTCCAACTGCTCCGACGGCCCTTGGGCGATGGTCCCTGTCGGCGCCGGCGACCGCCAACCGAACTGAGCGTGCGTCTTGCGGCGGTCGCGGTTCGCACATCGCACGACGCACTTCGCGATCTCTTCCATGATCGCTCGCACCGAAAAGCCGGACGCGATCATGACGCCGATGTGAGCGCGCTTTGGTTGCTCACCGAGGTGGTCGAACTCCAGGACCACCGGATCGGCTTCGCCGCAGTCGATACAAGGGATGGCCCAGTGGCCATGTGTGGACCTGCCCGGGAGCGAACCGGGACCTCCGCCCTGCCGAGGCGGCGCCATCGACTGCGCTACAAGCCCATGAAGTCTGAGGCCACGGAATCGAACCGCGTGTCTCCGCGTCCCAAGCGCGGCGGGTCAACCGGCTCCCTCGCCCCAGATTGCCCGGCCGGCGGTAGTGTCCTCCGCCGGCCGAG
>NZ_JAIBNX010000079.1 GCF_026130045.1 Micromonospora sp. CPCC 205371
GCGGGCGGGGCCCCGCCCGGGCCCCGGCCGCAAGGTGCGGGCGCCGTTGCCCTGGCAGCGGCCCGGCCGCTTGGCCGAGACCGCCGCGCGGCGCCGACGCGGCGTTGGGGCGACAGCGCGGCGAGCCGTGCGGGGATAGCGGGATAAGCGCGGCGCGCAGGCGCGCCGGGCGGTAGGGCGCGGCGCACCCTACTGCCCGCGATGGGCGGGAGCTAGCGGGGGACGCAGGTCGGGGTCATGCCGGTACCGGTACCGGAGCCCTGGAAGCCGAACTCGGTGGACTGGCCGGCGGCCACACTGCCGTTGTAGCTGACGTTGGTGAACTGGACCGCGCCGCTGTTGCCGCTGCGGTTGACGTTCCAGGCGTTGGTGACGCTGGCGCCTGACGGCAGGGTCATCGAGACCGTCCAGCCGGTGATCGACGCGGAGCCGGCGGTGACCCGTACCGTCGCCACGAAGCCACCGGTCCACTGGTTGAGCGACACCGACGCCGTGCAGCCGCTACCCGTCGGCGGGCTCGTTGGCGGTGTCGTGGGCGGAGTGGTCGGGGGAGTCGTTGGTGGCGTGGTCGGCGGTGTCGTGGGCGGTGTCGTGGGCGGGCCGTCGCCGAGGACGGGCGTCTGCCAGTCTCGCCACTCGGCCAGGTTGCCAGGCTTCCGGCTGGAGATCCGCATCGTGCCGGCGGCATTGCCCGTCTTCAGCAGGAACTTCTGGATGGTCTGCTGCAGCGGCGTACGCCACTCCGGCCGGCTGGCGCAGTGGGTGCCGTCGGCGACGTCGGACCAGTACGTGATGTTGTCGCCCGCGCCGAGTGCCTTGTAGACCTCGGCACCGGCGAGTGCCGCGTTGCTGCCGGACCTCGCGGCCAGCCAGTCGATGTGCGGGTTCTCCATGATGAACAGCCCGCGCGGCGCGACCATGGCGACCGCCGAGTGCGTGTCGACGGGCAGCGTGTTCGGGTTGCCGGTGAAGGCGCTGAACGCGTCGCCGAGCCATGGCTGCTCGCCGTAGGCGCTGCTCAGCGGCTGGGAGCCCGACTCGCCGGGAATGCCGCGGAAGATGGGTGCACCGCCGCTGCCCGACTCGATGGGCATGGTCAGGCCGATGCGCTGGTCGAACACGCCCGCGACGAAGGCGCCCTTGCCGTACCGGGAGCAGCCGGTGACGCCGGTCGCGTCGGCGCGCAGGATGTTGCCGCCGGACTGCTCGATCACGTCGATGATCCGGCTCACGCCCCAGGCCCAGGCCATCAGCAGCCCCGTGCTGCTGGTGTTGCCGTAGATGCTGTAGAACGCGCCCTGCTTGTTGTTGCGCGGCGTGCCCTCTCGGCCGACCGTGAAGGGGTCGTAGCTGATCACGGCGGCGCCGGCGGCGCGGATGGTCGCCGTGTCGGCGCCGAACCCGCCGTAGACGACGACTGCGGGGAAGGGGCCGGTGCCGCTGGGCAACTGCACGCTGGCCGAGAAGCTGGAGCTCCGGCCGTTGTGCGACACGTTGACCGTGATGCTGGAGCTGGAGACCGTTCCGGTGACGCTCGCGGGCTTGGCGGGCTTGTCGCCGTAGACGTATCTCTCCGACAGCTCCCTGATCTCCGCTCGCCGGCAGCGCCAGTCGGCCTTGGTGGAGATGCGCGTGCCGTCCACTCTCCGGAACGGGTCGGGAAGCCTGGAGTTCGAGGTCAAGGAGACACTGCCGGGCACCGGACAGTCGGCGCCCTCGTCTTCGACGAGCGCGGCGGCCATGGCGTTCGTGCTTTTGAAGACCACGGTGACCGCGCCGGTCGCCGCGAGTGCCGTCACCGCCAGCGCGATGATCGTCTTGCGCATCCTTGGGCGGCCCGAGCCGATGATCACTAGGGCTCTCCTTCCGGGTTGTGAAAGCCGCACTGCGATCGATGATCACGAATATTGAGTACGTCAAGTGTCGGGCACGGCCTTCCGGAGTGTCAACGACATCTCCCGGAAGTTTTCCGAAAACGAGATCGACGCTCAGATGGTGAAGCGCAGTGCCGACGGCTCGCCGCGCGCCAGCCGCTCGGTGTGCGCCGCCAGGTTGACGCAGTCGCCCAGCGCGGCGCCCTGAGCCAGCCGCTCGGCGATCCGAGCCTCGGTCGCCATGAGCTCGGCTGCGGCGGTGAGGGACGCGATGGCGGTGGCCGGGTCGAGCACCACGATGCCGTCGTGGTCGGCGATGACGATGTCGCCGGCGCCGACCCGGACATCGCCGCAGCTGACCGTCTCGCCGACCGTGGCGAGGCGCGCGGTGGTGCCAGCCATCGGGGTGACGTGGCGGCTGTAGACCGGCAGGTCGCACGAGGCGACGAACCGCAGGTCGCGGTAGCCGCCGTCGATGACGATGCCGGCCAGCCCTTTGGCGAGCGCGGCGCGGGCGAACAGCTCGCCGGCCAGGGCGGTCTCGTGGCCACCGCCGTCGACCACCACGACGTCGCCCGGCCCGGCGTGCTCGATGGCCTGGATGACGCCGAGGAAGTCGTGGCGGCAGCGCACGGTCACGGCCGGTCCACACAGGATCGGGTTGTTCGACCGGCATCGCAGGGCCGGCGACATCACCCTGGTGTCCTTGGCTACGTCGCACAGGGCTGTGGTGTCGACCCTTGGGGCGAGCCCGCGGATGGTGGCCAGGTCGTCCGGCGTTGGCTGCGGCACGATGCGACGTTACCTGTCCCGCGGCTCAGCGGGGCGAGGCGCCCGCGCGGTCAGCCGGCCAACCGGGCGGCCTCGCGGTCCCGCCAGGCGGTCGCCAGCTTAGTGCGGCCGTTGGTCCGCAGGAGCGAGCCCTCGTAGATCCGCGCCCCAACGAACACCATCGCCACCGCGGCCACCGCCAGGATGCCGAGCGACAGCACCGGCTCCCAGCCGGCGGTCTCGCCGGCGAACAGCCGCGCCGGCATCGCCGTCGGTGAGGACAGCGGCACGTACGACAGGATGGTCATCGCCACCGGGTTGTCCTGGAGGGCGATCACCGCGAAGAACGGCACCATCATCGCGAGCTGCATGGGCATCGACGCACCGGCGATGTCCTCCTGGCGGTTGACCAGCGCGCCGACGGCGGCCCATAGCGCGGCCATCATCACGAAGCCGAGCACGAAGAACGGGATGAACCACCCGATCGCCGGGCCGAGCAGCGACAATACGTTGTCCGGCGCGTCGCCCAGCCGGGCGCCGACGGTGCCCACCACCGCGATCAGCGCGATCTGCCCGAACGCGAGTATGGCGCCGCCGATCACCTTGCCGGCCAGGAGCGCGCGCACCGGGATCGTCGCGACGAGGATCTCCACCACGCGGGTCTGCTTCTCCTCGGTGACGCTCTGGGCGATCTGCAGGCCGAACGTCAGCGAGGTGATGAAGAAGACGAACGCGAACGCGTACGGGATCAGGAACGCGAGCGTCTGGTCGACGGCGTTCGGGTCGAGCAGCTCGATGGGCGGTTGCGCGCTGAGCGCCTCCACGACGTCGGAGGGCGCGTCGTCCATCGCGAGCACCCGCGGGCCGGCGACCACGGCCGCGTCGACGTCGCCGTCGCGGACGAGCCGCTCGGCCGCGGCGTCGTCGGCCACGGTGCGGACGTCGAGGCCTGCGTCGGCCAGCGCGGCCGCGGTAGGGCCGGAAACGGCGGCCACCGACGACGCCCCACCACCGAAGACCGCGGGCAGCACCGTCGCGGCGACCGCGATGAGCAGGAAGATGACCGTACTCCAGATGAATGCCTTGTCGCGCAGCTTGACCCGGATCTCCCGGGCGGCGACGAGGCGGACGGCGTCGAACGTGGTCATCGAGCGACCTCCCGGAAGATCTCGGCCAGGGACGGGGCGACGGGGGCGAACGCGCGCACCGGCCCGCGGGCGAGCGCTGCCCGCAACACGGACTGGTCATCGCCGCCGCTGTCGAGGTCGAACACCGCGCGCGGCCCGTCGAGGTCGATCACGGTCACGCCGGGCTGGTCGCGTAGCCAGCCGGCGTCGCCGTCGACGCGGATCTCGTACCGGGGCAGGGCGTACGCGGCCCGCAGCTGGTCGCTGCGGCCGGCGGCGAGGATGGCGCCGTCGCCGATGATGACCAGGTCGTCGCAGAGCCGTTCGACCACGTCGAGCTGGTGGCTGGAGAACAGCACCGGTACGCCGCGGGCGGTCTGCTCGCGCAGCACCGCCACGACGGTGTCCACGGCGATCGGGTCGAGGCCGGAAAACGGCTCGTCGAGGACCAGCAGCTCCGGCTCGTGTACCAGCGCGGCCGCGATCTGGGCCCGCTGCTGGTTGCCCAGCGACAGCTTCTCGAGCTGCTCGTCGGCCCGCTCGCCGATCCCCAGCCGGTCGAGGAGGCCGCTGATATTGCGCGCGACCGCGCCAGCGGTGAGGCCGTGCAGCCGGCCGAGGTAGGTCAGCTGGTCCCGGACCGTCATCTTGGGGTAGAGGCCGCGCTCCTCCGGCATGTAGCCGAAGCGCTGCCGCTGGTCCCGGGTGAGCGGGGTACCGCCCCAGGTGATCGTCCCGGAGTCGGCCGCGAGCACGCCGAGGATGATCCGCATGGTGGTGGTCTTGCCGGCACCGTTGGCGCCCACGAAGCCGGTCAGCCGGCCCGGCGCCACGTCGAACGTGACGTCCTTGAGCGCCTGCCGCTCGCCGAAGGCCCGGTTCAGCCCGTCGAGGCGCAGCAACTGTGTCATACCCCGACGCTAGGCAGGACCGCAGGCGGGCGCGTCAGCCACCGGACGGATCGTTGGGGTCCGTCGCGCGACGGACCCGGGTCACCCGCCGGGCGTCACGACCCCGTGCTCGTACGCGAACACGACGGCCTGCGTACGGTCGCGCAGCCCCAGCTTGGCGAGTACCCGGCTGACGTGGGTCTTGACCGTGGCCTCGCCGAGGAAGAGCGCGGTGGCGATCTCGGCGTTGGTCGCGCCGCCGGCCAGCAGCACCAGTACCTCGTGCTCGCGCGGTGTCAGCTCCGACAGCCGGGCGCCATCGGTGCGCGTGGTCCCGCCGGGCCTCGTGAACGTCGCGATGACCCGGCGGGTGATCGCGGGCGCCAGCAGCGCGTCTCCCTGCGCCAGTACGCGGACGGCGTCGACCAGCGCCTCCGGCGTGCCGTTCTTCAGCAGGAAGCCGCTGGCTCCGGCCTGCAGCGCGGAGAAGAGGTAGTCGTCGCGGTCGAACGTGGTGAGGATCAGCACCGCGGGCCCGGCGTCGGCGGCGACGATCCGCCGGGTTGCCTCGAGCCCGTCGACGCCGGGCATCTCCACGTCCATCAACACCACGTCGGGTCGAGTGCGCGCGGCGAGATCGACGGCCTGCGCCCCGTCGGCGGCCTCCCCAACCACCTCGACGTCCTCCTCCGCCTCGAGGATGACCCGGAATCCGGTCCGCACCAGGTGGTGGTCGTCGGCCAGCAGTACCCGGATCATGCCGGCACCTCCTGTCGCTGGGCGAGCGGGAAGCGGGCCCGTACCCGGTAGCCGCCGTCGGGGCGGGACCCGGCCTCCAGGGTGCCGTCGTGCGTGGCGACCCGCTCCCGCATGCCGATCAGGCCCAGCCCGACCCCGGCGGACGCTCCGGGTGGCGCGCCCCGGCCGTCGTCGGTGACGTCGACCTCCAGCTCCGCGGCGTGGTACCGGACGCGCACGTCGATCGCGGACGCGTTCGCGTGCTTGAGCACGTTGGTGACCGCCTCCTGCACGACCCGGTACACCGCCTGGGACAGCGACTCGGGCAGCGACAGTGGTTGACCGTACACGCCGAAGGTCGCGGTCAGTCCGGCGTCGCGCGCGTTGGCGACCAGCTCGTCGAGATGGTCCACACCGGACCCGCTGGGCCGTGGGTCCGGCCCGCCGCCGGTCGCGCGCAGCAGGTTGAGCATGCGGCGCAGCTCGTCGACGGCGGTGCGGGCGCTCTGCTCGACCGCGGCGAGCGCGGTGCGGGCCTTGGCCGGATCTTTGTCCATCACCCGGCGGGTAGCCGAGGCCTGCACACCCATCACCGACACGTGATGGGCGACCACATCGTGGAGCTCCCGTGCGATGCGGACCCGCTCACCCATGACCGCCCGGTCGCCGGCCTCTGCCGCCAGCCGCCGCAGCTCCTCGGTCTGCGCCTCCAGCAGGTACTGGCGGCGAGCGGAGATCCACGCGGTCTCGCCGATGAAGACGGCGAACCCGAAGAACAGCGCGTTCAGCAGTATCCCGTTGACGATGGCCGCGAGCAGCGGCTCCAGCGGACCGGCGGCGTCGGCGAAGGCGTCGGCGGGCAGGTCGGCCGCGGTCTGGGCGATCGCGATGCCGAGCCAGGCGAACATCGCGGCGATGATGCCGATCTGCGTCCACCGGGCCAGCCTCCGGTCGCGGCCCCACGCGCCGAGCGTGTAGATCGCGGCGGAGAGAGCCCCGTTGGCGACCTGCTGCTCCGGCGATTCGCGGACCTGCGCGCCGATGAAGGCGACGGAGATCACGATCGCGACGGCGGCCGGCCACCGCCGGCGCACCACCAGCGGCAGCGTGACCGCGAGCGTCCACAGGACCTGCTCCGCCCGGCTCGGCGCGTCGTCGCCCACGAACATGCCCGCGCTCGTCGCCAGTACGAGATTGAACTGGGCGATCGCCGCGACCGCCACGCCGACGATGATGTCGTTGCGCCGCTGTTCGGCTGTCGGCCCAAGCCGTCGCCACGCCGCTGGTTCCACGCTCATGACCGCGACGATGGCACACGCCGCCAACCAGCCGCGAACCGGTCAGCGCCGGGCGAGCGGCATTCAGGCAGGATAGCGATCGAGGAGCGCGGTCGGTTCAGCGCTGCGCGGTGAGCAGAAACTCGGCGTTGCTGCGGGTTCGTGCCAACCGTTCCAGCAGCGCTTGCAGCGCCTGCTGCGGGGTGTGATTGTGTAGCGCTTTGCGGAGCCGGCCGATGACGATCGCTTCGTCCGCGTCGAGCAAGAGATTGTCGTTGCGGGTGCTGGAGGAGTGGACGTCGACGGCGGGAAACAGGCGCCGGTCGGCACTGGCACGATCGAGCCGTAGTTCGGCGTTGCCGGTGCCCTTGTACTCCTCGTAGATGAGCGTGTCGCCCACCGAGCCCGTTTCGACAAGGGTGCTGGCGATGATGGTCAGCGAGCCGCCGTCTTCGATGTTCCGTGCGGCACCGAGAAGTCGCTTGGGCGGTTGCAGTGCGGTCGAGCTGATGCCGCCGGACAGTATCCGGGCCGACGAGGGCGCGGTGTGGTTGTAGGCCCGGCCCAGACGCGTCAGCGAGTCCAGCAGCAGCACGACGTCGTGTCCGAGCTCGACGAGGCGTTTGGCGCGTTCGACGGCGAGTTCGGCGATGGCTGTGTGCTCGGGCGGTGGCCGGTCGAACGGCGAGGCGATGACCTCGCCCTTGACCGACCGTTGCATGTCGGTGACCTCCTCGGGGCGTTCGTCGACGAGCAGGACCATGAGGTGGCACTCCGGATGGTTGCGCGTGATGGCGGCGGCGATCGCCTGCAGCACCATGGTTTTGCCGGCCTTGGGCGGTGAGACGATCAGCGTGCGCTGGCCCTTGCCGATCGGCATGAGCAGGTCGATGACCCGGGTGGTCAGCATGGGCGGTTCGGTTTCCAGGCGTAGCCGTTCCCGCGGATGCACCGGGGTCAGGTGGTAGAAGTCCGGCCGTCGCCGGGCGCCGTCAGGCGACAGGTTGTTGACGGTGTCCAGTGTGGACATCGACGAGTGCTTGCCCTGTCGGCGGTCCCGCTGGCCGGCGGCGCCGCGAGAGGGGCTGGCCGTTCCGGTGACGAGGTCACCGGGGCGCAGGCCCCACCGCCTGACCAGCGCCGCCGGCAGGTGGATGTCGCTTGGGCCGGGCAGGTAACCGTCGACGCGCACGATGCCGTGCTCGCCGGTGAGGTCGACGATGCCGGTGACCGGGCGCTCGTCGGCGAGGTCGTCGTGGTTGTTGTCCAATGTGGTCTCCTCGAAGGATGAGAGAGCGGGCCGAGTCGCCCAAGGGTGCGACGCGTCGCGGAGAGCCAGAGCCGGGCCGTCGTCTGGACGGTGCGGTGGAAGAGCTCGCGACTACGTCGACATGAGAGCCCAGGTCTGTGGCGCCTGGGATTGGGGGGAAAACACCGCGCGGGTGGCTAGTGCCGGCATCCGCTGCGGGTTACCACGTCACGGTACACCGGCGGCTGAGCCGAGGCAACGTTGATGCCCGTTGTTACGCTCGCGCGGTGAGATGTGGCCACCGCCGTGGCGCGGGCTGGCGTGAGGCGGTGTGCGGCGTCCTGCTGACGGTCATGGTGGCGGCGTGCGACACCACGGAGACGACGGCACGGACCGACGAGTCTCTCGCCACGCTCACCGCCGTCGCGCACTCGGATCGCCCCGAGGTGTTGCCGCCCCTAGCGGTACGGGTCGCGTTCAGCCCCGACGGGCGGCTGCTGGCCACCTCAGGCGACGCCGTGCGGCTGTGGGACGTCACCACCCGCCGTCAAACGGTGGCCGAATTCGGCGGCAGGGCGCACCTGATCGCGTTCGTCTCGAACGACACGCTGGTTACGGTGACCGCCGACACCGTGGCGACCAAGCCCGACACCGTACGCGTCTGGGACACCACCACCGGCGCGCAGCGGCGTACCCTGCCGGACGCGAGCTACTCGCCGCGGTTCCGCCACACCGCGCGTTACACGGCCGCCGCGGTGAGCCCGGATTCCCGGATGCTCGCGCTGGCCGGGTACGGGCAGGTGCTGCTGTGGGATCTGGCCACCGGCGAGTTGGTTGGCGATCCCATGGGCAACGGTCACGTCGGCCCCAGCCTGAAGACCCTGGCGTTCAGCCCGGACGGACGGTTGCTGGCCACCGGCGACCGGGACGGGACGGTGCGGCTGTGGGACATCGGCAGCCGGAAGCCGTACGTCTCGGACATGCCCTGTCGTGGAATCCTGGGCGGGCAGCAAGGACTCAGGCCCGAAGGGTGGATCTTCGGGATCGAGGCGCTGGCGTTCAGCCCGGACGGGCGCACCCTGGCCGCCGCGTGCGAGACGACCGACGTGTACGGAGTGCAACCAGAACGCCGGGACGGCGCCGTCCAGGCGTGGGATGTAACCGGCCGGACACCGGCCGTCCGGTGGGTCACCGGCAGCCGTGACAGGGTCAACGTGGTGTCGTTCGCCCCGGACGGTCGCACCCTCGCCACCGGCGGCGCCGACATGCGGGTGCGATGGTGGGATGCGGCGTCCGGAAACGCGGTCGGCCAACCGCTGGCCGGCCACGAGGTCGGCATCAGCGACCTCGCCTACCACCCGACGCAACCACTGGTGGCGACCGGCAGTTGGGACGGCACGGCGAGGCTGTGGCCTGTTTCGGGTTGAGCCCTCGGCGCCGGACGCGACTGGCCGTCCATTCGAGACGGTCGACTACGCCTCGGTCCGAGCGAACGTCGGATCGTCGATGAGAAACCGCCAGCTGCCGTCGGGTTGGCGGCGGGCCACTTCGCCACTGTTTCCCGAAACCGCGCCACCGTTCGCGGTGAACGTGGCCGACATCAGCGCGTAGTCGCCGTGGACGATCACCTTGCGGGTGCCGCCGTCGAGGTGGTCGACCGCGTCGACGAGTCCGGTCAGCATGGCGCGCAGGGCGGCATCGCCCTCCAGCCGGCTGCCGTCCAGGCCCAGCGTCAGCGAGTCCGGTTCGTAGAGAGCCATCAACGCGTCGACGTCCTTGGTGTTGACGCCCTTCATGAACAGCTCGTGCAGGTCTTGTGGGCGGCGTGCGTAGGTCATGGCGGTGACGGTAGGCCGCCAGGCGAGGGCGCGAGTACCCCACAGGTGGGGGATAGCCTGGGCGGGTGAAGGCCGCCATCCGGAATCGGGTCCGCGACAAGATCGAGCGGATCGCCGAGTCCGCGTCCGACGTGGCCGGCCTGCTTCGCGGCGCGGCGACGGCGGCGCGGCAGGCGGTGCCGGTGGAGGGTTGGTGCGGGTTCACGCTCGACCCGGTCACCGCGCTCAAGACGGCGGGCGTGCACGAGGCGGGACTGTCGCCCGCTCTGCTCGGGCGGCTTGTCGATCTGGAGTATCGCCACGGCGACGCCAACCTGTTCGCGGATCTGGCACGCAGCCGCCGCCCGGCGGCGGTACTGGCCGAGCCCGGATCGAGCGTGCGGTTCCAGGAGGTGCTGCGGCCCAGCGGGTACGCGCATGAGCTGCGCCTGGTCCTGCTGGAGCAGAACAGGGTCTGGGGAGGGTTCGTCTTCCTCCGCGAGCGGGGATCACCGCCCTTCACCGCCGCGGACGCCCAGTTCCTGGCGACACTCAGCCGCCGGCTCGCCCGAGGCGTGCGCCGGAGCCTCCTGGCGTCCCAGCTCGGCGGCGGTTCCCTGCCGGACCACCCGGGCCTGCTGTTTCTCGACGAGCACTACCGGATCGCGTCGATGACCCCGGGCACCGAGACGTTGCTGGCCAACGTCGTCGACGACGGCCCTTCACCGGCGGCCCTGCCGCCCGCCGTCTGCGCGGGGGGCGCCCAGGCCCCGGGGGCGGGTGGCTCGGCGCCCGCGCCCGCCCACCGGCCCACCCGCGCCGGTCGGTGGGCGACCATCCACGGCTGGCGGCTCGACGGCCCGGCGCGCATCGCCCTCGCGATCGAACGCAGCCGCCCCGACGTGACCGCCAGGCTCGTGCTGGACTGCTATGGCCTGTCCGCGCGGGAGCGCCAGATCGCCGAGCTGCTCGTCGCCGGCCACGCGACCGCGCAGGTGGCCACCAGCCTGTTCCTGTCGCCACACACGGTCCGCGACCACCTGAAGGCCATCTTCGCCAAGGCTGGGGTACGCAGCCGGCACGAACTCGTGGCCAAGCTGGTCAACCTGTAAGACGCGCCAGCGGGCGTGATCACGATGGGGTCGCGGCGAGGAACTGGGTCGCGGCCAGCTCGGCGTAGAGGGCGTCGGCCGAGACGAGCTGCGCGTGGGTGCCGATCGCGCGCACCTGGCCGGCGTCCATCACGACGATGCGGTCGGCCATGGTCACAGTGGACAGCCGGTGCGCGACGACCAGCACGGTCGTGGTGTGTGCGATGTCGGCGACGGTGTCGCGCAGCGCCGCCTCGTTGACCGCGTCGAGCTGCGAGGTCGCCTCGTCGAGCAGCAGCAGCCGGGGGCGCCGCAGCAGCGCGCGGGCGATCGCCACCCGCTGCCGCTCGCCGCCGGAGAGCTTGGTGCCGCGGTGACCGACCTGGGTGTCGAGGCCTTCCGGCAGCCGCGCCACGAGGCGGTCGAGCCGGGCGGTGCGCAGCACCTCGACGAGTTCGTCTTCGCTGCCTGCCAGCGTGCCCAGCAGCAGGTTCTCCCGCAGCGTGCCGGAGAGTACCGGCGCGTCCTGCTCGACGTACCCGATGGCGGCCCGCAGCCCCGCGATCGGCCAGTCGCGTACGTCGACCCCGTCGACCAGTACCTCGCCGCTGTCGGGTTCGTAGAACCGCTCGATGAGCGAGAAGAGGGTGGTCTTGCCGGCGCCGGACGGCCCCACGAAGGCGGTCATGCCGCCCGCCGGGATGTGGAAGCTCACGCCGTGATGTACCTCGGGCAGCTCGGCCCGGTACCGGAACCGCACGTCGACGAACGTGACCGTCGCTGGGGCGGCGCCGGCGGCGGGAGGCTCGGCCGGCGGGCTGGACGGCTCGACCGGCATGCCGTGCGCCTGCTGGATGCGGGCCACCGCCGCGGCGCCGACCTGGTACTGCGTGACCGCCGAGACGAGCTGGTTGACCGGGGCCATCAGGTAGAAGACGTACAGCAGGAACGCGATGAGCGTGCCGATGTCGATCGTGCCGGCGGCCACCCGCGCGCCGCCCGTGCCGAGTACTGCCAGGAACGCCACCTGCGCGGCGAGCCCGGCGGTGTTGCCCGCCACCGCGCCCCACTTGGCCGCGCGTACGCTGGCCTGCCACGCCTGGCTAGCGGCCTGGTACGCGCGGCGCTGCTCGTGTTCCTCGGCACCGGACGCCTTGACGGTGCGGAATGCCCCGAACATCCGCTCCAACGCGGCGCCGATTACACCGATCGACTCCTGGGCCCGGCGGGACGCCCGGTTGATGCGGGGCACGACCAGACCGATCACGACTCCCGCGGCGACCAGCGCGCCGAGGGTCACACCAAGCAACACCAGGTCGAGCAGTGCCATCATCACGACCGTGGCCACCAGCGTGATCAGGCTGGTGGCCCCGCCGACGAGGGAGTTCGTGGTCACCTCGCGCAGCAGCGTGGTGTCGGCGGTGACGCGCGACATCAGGTCGCCCGGCTCGCTGCTCTCCACCACACCGAGGCGCAGCCGCAGCAGCCTCGCCACCAGCCCGCGCCGGGCGGTGAGCACCACCGACTCGGCGGTGCGCCGCAGCACGTACGTGCCAAGCGCGCCGATCGCCGCGTTGGCCACCATCAGTACGGTCATCAGCGCCAGAACCGCGCCAACCGGGCGGTCGGCGGTCAGGTCGTCGATCAGCTCGCGTACCACCAGCGGCAGGGCCAGCCCGGTCGCTCCGGTCACCAGGCTGAGCAGGCCGCCACCCACCAGGGCCAGGACATGCGGGCGGATGAACGAGAGCATCACCCGCCAAGGCGGCACGTCGGGGCGTACAGGGGCGTCCAGAGCCACGGCGTCCACCGGCTACACGGTACTGCGTACGCGCGATCGCTAGCCCAGGTACTTCTCCCACGGCCCGGTGATGGCGAGGGTGAGGCCGGGGTCCTGCATGTTGACGAAAAGCACCTTGCCGTCGGCGGTGAAGGTCGGGCCGCAGAACTCCGAGTCGTTGAGCTGGTTGCGGGCGATGGCGTACGTCGGGCCGCCCGGGATCGCGCTGAGCACGTGGGAAGCGCCTGCGCCGTCCTCGGCGAGCACGAGGCTTCCCCACGGGGTGACGGTCACGTTGTCGGGGCCGTCGAAGGTCAGGTCGGTGTACTTGGCCGGCGCGCCCTCCTCCGACGTGGCCTGGTGGGGGAAGTAGGTGACCAGCTGGATGGTCTGGGCGCGGTAGTCGTAGAACCAGACCATGCCGTCGTGCGGAGCGGCGTCCGCCGGGAGCTCACCCTCGTCCCACGCGTAGGAGTTGACGACATACACGCCTTCGTCGGTGCCCCATACGCCCTCGAACTTCCGTCCGCGGGTGACCTGGCCCTCGGTGAACTGCTCGCGCACGGGCGTGGTCTTCGCGTCGCGCTCGGGCACCTCGATCCACCGCACGGGGAAGGGGCGGCCGAGCTGTGCGGAGGTCAGGTAGGCGACGTCGGGCAGCACCGAACCGTCGTCCATGACGATCTGCATCGCGGCGAGCACGCCCGCGTCCGGGGCGAGGCGGGTCAGAACGCCGGGCCCCAGCTTGACGCCACGGGGTGCGGTCCACCGGTAGAAGAGGCCGTTGGGCTCGTCGGCGTCCTCGGACAGGTAGATCTTCGTGCGGTCCTTGTCGATCGCCAGGGCCTCGTGGGCGTAGCGGCCCAGGCACCTGATCGGTCGCGGGTCGGCGCTGCCGTCGCCCCAGACCTCGAAGACGTAGCCGTGGTCCCTCTGGAAGACACCGGACCGGTCGCCCTCCTCCCATTCGTCTCCGGCGCGGTCCTCGGTCTCCTCGCAGGTGAGCCACGTCCCCCACGGGGTCGGCCCGCCGGCGCAGTTGCTGACGGTGCCGGAGATCGCGACGAACTCACCGAGGTTGCGGCCGGCGCGATCGGTCTTGATCACCGTGCAGCCGCCGGCGTCGACCGCGCCGGGGTCGTAGACGGTGCCCTTGACGTGCGGGACGCCGAACTCGGCGCCGGGGTCGATCTCGTGGTTCTGGATCAGGGTGTACCGGCCGCGCCCGGCGTCGTAGACGGCCATGCCGTCGTGCTCGGCCGGGGTCGGTCCCTGGCCCCTGTCGAGTTGCGTGACGCCGGTCCGGGTGACGACCCCGTAGCTGAAGCCCTCAGGTAGCGCCAGGATTCCATCGGGGTCGTCGACGAGCGGCGGGAACGGCTTGTGACCGGCCACGCCCGCCGGGCCGGGCCGGCTCGGGTGGGCCTGGGCCAACGACGGGAAGCCACCGGCGACGGCAAGGCCAACGCCAGCGGCCGCGCCGCCGGCAAGGAAGTTACGACGAGAGGCAGGCACGGGTTGAGCTCCTGTTCAAGAGGTGCGACGAACTCGCAGCCAACTCCTGCGGACCGACTCGGACGCGCCGTTCATATGATCGGACGGTTACATCAGGGGTAACTAATCGTGGCCTCGGACGCATCGTCGCTGATGGATCGCGTGGTGGGGAGGCGATCCCAGGCGCGGATAGCGGATCGCTTGAGGGGCGCGAAGCGGTGGCGCAGCGCCAGCCGCTCGTACCGCAGCCGGTGCGCCAGGGGCGGCGCCGGCGCGCCGGAGACCTCGTACCCGTGGTAGCGCAGCCGTGCCCCGAGGACCGCCTCGCACAGGCCGATCTCGTCAGGCGTGAGGTCGGCTCGCCACCGGCCGATCTGCTGGGTGTCGAGGGGCTGGCGGGTCCGCGCGTGCCAGCTCTTGTGCTCCGGAACGGCGATACTGGCGAGGCTGGCCGGCTCCAGCATCGCGGCGTCGTACCGGTGGCCGAGGAACGCGCAGAGCGCACGCAGCTCCGGTTCCGGGTCGCTGACGATGTTCTCGTAGCGGATCTCGTGATACCCGCTCGGGCCGAGGACTCTGGCCGCCCAGCGCCCGTGGTCGATGGCCTGCGCCCAAGCGGAGACGCTATGGAAGATCCCGTGGTGGTGCCAGGGCATGTGCTTGAGCGAGGCGACGCAGTCGCGCCCGTCGCGGACGATGTGGACGATCTGGGCGTGTGGGAACAGCCGGGTGAGTATCGCGAGGTTGGTCACGTAGGACGGCCTCTTGTCACCCCAGCGTGGTTTGTCGAATCGTCGCCCATACGCGCGGAACACCGTGGCCAGGGCGGTGCCCAGCGTGCCCGGCGCCGCCACGATCCGCTCGGTCACATCCTCTGGGTCTAGCTTGAGGTCGACGAACCGGGTTTCCGGGCGGGCGACGATCCAGCGTGCCAGCGCCCGGCGGCGCTGCGGGTCTCGCAGGTCGCCGAATGATCGGCGGTTCCAGTACGCCTCCAGGACGAAGCGGGTCTCGGGCGGGACGGCGATGCTCGGGTGGGCATGCAGCATGAGCTGCAGCACCGTCGTGCCTGACCGGGGGCAGCCGCAAACGAAGAGAGGCCGCACCCGATGGTGATTACCTCCGGGCAGTGCGCCAAACCTGTCCGCACCCACGGCGTCGAGTTTTTGTTATCGGCTGGCGAGCCGGCGGGTCTACTAGACGATGAAGAAGGTAGCCGTCGCCCTGATCTGCGCCCTGTCCGTGACCGGATGCGGCAGGACCACCGCTGACCCGGCTGGTCCCGCAGACGGCGTCCCAGCCGTCACGGCGGGTCCGGCGGCGGGCCCCCCGCCGGCCCCCCGCGGGCCCCGGGGGGGCGCCCCCCCCGCCCCCCGGGCGCGGACCGCTTCATACGATCCGGGGATCGACCCGGTCTTCGCTGCCGACCCGGTGCTGAGGAAGAACGAGACGTACGCCTACCGGCACACCGCACCCGGGGACCACGCGCTGGCGCCGGGCACCTTCACGCTCCGGTACAACGCGGCGGCGGCAAGCGGTTCGTCGCTGAAGGCCCGGTTGGAGCGGGAGCGCGACTCGCTCGCCCGATCCACGGGCATCGCCATCTACCTCGACGGCGGGACAGCGCTCAACGGCGCGGACCTCGCGGCGATCCAGGCGTTGCATATCACCGGCGTCACCAAACCGACCCGCTTGTACATCTACAACCTGCGGTCGCTGCCCGGTGGGAAGGAGTGCACCCCAACCTCGGGGCTGGCCTGCGCCGGCCAGAAGGCGCGTGGCGGCCTGTCGCCGTACCTGTGGCACAACGGATGGTGGGATTCGTGGGTCAGGCACCTCGTCCTGGACGATCTGGAAGAGGTCAGGGCCGGCGCCTTCAGCAACGCGCCATTCGAGTCGGTCAGCCTCCGGGCGGCGCGCACCATCGGCACCATGGCGTTCGGTCACCGACCGTACGCGAAAATGGGCGTGCTCTACCTGCCCAGCGCGCGGCACATCGGCCGGGACGCGTTCCGCCGCAACCAGTACCTCACCAAGGTGAACCTGCCACGCGTGACGAAGATCGACGACTACGCCTTCGACGACACCTCGCGGCTGGAGTTCTTCAACGCGCCGCAACTGCTTTCGATCGGCCGGAACGCGCTCAACGACACCCACGCGCTGAAGGCCGTGAACCTGCCGAAGCTGGAGTACATCGGCATCAACTGCTTCGACCTCAACGCTGGCATGAAGGTGTTGCGACTGCCGGGGCTGAAGGAGCTGGACAAGAACGGCCTCACCGGGTTCGGGGCCCTCAAGCTCATCTACGCTCCGTCGCTGACCACCGTCCGGCACGACGGGATCACCAACAACGCCAGGCTGGAGACGGTGTACGTACCCCAGGTGAAGACGCTCGGACCGCGCGCCTTCCGGAACAACCCCGACCTGCGCGCGGTCCGTTTCGGTCAGCGGCCGCCTACCCAGGAGGCCGACGTATTCGCCGGCACCGACCCCGCGAAGCTGACGATCTATTACACCGGCGACGCCGCGGCGTGGGCCGGCTTCACGCCAGCCGGCAACCCGACAGCCGAGATCAAGAGGGGTACCGCGGCCGGCTGACCGTGCCCGTCCGCATCGAAGAGAGTCGAGGGCTTGACACCGTTGGTGTTATCGCTAACATTCACGGTGCTCAACGGTTTGCCAGGCCCGCATTGTTAACGCTAACGTCCGGATCGACGAGAAGAGGCCCCTCGTGCTGCTGAGTCGAAGAGCGTTCGCGTCGCTCGCCACCCTCTCGACCGCGGCCGTCGCCGCCGGTGTCGTGGCCGCTCCGTCGCCGGCGTCGGCGGCCAACACCGCCTATGTGTTCGGGTACTTCACGGAGACCCCAAACATGTCCGGTGCGAACTACGGCCTGCATCTGGCAGTCAGCCGGGACGGACTGAACTGGTCGCCGTTGAACCAGAACAACCCCGTCGTCACACCGACCGCCGGCACCCTCGGGCTGCGCGACCCGTTCATCCTGCGCAAGCAGGACGGCACCTTCGTGGTCCTGGCCACAGACCTCAACGGCACCGACTTCTCGCAGAACAACCAGTACCTGCACGTGTGGGACTCCACGGACCTGACCAGCTTCACCGGGTACCGGCGGATTCGCATGCACGGCCTGAACACGCACACATGGGCGCCGACCGCGTTCTGGGATGCCGCGCGCGGCCAGTACGGCATCGTCTACTCCGCCAACAACGGCGCCGATGTGCTGATGGTCAACTACACGTCGGACTTCCGGACGGTCTCGGCAAACCAGGTCTACTTCAGCCCCGGGTTCCCGGTGCTGGACGGTGACATCGTGGTCGACGGCTCCACGTTCTACCTGTACTACAAGAACCTCTCCAATGGCCTTCTCTACGGCGCGCGGTCGACCACCGGTGCGCCGAACAGCTACACCACGTACACCAGCGGACTGCGGCAGGGCAACGCGATCGAGGCGCCGCTGCTGATCAAGAACAACGAGGGTAACGGCTGGCGGCTGTGGGCTGACTCGTTCAGCCCGGTCAACAACGACTACTACGCCTGGTCGAGTTCGACTGTCGGCGCCAACACCTGGACGGCGCTGAACCAGCGCACGTTCACACCGCCGCTGAACGCCAAGCACGGCTCGATCGTCGGGATCAGCTCCGCGGAGTACGACGCGCTGGTGTCCCGGTGGGGGCTGCCGAACTGGGCGCGGTTGAAGTCTTCGAACTTCCCCGACCGGTACGTGCGGCATGCCAACAACGAGTGCCGTCTCGACCCGTACCCGATGGAGCCGTACCAGGACCAACTGTGGCGGATCGTGCCGGGCCTGGCCGACCCGGCCGGGGTTTCGTTCCAGTCGGTCAACGTCCCGTCCCGGTACCTGCGGCACAGCAACTACGCGATCCGGCTCGACGCCTACGACAACACCGCGACATTCCGCGGCGACGCCACCTTCTACCGGGTCGCCGGCCTGGCCGACGCGGCCTGGTCGTCGTTCCGGTCGTACAACTTCCCGGACCGGTACTTGCGCCACGCCAACTACCTGCTGCGGATCGACCCGCTCAGCACCAGCTCCAGCGCGAGCGACCGCCAGGACGCGACGTTCCGAATCACACCGTAGCCGCGCGCCTGAGGAGACATCTCTACCTGTGGTCCGTAGAAACGGGATCACATCGGGTTCGAAGGTCGCAGCCACTGCGGGTTGACGGAAATCGTCTCGGCGGTGAGGCCGTAGCGGTCAGCGACCTCGCGCAGCCGCTGTTCGCCGCAGCCGAGGGTGAAGCGGTGCCCATCCGGGTCGCTGACCACGAAGTCCCGCGGCCAGTCGAAGGGACGCGGGCAGTATCGTTCTGGCGTGCGCATCCGATTCGAGGTCCCGGCCGATCCAGCCTATCCGGGTCGTGTGGCCGAGGTGCTCAGTCGGGCTCGGCTACGTTGGTACGGCTACATCGGGGCTGTACTGGTAGCGGTCGGGGTGATCGGCCTGGTCGTCTCGCGCGGGGTCGACCGGGATGAAGTGATCTTGCCGTTGGGCTTCACGCTGGTCATGGGCGGCTTGCTCTCCATGCTGTACTCGCCATGGGTGCGATACAGAGCCCGCCGCCGCTCCAGTGGCTATGCCGTGGCCGGCGGCTACGACATCACCGACCGCAACATCATGATGCACAGCGGCACCGAGTCCGGCGGAATCGCCTGGGACGGTGTCGACCGGGTCGTGGACACCCCTGAGTTCTGGATCGTGTATGTCGGACGGGTTCCGGCAACCGTGATCCCACGCCGCCTGATGACCGCCGAAGACGCCCAGACGCTAGGCACCTTCATGACCGAGCGCGGGCTGCTCGACTCCTGACTGGAACGGCCCGGCGGCCCGGGATTGAAACCTTTTGACGCTGGTGCCAGGGTGCACTGCTTCCTGCCTTCTGTGCTGCGCACGGACAGTGTCTCCGAACTTTTAAGTCTTGCTTTCGTCGATGTCTCGGCTTTACCGTTTCAATTAGCATCGATGCGCCGCGGGTGCCGGCTGCCGTCCTCGGACGCCAGCGCCGGCCATGTCACCACCCTCCACGGACGATTGGGCACCGTCCGACCTCCGCCAGCGGCGCGCTTGCGCGTACCTACTCTTTGGAGAGATCAACGTGCGTTTGTATCGACATCAGTTCCGTTCCCGGCGCGGGCAGGCGCTGCTGGCCGCCGGGGGCGTCTCGGTGCTGGTCGCCGGCGCCGGCATCGTGCTGGCCGGCGTCGCCTCCGCCGCCGCGACCCGCTATGAGGCTGAAAGCGCACCGGCCACGTGTGACGGTGTGATCGAGTCGAACCACGCCGGCTACTCCGGCAGCGGCTTCTGCAACGCCAACAACGCGGTCGGCGCGGCGGCGCAGTTCACGGTGACCGCGTCCGCAGCCGGCACAGCCGTGGTCGTGGTGCGCTACGCCAACGGCACCACCGCGAACCGGCCGGCGGACGTGCTGGTCAACGGGGCGGTGGCGCAGTCCGGGCTCGGCTTCGAGGGCACCGGCGCGTGGACCACGTGGGCCAGCAAGACGCTGACCGTGTCGGTGAACGCGGGCAACAACACGATCCGGCTGAGCCCGACCACGGCCACCGGCCTGGCCAACATCGACTACCTCGACTTCGAGGTGGGCGGGGCGCCGCCCACCACACCGCCGCCCACGACGACACCTCCGCCGTCGGGCTCCGGCCGGCAGGTCGAGGACCTGGACCGCGGCGTGGTGAGCGTGCGGTCGGGCTCGAACAACCTGGTGTCCTGGCGGCTGCTGGGCACCGAGTCGTACTCGACCGGGTTCAACGTGTACCGCGGCTCGACGAAGCTGAACTCCTCGCCGATCACGAACTCGACCAACTACCTGGACGCGGGCGGGCCGTCGGGCGCGTCCTACACGGTCCGGGCGGTGGTCAACGGGACCGAGCAGGCCGCGTCGCCGGCGTCGGTGAACCTGACGTCGGGCTACCTCGACGTGCCGATCCAGCAGCCGGCCGGCGGGACAGCCCCGGACGGGGTCGCGTACACGTACGCCGCCAACGACGCGTCCGTGGGTGACCTGGACGGCGACGGCGCTTACGAGATCGTGCTCAAGTGGGATCCGACGAACGCGCACGACAACGCGCACTCCGGATACACCGGCAACGTGTTCATCGACGCGTACCGGTTGGACGGGACCCGGCTGTGGCGCATCGACCTCGGTCGCAACATCCGGGCCGGAGCGCATTACACCCAGTTCCAGGTGTACGACTACGACGGCGACGGGGACGCCGAGGTGGCGATGAAGACCGCCGACGGCACCCGGGACGCGGCCGGCACGGTGATCGGGTCGGCGTCGGCTGACCACCGCAACTCCTCCGGCTACGTGCTGGCCGGCCCGGAGTTCCTGACCATGTTCGACGGGCTGACCGGCCGGGCCCTGTCCACGGTCAACTACGAGCCGGCCCGCGGCACCGTGTCGTCGTGGGGGGACAACTACGGCAACCGGGTGGACCGGTTCCTGGCCGGCACGGCGTACCTGGACGGTCAGCGGCCCTCGTTGATCATGTCGCGCGGCTACTACACCCGTACGGTGATCGTGGCATGGGACTTCCGCAACGGGTCGCTGACCCGGCGCTGGACGTTCGACTCCAACTCGGCCGGCTCGCAGTACACCGGGCAGGGCAACCACCAGCTGTCCATCGCCGACGGCGACGGCGACGGCCGGGACGAGGTGATGTTCGGGTCCATGGCGATCAACGACAACGGCACCGCGATGTGGAACAACGGCACCAACCACGGCGACGCGTACCACGTCGGTGACCTGATCCCGTCCCGGGCCGGGCTCGAGGTGTTCAAGCCCAGCGAGTACACCAACGGCAAGCCGGCGCACTGGATCGGCGACGCCCGCACCGGGGCGATCATCGCCCAGGCGCCGACCTGCAACTGCGACAACGGCCGCGGCGTCGCCGGCGACGTCTACGCCGGCAACGCCGGCGCGGAGATGTGGTCGTCCGCCGTCGGTGACCTGCGCAGCGCGACCAACAACGCCAGCGTCGGCCGCAAGCCCGGATCGATCAATTTCCTGTCCTGGTGGGACGGCGACCCGGTACGCGAGCTGATGGACGGCAACCACATCGACAAGTACGGCACGGGTGGCGACACTCGGGTCCTGACGGCGTCCGGGGCGCACTCGATCAACGGCACCAAGTCGAACCCGTCGCTGTCGGCCGACATCCTCGGCGACTGGCGGGAGGAGGCGATCTGGCCGCGCGACGACAACCGCGCACTGCGGATCTACTCGACCCCGACCCAGACCGACCGGCGCATCCACACCCTGATGCATGACACCATGTACCGGGTCGCGGTCGCCTGGCAGAACACCGCCTACAACCAGCCGCCGCACCCGAGCTTCTTCATCGGGAACGGCATGAGTACCCCGGCCCAGCCGAACGTCTACGTCCGGTGACGTCCGTTGTTCCGATCCGTTGAGGCACGCCCCGCCCGGCTGACCCGCCGGGCGGGGCGCGCCGCGCCACCCCTGCTGCTGCTCCTGCTACTGGGCGGCTGCGGGTCGGGCGGCGGCTCGCCGTCCACCTCGTTGGCCCCGACGCCCTCGGCGACCCTCGACCCGGCGGTCTCGCGGGCGTGCGCGGACGCGCGGACCGCGATCGGCGACGCCACCGCACGGTTCAGCGCGGCGCTGTCGGCCGCCGTCGCCGCGGGTGAGAAGGGCGAGGCCGCCCGGCAGAAGGCGGCGATGGCCGAGCTACGGGACGCGTTCGCCGACTGGTCCACCGACCTGCGCGCGCGAGCGGGACGGGCACCGGACCCGGCGCTCGCGGCGGTGCTGACCGAGTACGCGGGAGCGGTGGACGCGGTCATCGCGCGGGTCCGCACGCCGGCCGACCTGGACAGGATCTACACGTTCACCGAGACCGAGCTGGACCTCGCGGCCAACCGGTTCGCCCAGGTGTGCCCGTCGTGACCGCGCAAGGTCGGTGGCTTCTCGCGGCGGTCGCCGGCTGTCTGGCCGTCTTTGTCGCACCGGCTGGGCCCGCCGCCGCGCACCCGCTGGGCAACTTCTCGGTCAACCAGTACGCGGGCCTCACGCTCACGCCTACCGCGGTGACCGTGCGGGCCGCCGTGGACACCGCCGAGCTGCCCACCCGGCAGGACCGCACCGCCGTCGACGCCGACCGTGACGGGAAGCCGTCCGCCGCCGAGCGGGCCGCGTACGCCACGGCGGCATGCCGAGAATTCGCCACCGGATTCCAGGTCACGGTGGCCGGCCGCCGGCTGGCCTGGACCGTGACCCCGGGCGGCTACGCGTACGCCGACGGCGCGGCCGGCCTGCCCACGGCGCGGCTGACCTGCTCGCTGCGGGCGCCGGCCGACCTCGCCGCGGCGGGCACCGTCACCGTCGCCAACCCGCACAAGGCGGATCGGGTGGGCTGGCAGGAGATGACCGCGACCGGCGACGGGGTGCGGCTGGTCGACTCGCCGCTGCCCGAGCACAGCCGCAGCGACGAGCTGCGGGCGTACCCGCCGATGCGGGCACCGACCGACGTGGCCGACGTGCGGACCGCGACGCTGCGGGTGGAGCCCGGCGCCGGTACGGGCAGGGGCTCCGGTGCGGATTCCGGTGGCTCGGTGCCGGGCGACGGCTCGTCGTCGCCCGGATTGGTGGCGCGCGCGGACCGGGCGCTGCAGGATCTGGTCGGCGGCCGGCTCACACCGCTGCTGGCCGCGCTGGCGGTGCTGCTCGCGCTGCTGCTCGGTGCCGCGCATGCGGCGCTGCCCGGGCACGGCAAGACGGTGCTCGCCGCGTACCTGGCGGGCCGGGACGGCCGGCCGCGCGACGCGGTGGCCGTGGGCGCCACCGTGACCATCGCCCACACCGGCTCGGTGCTCGTCGTCGGGTCGCTGCTGGCCACCGGCACCGCGCTGGCCGGCGAACGCCTGCTCGCCTACCTCGGGCTGGCCAGCGGCGTCCTCGTCGTCGCCGTCGGCGCCGGCATGCTCGCCACCGCCACGGGCACGTCCCGCGTGATCATGGGATTTCTCGGGCGAGCCCTCGGCCTCCGCCGGCCTCACATTCACAATCACGTCGATTACGTCGATCATCACGATCACGGGCACAGTCACAGTCACGGGCACAGCCACAGTCACGGGCACAGCCACGGGCATGGTCACGGGCACGAGCACGGCGTGATAGGCCGGCGCGCCGGCCTTGCCGGGATCGGGCTGGCCGGCGGGTTGGTGCCCAGCCCGTCCGCGCTCGTCGTGCTGCTGGCCGCGGTCGGGCTCGGCCGTGCCGTGCTCGGCGTGCTGCTCGTGCTCGCGTACGGACTCGGCATGGCAGCCACCCTGACCGGCGCCGGCCTGGCGCTGCTGGCGTTCCGCCGCCGGATCGCCCGCCGGGCGGCCGCCCGCTTCGCCGCCACCGAACCCGCGGGCGCCGTCCCGGCCGTCGTTCCGGTACCTGTCGGTGCCGGCCGCTCCGTCGCCCCCGCCCGTATCGAGCCCCACGCCGCACCGGCGAGCGCCGAAGCGACCCTGGGCCCGGGCGGGCGGCTGGTCCGCATCGGCGCGCGGGTCGGCCTGGCGCTGCCGCGGATTACCGCCGCCATCGTGTTGATCGTCGGCGTCGGGCTGGTCGTGCGCGCCGCGGCGACCCTCGTCTGAAATCCCAGGTAACACCTCGGAGAGGGTGGCAGGTTGGTACGGTCGATGTGATCCCAGCGGTGGGGGTGGGTTGCGATGCCGCTGACCCCGGCCGACGTCCACAACGTGGCCTTCAAGAAGCGCTCGATCGGCAAACGGGGATACGACGAGGGTGACGTCGACGCGTTCCTGGACGAGGTCGAGCAGGAATTGATTCGCCTCGTCGAGGCGAATGAGGCACTGCGCGCGCGGGTCGAGCGCGCAGGCTCCGCTGACTCCCGGCTGGCCGAGGTGAGGGCCCAACTGGAGCGTGCCGAGCGCGACAAGGCCGCCGCGGTGGCCGCGACCCGCGCCGCCGAGGCCGAGCTGGAGCAGGTGACCGGGCCGGGCGGCGCCGCGGTGGACGCCGGCCGAGACAGGACGCTCCGGGTCCTTGAAATGGCGCGCCGGACGGCCGAAGACCACATCGCCGACGCCCAGCACCAGGCCGACCGGCTCGTCGCCGACGCCCGTGTGAAGGCCGACAAGCTTCTCCACGATGCCCACGCCGCGGCCGAGGCCCTGGCGCGCGAGGCCCGCCACCGCCATCAGCAAGCCATCGCCGACGCCGACGCCAACCGGACGGCGGCGCTGCGGGAGATCGAAGACATGCTGGGCTTCCAGCGTGAGTACCGCAGCCGCCTGGAAGCGCACCTGCGCGGTCAGCTACGCGACCTCGAAGGCCCGGAGCAAGAGTCGCGATCGGCCTGACCGGTGCGTGGTGTCCCTCATTCATCCATTACGGGCTATGCTGAAGCGGCTTGACGCGCGTGTTCGAGGTGTGCCGGGAAGTCTGGTCGGCAGTCTTGAGGAGTTCGCGTGGATGCTCGTAACGGGGCGGCGATCGAGGTCGCCGGTCTGACCAAGTCGTACGGCCGAGCCAAGGCTCTGGACGGGCTCGACCTGACCGTCGAGTCGGGCGAGGTGCACGGCTTTCTCGGCCCGAACGGAAGCGGCAAGACGACGACGATCCGGATCCTGCTCGGCCTGCTGCGCGCCGACTCCGGCACCGTCCGGATGCTTGGCCACGATCCGTGGCGCGATGCCGTCGCCCTGCACCGCCGGCTGGCGTACGTGCCCGGTGACGTCAACCTGTGACCTGGTCGTGGAGGACCATCACGCCCGATTCGACGTGGAGACGGCGCAGCTGGACGCCGTGATGCGCCGGCTCGCACCGCTTGGCGTGCGGAGTCTGACCAGTACCCCGCCGACGTTGGAGGAGCTGTTCCTGCGGCACTACGGCGACGAGCAGATCTCGGGCGCGCAGTGAGCGGTGTGGGGCAGCTGCTGCGGTTCATGCTGCGCCGGGAGCGGTTCGGCCTGCCGTGGTGGCTGCTCGGCGCCACGTTGCTGGTGCTGGTGCAGTCGGCGCAGAGTCAGAACCTGTACGACACCCCTGAGGATCTGGCGAAGCTGCGCGCCAGCATGGGCGGCAATACCGCGGTGGTCGCGATGAGCGGGCCGACGCGGCTGCTGGAGACCATCGGCGGCGAGGTGCTGTTCGAGATCTTCGCCTTCGCGGGAATCGTGGTGGCGTTGATGAACATGTTCCTGATCGGCCGCCACACCCGTGCCGACGAGGAGTCCGGACGCGCGGAGCTGGTGCGCTCGGCCCGGGTCGGCCGCCGCGCCACGCTCGCCGCCGCGCTCATCCTGGCCGCGCTGGCGAACCTGGCCGTGGGCGTGCTGGTGTTCGTAGTGGCCGTCGGGACCGGGCTGCCGGGCGCTGGGTCGATCCTCTTCGGGGCCGCGCTCGCCGGGCTCGGGTTCGTGTTCGCCGCGTTCACCGCGGTGGCGGTGCAGGTGTTCGAGAACGCCCGCGCCGCCTACGGGGCGGTCGCTCTCGTGCTCGGTGCCGCGTACGTCTTGCGCGCCGCCGGTGACGTCGGTGACGGCACGCTGTCGTGGCTGTCTCCGATCGGCTGGGGTCAACGCACGTTCGCCTATGTCGACAACCGCTGGTGGCCCCTGCTCGTCACGGGCGCCGTGGCCGGTGCCGCGGTCGCGGTGGCGATGGCGCTGCTCGGGCGGCGCGACTTCGGCGCTGGACTGGTACGGCCACGGCCAGGCCGGGCGACCGCATCCGCGGCGCTGGGCTCGCCGTTGGGCCTGGCCTGGCGGCTACAGCGGGCGTCGCTGATCGGCTGGGCCGCCGGGCTGTTCCTGCTCGGCGCGGCCTACGGCTCGATCGGCGACAGCATCGAGCAGTACGTGGCAGACAATCCCGAGGTCGCCGAGTTCCTGCCCGGTGGCGCCGCGGACATCGTGAACGGCTACCTGGGGCTCACCGCGATGACGCTGGCGTTGATAGGCACCGCGTACGGGGTCATCGCCGCCCTGCGGGCCCGCGGTGAGGAGACGTCCGGGCGGGCGGAGCCGGTGCTGGCCACCGCGACCAGCCGCGCCGCGTGGCTGGGCAGCCACCTCATCGTGGCGGTCGCCGGCAGCGCGCTGGTGCTGGCCGCCGCCGGGCTTGGCGAGGGAGTGGCGTACGGGCTCACCGTCTCCGACGCCAGCCAGGCGCCGCGCATGGTCGGTGTCGCGCTCGGCTACCTGCCGGCGGTGTTGGTCGTCGCCGCGGTCGCTGTCCTGGGCATCGGGTGGCTGCCGCGCGCCGCCGCCGCGCTGGCGTGGACGATGGTCGGGTACTGCGCCGTGATCGCACTGTTCGCCGACTCGTTCGAGATACCCGGCTGGCTGCGGCGCGGCTCGCCGTTCGCGCATACGCCGCAAGCGCCGCTGGACGCCCTGACCGCCACGCCGCTGGTGCTCCTCGCCATCCTCTTCGTGGCACTCGCCGCGAGCGGATACGCCGGCTTGCGACGCCGGGACTTGGGCTACTGAATCGCCTGGACGCCCGAGGTTTACCGATAAACTCTTCGGCGTGGTGACGATGGGCGACGTCGCTCGACTGGCCGGCGTCTCGAAGATGACGGTCTCGAACGTCGTGAACAACCGCGGCGGGGTGAGCGAGCCGGTCCGCCGTCGCGTCTTGGAGGTGATCGCGGAGTCGGGCTATCGCCTGAACCTATCGGCGCGATCCCTCAAGTCCGGGCGTACCGGTGTCATCGGTCTCGCCGTGCCCGAGGTCGACCGTCCGTACTTCGGCATGCTCGCCGCCCGGGTCATCGAAGAGGCGGCGCGGCGCGGGTTTCACGTCGCGATCGAGCAGACCAGGGCCGTGATCGCCGGCGAGGTCGAGGCGATCGCCCGCTCGCACACCATGCAGCTCGACGGTCTGATTCTCAGCGCGGTCAAGTTCGACCCGCGCCAGCATCACGCGTCCGGGGGCACCAATCCCATCGTGATGCTGGGCGAGCGAGACGTGGGATCGGCCTTCGACCACGTCGCCATGCCCAACGAGGATGGCACCAGGGCCGCGACCGAGCACCTGGTCGACCGAGGTTGCCGGCGAATCGCATACGTCACCGGCGACGGCCTAGACGGTGCGAACGTGGTGGCCAGCCGGCACCGTGGCTATGCCGCCGCGCTCGCCGAGCGAGATCTGGAAGCCGATCCCGCGCTGCTGGTGACGTCTGCGGTGATGACGCTGGAGTCGGGGCGAACGGCGGTGCACCGGCTGGTGGGGGCGGGCGTCGAGTTCGATGGCGTGGTCGCGGTGACCGACACGGTCGCGCAAGGCGTACTGCGCGGGCTGGCCGACCGTGGCATCGGCGCGCCGAGCCGGGTGCGCGTCGTCGGGTTCGACAACATTCCGGAGGCCGAGTACCTCGTGCCGTCGCTGACCACGGTCGCGCCCGACCACGGGTGGATGGCCGAGATGGCGGTCCGGCTGGTCGTCGAGCGCATGCGGCACCCGGACCGTCCGGCCGCCGAATACGTCGCCCCGTTCGACGTCATCGCGCGCGAGTCCACGCGCTGAGCCGCGTCGCTGGACCGACGCCGCCGTCCGTGGCAACCCATCTGCCGGCCGGGTGTTGTTCATCGCAGACCTATTCGGCTCCAATGTAGACGGACCTGGCCCCGGTGTAGAAGTCAGCGTCTCGCCGCGGGATCGCCAGCCCTCGCCGCCGAATGGCCTTGATCGACGCTGCGCGTCGGCGGGCAGACCACCGGCCTGACGGCCTGGCCAGTTGTCGCCCACCCGCGTCACCCGAACGCGCCTGCTCAGCGGATGGGTAGCGCGCCCGGGCCGGCGTTTCTCATCGAGCGCTTCAGGTCCTTGTCGTCGTACCAGAGGAAGCAGCGCACGCCCCGGTCGCCGTTGGCCCACGCGTCCGGCTCGGGGCTGTAGTAGATGGTGCCGGTACGGAATTGGATGTTGGCGTCGTTGGGCACCTTGGCGTAGGCCGCCAGCACACCCCGGCATCCGGTGTGCGTGCGCGCCGGGTTACGCAGGTAGTCGGCGTACGGCGTGTCTGGTGCGGTCCAAATCCCCACGAACTCGGCGCGGTGCGCTGTCGTACAGGAGACCGGCGTCATCGTGTCGACCGCGTCGGTGCCCTTCGCCATCACGGGGCTGAAGCAGGTGTACGCGATCGGCGACGCGGACTTCAGCGAATCCCGCAGGCTGCCGGTGCGAGCGACGAGGTTTCCGGGTGAGTCGAGCGACTGGACCTCGGACAGGTCGCACCGGAACCAACGGGCACCGCCCGACCACCCGTCCACGGCAGGGAACATCACCCACAACTGGAGGCGGGCTCCGCGCCAATCGGCGCCCAGAAACTCCGTCGCCTTGGCGCCGCACTCCGCGTAGGCCTTGCGGACCGTCGGGGACCCCGGCGTAGGGGGCTTGGAAGGGGAGGCATCTGCGCCCGAGAGCTGTCCGATGTGTACGGTCTCGCCGCCATGCGAGGCGCCGCAGTCCAGTGGCTTGTAGAGGTCGATCGTCGTGTGGAGCTTGTGGAAGGCCTGCGAGAGGCCGGAGTGGCAGGTGTTCGCGGCCGGCGTGTAGAGGCGTGGTTCGGGAAGTGCGTGCCAGTCGTCGGCCAGGTCGCCGTCCACACCGGCCGGGTTGGCACACCCGGCCAGGAGCGCCGCGACCAGCGCGTACGCCATCGCCCCGCCCAGCCACCGCCGCATGTTGATCTCCCCCGTAGAAAGCGCCCGGCGCAGCATACGGCACGACGCGGATGGGTGCGGTGCTGCCGCGGCGGAGCCGCGGTCCGGTGGTTGTCGTGCGCTGGCAGTGGATGGCCGGCGCGGGGAAGCCCGCGCGTGGAGTGCGGCGGGCGATCGACGGGCCTTGCCGATCAAGGGCGTTTTCATGGATCAAGGGCAAACGCACGCGGAAAAGAGATCGAACCACGTGCATTCGCCCTTGATCGGCGGAGAAGGGCGCCGGGCGCGGCGCGGCCAGGGCGCGGCGTGGCGCAAGGGCGCGGCGTGGCGCAAGGGCGCGGCGTGGCGCAAGGGCGCGGCGTGGCGCAAGGGCGCGGCGTGGCGCAAGGGCGCGGCGTGGCGCAAGGGCGCGGCGTGGCGCAAGGGCGCGGCGCGGGCGCGGGGCGAGGGGGTGGAGTGGCGGGGTTAGGTGGGGCGGATGGGGATTACTGCGGGGCCGTTGCCGGTTTCGATTACGCGGATGCGGGCGGCGTAGTGCTTGGTCAGTAGAGCTTCGGTCAGGACGTCTTTGGGCTCGCCGGTGGCGGCTACGCGGCCGGCTGCCAGGAGGATCAGGCGATCGGCGTACTCGCCGGCCACGGAGAGGTCATGCATTGTCGCCAGCACCGTGAGGCCGTGGTCGCGGCGGAGCTGGTCGACCAACTCGAGTACCTCCTGCTGGTGGCCGATGTCCAGGGCGCTGGTGGGCTCGTCAAGTAGAAGCAGGGTGGCGCCCTGGGCTAGTGCGCGGGCCAGGAAGACGCGTTGGCGCTCGCCGCCGGAGAGCGTGTCGAGGTGGCGGTCGGCGAAACGGGTCAGGTCTAGGCGGTGCAGGACCTCGTGGACGGCGGCCAGGTCGGCGGCGGATTCGCGGCCGAGCGGGCGGATGTAGGGAGTGCGGCCCAAGAGTACGTAGTCGAAGACCACCATGCCGGGTGGGACGACCGGGGACTGTGCCACGGTAGCCACGATGCGGGCTCGCTGTCGCCGAGGCAGTCGGGCTGTGGGCGTACCAAATAAGGAGATGGACCCCGATGCTGGCAGGAGGCCGCCGACGGCGCGCAAGAGGGTGGATTTGCCGGCGCCATTGGGGCCGATGACGGTGACCCATTCGCCGGTGGCGACCGTCAGGTCGATGCCGGCCAGGATCGTGGCGCCGTCGAGCACGACGTGAAGGTCCGACACCTCGACGGCGGTCATAACGCAACCCGGCGGGTGGTGCGGAGGACCAGTACGAAGAAGGGGGCGCCCAGGAACGCGGTGACCACGCCGATGGGGATTTCGGCGGGTGACGCGACGGTGCGGGCGACCAGGTCGGTGAGGGTGAGGAACGCACCGCCGAAAAGCACCGCCAGCGGCAGGATCACGCGGTAGCTGGCACCGAAGAGCAGCCGGATGGTGTGCGGCACGATGATGCCGACGAAGCCGATCAGACCGGACACCGAGACGGCGGCGGCGGTGCCGAGGCTTGCGGCGGCGAGGAGCACGTAACGCGAGCGCTGGGGGTGGAGGCCGAGGCTGCTGGCTTCGTCGTCGCCGACGGAGAGCACGTCGAGTTCGCGCCGGTAGAGCAGGACGACCGCGCTGGTGACGATCGCGTACGGGAGGATGATCAGCACGTCGTGCCAGCCGGCGGTGGCGAGGCGGCCGAGCAGCCACGAGTAGACCTCGCGGATGGCGTCGACGTTGCGCTGCATGAGGTACGTCTGGCCGGCGGCGAGGAATGTGGAGACGGCCACGCCGGCCAGGATGAGCGTTGCCGTGGAGCGGTCGCGACCGCCGGCGACGCCGAGCAGGTACGTGAGCGCGACCGCCCCGAGGGCGCCGATGAAAGCCGCGATCGGGGTGGTGATCGGCAGGCCGGAGGTCACGTCGCCGCCCGACCGGCCGGTGCTGACCCGGAACGAGATCACAGCGGTGACCGCGAGCCCGGCGCCGGCTGCCACGCCGAGCAGGTGCGGGTCGGCGAGCGGGTTGCGGAACACGCCCTGGTAGCAGCCGCCGGCCAGGGCGAGCATCCCGCCGACGAGCAAGCCCAGCACCACGCGTGGTAAGCGGATCTGGGTGATGATCGCGATCTCGCGTTCGGTGAGACCGCTGTCGATGTGTACGCCAGGGATGAGGTTGAGCAGTTCGGCCGCGACGCTGCCGGGTGGCAGGCTGACCGGGCCGAACGCGATCCCGGCGACACCCGCCACCAGGACCGCGCCCAGCCCGATCAACATCCAGAGCGGGCGGAGCTTGCTCACGCGGGGATCTTGCTGACCGCGTCGACGATTGCGCGTACGAGGTCGACGACGCGCGGGCCCCAGCGGGAGGCGACGTCGTCGTCGAGGGCGACGATCTGGCTGTTCTTGACCGCCGTGATGCCGGACCAGCCGGTGCGGGCCTTGACCGTGTCGGCCGACTGCTGGCAGCACTTGCTGTCGGCGAGGAAGACCAGGTCGGGGTCTGCCTTAATGATCACCTCGGCGGAGAGCTGCGGGTAGCCGCCCTTAGCACCGTCGGGGTCGGAGCCGTCGGCGATGTTTTCCAAGCCGGCGAGCGAGAAGAGCGAGCCGATGAACGTCTTGCTGGTGACCGAGTAGAACGTGGGATCGAGCTCGTAGTAGTAGGTGAGCTTCTCGGAGCGCTGCGGGAGGTCCTTGACCAGCTTGGCGATCTCGTCCTTCATGCGCTGCACCACGTCGGCGGCCTCGTCGGGGTGGCCCGTGAGCGTGCCCAGCTCGGTGAGCTGCTTGTACGTGTCGTCGAGCGTGACGGCGGCGGGCGCCTGGTACACGGGGATCTTGAGCGCGGTGAGCTGGTCGACGACCTTGTTCGTGTCGTTCGAGAGCACGACGAGGTCTGGGCTCTTGGCGGCGATCGCCTCGGCGTTCGGCTGGAACCCGGACAGGTCGGACTTGGGCGCCTCGGGCGGGTAGTTGGAGTTGTCGTCCGCGGCGGTCACCTGGGCGCCTGCCCCGATCGCGAAGAGCATCTCGGTGGCGCTGGGCGAGAGCACGACGATCTTCTGGGGCTGCTTGTCGAGGGTGATGTTGCCGACGGTGACGGGGTACGCCGGCGCGCTCGCGGTGGGCGCGGCCGGCTCCTCGGTGTTGTCGGCGCAGGCACTGAGCGCGAGCAGGGCGACCGCCGCAGCGGTCAAAGCTCTCTTCATGGGTCCTCCTGTCGGTCGAGGATCTGGTGCTTCGCCGACAAGAGCCACGCTCCGCCCGCGAGGCGCCCTTCCTCGAAGGCGCGGTTCGCGACCGTTCCCAGGCGACCTGGCTTGTCCGCCCACATCAGCGGGCGGCATCACAGTTGCGGGACAGCGCCGGAGTCGCACCGGCTTCGCTACGAGCGGTCATGGAGCACGGTACTCGCCCCGCGGCTCGCGATGGAGCCGCGGGGCGGTGGGTGTGACCTGCTACGAGGCCGTGATCGTTACGTTGTCGACGCCCGCCTCGACGAGGCTGGCGGTGGAGGCGTCGGCCGCCTCGATCAGGATGCTGACCGACTGCCCGGCGTACGGGGTCAGGTTGGCGTTGGCGGTCGCCCACGCGCCGTTGCGGTTACTCGCCGCGCCGGCCACGGTCAGGAGCGCCGTCGTGCCACCCGAGTGCACGACGCTCACGCGGAAGAAGTCCGCCGACGACGAGTTCGAGCCGTGAGCGAGGTACCAGGCGAACGACAGTGACAGCGTCCCGCTCGACGGCAGGGTCACCGCGGGCGAGCGCACGCTGGTCGTGCCGCCGTCGATGTCGTAGTCGCCGGCCGCCGTGCCCGCGAGCCGGCCGGTGACCAGGTCGTTGCTGCCGGCGAACGCGGCCAGCTGCTTGGCGCCGCTGGACGTGGTCGCCTGCGCGACCCCGCGCTCCCAGACGCCGGTCGTGGCGGTGTCGGTGCCGCTCGCGTTGGTCGTCCAGCCGGTCGCGGTCTCCAGCGTGTCGGACCAGACCGTTGTGCCGCCGGTAGTGCCGCAGTACGTGCCCTGCATGCCGGTGGCGCGGTAGGGGCAGTCGGCGTACTCGGAGAGGATCAGCACCGCCTCACGGTTGCGCGAGGTCTGCGCGGGGATGACCTCGTCGGGCGGGTAGAAGCCGCCGCCGGTGGCCGAGCCCGGGTACATCTCGAAGGTGTACGCCCAGATGCCGTGCTGGCCCCACATCCAGTCGATGCTGTCGCCGTCCGTGATGTACAGGTCGGACGACTGCTCGGGCGTGTAGCCGTTGGTGGCGGCCATCTGCTGCCCGATGGTCTGGAAGACGGCCTGCTGGTCGGCGTTGAGCCCGGGCGCCGTGTTGGCGGTCGTGTACCCGTACGGCCAGAGGATCAGCTGGGAGTACGTGTGGAAGTCGATGTTGGCCTTGATTTGCTGCACGCCACCGACGACCCGGCTGTTGACGAAGTCGCGCAGCCGCTGGGTCTCCGGCGCGGAGAAGGGAGACGGGCCCCGATACGTATCGGAGCCGGTCGAGCCGGACGAGCCGCCACAGCAACCCCAGTTGTAGCTCCAGTTGCGGTTGAGGTCTGTGCCCACATTGGACGAGCCGCTGTTGGGTTGCCGGTTCTTGCGCCATGAGCGATACGAGCCCGTGGCGACGTCGTACTCGCTGCCGTCCGGGTTGACGGACGGGACGATCCAGATCTCGCGGGAGTTGACGACGTTGGTGACCCGAGAGTCGGAACCGTAGCTGTCCGTGAAGAGGTTGAGCAGGTAGATCGCCATCTCGACGGTCAGGTGCTCGCGCGCGTGCTGCTGGGAGTTGAAGAGGATCTCCGGCTCGGCCTCGTCGGTGGCCACGTTGTCGGAGATCTTGACGGCCATGATGTCGCGCCCCTCGTACGAGGTGCCGAGGCTTATCTTGCGAGCGATGCTCGAGTGGTCGGCGACCACCTGGTTGACCACCGCGGTCAGCTCGGCATAGTTGTGGTAGGCCGAGTCGGCGGGCGGGAAGTCCAATGTGCTCACGCCACCCGACGGCGGTGCCGCGGCTGGCACGGCCACGACCTGGAAGCCAAGCCGGATGATGGCTCGCACTTCTGATGGCGTCGCGGACACGTAGATCTTTCCGTGCTCGATGTAGTCGATCGCGGCGCCCGTCCGGGCGATGGCATCGCGGTCCGCGAACGTCCGCGGGCCGATGACGGTGTACTGGCCAGCCAGAACGGCTGCCTTGGGGCCGGGCTCGGGTTCGGCGGTGACCGGGCTTCCTGTGATCAGGAGCAGCGCGGCGGCCGCCGTGGCGCCGAGGATGGTGATCCTGCGCAGTTGCATGCGTGAACCTCCGGGGGTAGGGAGATCCGGTTACGTGATGAACAACTGCAACACCCATCACATGGTCATATCAATATGTCAGTGTGATCGTCTCGCCGGCAAAGATTTACCAACTGGATGGATCTGGCGAAAGTTGTCTTCGCGCGGAATAGTGACGGCTATGGTCCGAACCACCGCTGCCCTCGCCGGCGTCACCGCCATCGCCGTCCTCGGTGCCGGGGCGCCCGCCCATGCCATCGCTCACTCCGCCACCCACTCCCTCACCCACGACGAGCAGGTTGTGTTTCAGGACTGGTCTACCTATAAGGACTGGCTCGGCGGCACCCATCAGGGCACGGTCGCCATTCCCGGGGTACGCACCGGCATCACCATGCTGAAACCCGCCGGCACGATCGACTACGCCGACCCGCACACCGGCACCACGAGGACCTGGAAGTACGCGACGTGGACCTCGCCGGTGCGGCAGGTCGGGTTCGACGCCAGTGAACTCGTGGCATCGTGGAACGCCGAAACCCCCGCCGGCACCTGGATCCAGATCGAGATGCAGGGCACGTACAACACGGGCACCCAGACGCCCTGGTACGTGATGGGGCGCTGGGCCTCCGGCGACCAGGACATCAAGCGCACCAGCGTCAACCGGCAGGGCGATCCCTGGTCGACGATCTGGACCGACACGTTCTCCATCGACGACGTCGCGGCCGGGGTCATGCTGCGCGGATATCAGCTGCGACTCACCCTGTACCGGGCGCCCGAGCAATGGCGGTCACCCCGAGTGTGGATGCTCGGCGCGATGAGCTCGTACGTGCCGGACCGCTTCAACGTCACCCCCAGCGCCGGGGGCATCGCGTGGGGCCGGGAACTGGCCGTGCCACGGTACTCGCAGAACATCCACACCGGGCATTACCCCGAGTACGACGGCGGTGGAGAGGCGTGGTGCTCGCCGACCTCGACCGAGATGGTCATCGAGTACTGGGGGCGCAAACCGTCCCAAGAGGACACGTCCTGGGTGGACCCGACGTACCCCGACCACACCGTCAACCACGCCGCGCGGATGGTCTACGACTACCAGTACGACGGGGCGGGGAACTGGCCGTTCAACACGGCGTACGCCGCCACCTTCCTGGGACTGGACGGGTTCGTGACCCGCCTGCACTCGCTCGACGACGTGGAGCGGCTCATCAAGGCGGGCATCCCGGTGATCACGAGCCAGTCGTTCCTCGCCAGCGAACTCGACGGCGCCAACTACGGCACCGCTGGGCACCTGTTCGTCGTGGTCGGCTTCACGGACAACGGGGACGTGGTGGTCAACGATCCCGCCTCATCGTCGAACGACGCTGTGCGCAACGTCTACAAGCGATCGCAGTTCGAGCAGATCTGGCTGCGTACGAAGCGGATCAACGCGAGCGGTGGGGTGTCGGGCGGTTCCGGCGGTATCGCGTACATCATCAAACCCTGGTGGAAGCCCATGCCTCGCGGCCTCTAGCCCGCGTTCCGCCCGCGCCCGCGTGGCGTGGCCCGCGCGGGGACATCGGGCGCGCGGCGCGCGGTCCGTGCGACGCCTGGTCCGTGCACCCGCGTCGGCGCGCGCGGTCGCCCGTCGCGTCGGTGCGCGGTCGCCCATCGCGCGGTCGCC
>NZ_JAIBNX010000008.1:0-49910 GCF_026130045.1 Micromonospora sp. CPCC 205371
GCGCGCGGAGAGCACGGACGGCGCGGCGCGCGCGGAGAGCACGGACGGCGCGGCGCGCGCGGAGAGCACGGACGGCGCGGCGCGCGCGGACGGCGCTGCGTTGGGTCGCTGGGCGGGGCGGGGATCGCGCGATAACGCGGAACGTGCGGGCTTCGAGCGCGCGCGACACGACAAGTTCACCGAAGATGCGCGGTCGACTGGCCACGCCGGCAGGCCGCAGTCTGCGAAGGCCGATGCCTCAGGTCACGAGCGTCCGGGCCAGTTCGTAGAGGTCCAGCACGGCGAACGTGATCGGTACGACGGCGACGACGGTCGCGGTGTCGAGCAGGTCGGCGGCCCGGCCCACGTACGGCGATGGTGGGCGGCGGGCGTACGTGCGGCCGGCCGTGACGATGGCCGCCGCGGCGAGCGCCCCACCAACGGCGACGAACTCCAGCACCGATGGACCAGCCGACGCTAGTAACGCCCCAGCCAGGGCGGCGAGACCAACCAGCCCGGCGACCGCCATCGGCACCCGTTGCCGGACGGCCGCGAACAGCCTCGCGCGGAGCAGCAGCGCCGTACCGGAGACCCCGACCAGCAGCCACGCCGCGAGTCCGCCGCTGCCCACTAGCACGAGCGCCGCACCAGCCGCGAGCACGGCGTATCCGACCAGCGCCCCGGTCAACAACTCCTCGGCGCGCGCCACAGCAACGCCCACTTGCTCCTCGTCCGTTCCCAGGCCGCCGGCCTGGTCCGGTGCTGGGACGCGCCGTCCACTGTCGTGGCTTGACCATGGCGCCGGGTCCTCGGGGGGCGGCGCGGGTGGGAGGGTGAGAGGCGGGAGCGGGAGGCGGGCGAGGCGGATCGTGGCCAGCGGAAGCAGGCCGACGCCGCAGACCAGCACTGTCAGCAGGAGCGCGGCGACGTCGTCGGGTGGGAGCGCCGGGGCGGTCAGCCCGGCGAGCGCCCCGAACGCGCCGACCAGCGCCGCCGCGGCGCAGACCCGCAGGTCGGCGGCCACGACGACGGCCGCGATCAACGCCGCCACCAGCAGCCCCACCGAGCCGCCGACCAGCCCTTCGGCACCGCCCACTAGATCGGCTACGTGTTCGAGCACGGCGCTGCCGTCGAAACCAGAACCACGCCGGACGCCAGACCCGGACGAAACCGCGGCGTCAGATAGATAGGCTCCGGCGGCGAAGGCGTAGGGCATCGCGTAGGCGGTCAGCGCTGCTGCCATCTGGCGGTCGCGGTGCATCCGGGAAGCGGCGGCCGCGGTCACGAGCAGCACCGAGGCGGCGGCCGCTGACAGTACACCGGATGCCACGTGGGCCACCGCGAACAGGCCGGCGGCCACGGGCAGGGCGGCGAGGGCGAGACCGGCCACCCGGGTCGCGCCCGGCGACCATGAGGCGCCCCGCTGCCGGGCGCCGTCGGCGGTCGCCTCCACGACGTCGTCGTACCGGATCTCCGTCCACTGGAGGCGCGCCGGCACCACGAAGGGGAGAGCGCCCTCGCGTACACCTTGCGGGTGAAGGGCCTGGCCGACCGACAGCGGCGCGCCGTCGGCGCGGCGCAGGACCCATCCGCCGTGCCGTTGGCCGTCGTCGGCGAGCCCGTCGCCGGCGTGGCGCAGCACCTCGGGAAGCAACTCGGCGAGCGGGACGTGCGCCGGCAGCGCCACGTCGAGCTTGCGACGCGGCGTGATGATCGTGACCCGCGCGAGGCCAGCCGTCATCGAGGGTCCTCCATCCGCGAGCACTTTACCTACGATGAGCGATGGGGAGGTGACCCTCTGGTGGCCACTGTCCAGTTCAGACGGAGGGCGCGGCGTCCTGCGCCTCGGATTCCGGCGGGTGAGCTGCGCATCGACCCGCCTCCTGAGCTGCCGGGCGAGACCGGCGGGCGTTGGCAGCAGATGTTCCTGGTGCTGCCGATGGTGGGTGGTGGCGTCGCGATGGCGATGATGATGGGTCACGGCGGCGGTGCGTATTCGTACGTGGTCGGCGCGATCTTCGGGGTCTCGTCGCTCGCGATGCTGGCGTCGTGGGGCGGCGCACCGAAGAGGGCGGAGATGACCGCCGCCCGCCGCGACTACCTGCGCCACCTTGGCACGCTGCGCCGGCGAGCCCGTGACACCGCCGCCCGCCAGCGGGCCGGCCTGCTGTACAGGCACCCCGATCCCGATCACCTGTGGTCCACAGTGGCCAGTTACCGGCTCTGGGAGCGGCGTCCGACCGACTCCGACTTCGCGGTCGTGCGGGTGGGCCTGGGCCCGCAGACCCTGGCCACTCCGCTGGTGGCACCGGCGACCCGCCCGCTGGAAGATCTTGAGCCCATGACCTCCGGCGCGCTGCGCCGCTTCCTCGACACGCACGCCGTGGTGCCCGACCTGCCGGTGGCGCTGGCCCTGCGCGGGTTCGCCCGCGTGTACGTCGTCGGGGCACCGAGCCGGGCGCTCGTCCGCGCGATGATCGCGCAACTGTCGGTCTTCCACCCGCCCGACGACTTGCGCATAGCGCTGTGCGTGGCTCCGGACCGGCGTGCCGGGTGGGAATGGGTCAAGTGGCTGCCGCACGCTCAGCACCCGAGCCGCACAGACGCGCTGGGCCCGGTGCGGCTGGTCGCCTCTTCGGCGGGCGAGTTGACGCGGCTGCTGCACGACCTGATCGGCAGCCGGTCGCGCTTCGGCGCCGGCGCGGCCAAGGAAGGTCCGCACGTGGTGGTGGTGCTCGACGGGGCGGACGGCCTCTTCTGTGACGGCGGCGTCGATGGCGTATCCATTGTGGACCTCGACTCGCCACCGCCTCGCGTACTCGACGGCTCCACCGTGGTACTCACCATCGATCCGGCGCGACAACTGGTCTCGTACACGATGGAAGGCACGGCGGAGGTCGGTGTCGCCGACGGTCTGGACCTCGTCGCGGCCGAAGCGCTGGCGCGGCGCCTCGCGCCGGTGCGGCTGACCGGTTCGGCGGCGGCCGAGCCCCTGCCTGGCGCCGAGCCCAGCGCGGCCGATCTGCTCGGCATCGATCCGGATAGCTTCGACGGCTGGGCGCCGCGGCCCGACCGCGACCGCCTGCGGGTGCCGATCGGTTTCAATGCCGAGGGCACGCCGGTCGTCCTCGACCTGAAGGAGTCCGCGCAGGACGGGATGGGCCCGCACGGGCTGCTCATCGGTGCCACGGGCTCCGGAAAGTCGGAGTTGCTGCGCACGCTGGTGCTCGGGCTGGCCGCGACGCACCCGCCCGATGTGCTCAACTTCGTGCTGGTCGACTTCAAGGGTGGTGCCACGTTCGCGGCGCTCGACCGGCTGCCACACACGGCCGCGATGATCACCAACCTGGCTGGCGATCTGCCGATGGTCGATCGCATGGTCGACGCGATCAACGGTGAGGTGCTGCGCCGCCAGGAGTTGCTGCGCCGCGCTGGTGACTTCGTGAGCCTGCGCGAGTACGAGAACGCACGGGTCGGCGGTGCCGCCCTGGCGCCCCTGCCCACGTTGCTGATCGTGTGCGACGAGTTCTCCGAGCTGCTGGCCGCCAAGCCCGACTTCATCGACCTCTTTCTCCAGATAGGACGTCTGGGGCGGTCGTTGGGCGTGCATCTGCTGCTCGCGTCGCAGCGGCTCGAAGAGGGGCGCATGCGTGGGTTGGAGACGCACCTGTCGTACCGGATCGGGCTGCGCACGTTCTCGGCGTTGGAGTCACGGGCGGTATTGGGTGTGCCGGACGCTTACGAGCTGCCTCGCTCGCCCGGCCACGGATACCTGAAGGCGGGCACCGAGCCGCTGGTGCGGTTCCGCGCGTCGTACGTCTCCGGGCCGCTGCGCCGCACCGCCGATCCGCGGCGGGACGGGCGCGCCGGGCGTCCGCGCGTGTTGACCTTCGGCACCCATTTCGTACCGGCGCCGAAGCCCGCCACCCCGGCGATCGAGAGCGGCCGCAGCCTTCTCGACGCGCTGGTCGACCGGCTGGCCGGCGAAGGTCCGCCAGCACATCAGGTATGGCTGCCGCCGCTGTCGCGGTCTCCCGCGCTCGATGAGCTGCTCGGCTCGCTGGTCAGCGATCCGGTGCGCGGGTTCACGTTCGCCAATCCGGCGCTACGCGGCGCGCTGCAGGTGCCGGTCGCGGTCGTCGACAAGCCGTTCGAGCAGCGGCGCGATCTGCTGTGGTTGGCGCTCGACGGCGCGGCCGGGCACGTCGCCGTCGCGGGTGGACCACGCAGCGGCAAGTCCAGCCTCCTCGCGACGCTGGTCTGCGGCCTGGCGCTCACCCATACGCCCGCCGAGGCGCAGGTCTACTGCCTGGACTTCGGTGGCGGCACGCTGGCCGCGCTCCGCGCACTGCCCCACGTCGGTGGGGTCGCCGGCCGGCACGATGTCGAAGTGGTGCGCCGGACGGTGGGTGAGATCGCAACTCGGCTCGCCGACCGCGAACGCGGCGAGACCGTCGACGGCCACATCCTCCTCGTGATCGACGGCTGGACGACCCTGCGCGGCGACTACGACGACCTGGAGCCCGTGATCACCGACATCGCGACCCGGGGCCTCGCGTACGGGGTACACGTCGTGGCGGCCACCTCCCGCTGGCTCGACTTCCGGCCCGCGATCCGCGATCTCTTCGGCTCGCGCCTCGAACTGCGCCTCGGCGATCCGGCCGACTCGATCGTTTCTCGCAAGGCCGCGCTCAATGTGCCAGAAAAGACACCTGGTCGCGGGCTCACCGCAGCCGGCCTGCACTTCCTGTCTGCTCGCCCGGCACTCGCCACACTCGACGGCGACCACGAGGCTCTGGTGCGCACAATCGCCGCCGGCTGGTCGGGTGCTCCGGCGCCGCCGGTCCGGCTGCTGCCCGCCGTTGTGCCGTACGCCGACCTCGACTTCGATGCCAGCTCCGGACTGACCATCCCCATCGGAATCGCCGAGTCCGACCTGCGCCCGGCCGAGATGGATTTCGGCGCCGAGCCACACTTCCTGCTGTTCGGCGACGCGGAGTGCGGCAAGTCGGCCTTCCTGCGGGCGCTCGCCACATCGATCACCCGGCGTTTCACGCCGGAACAGGCCAGGATCATCCTGGTCGACTACCGGCGCAGCCTGCTCGGCGCCGTCGAGAGCGAGCATGTCATCGGGTACGGGACATCCGCCGTCACCACCAGCGAGTTGATCGAGTCGGTGGCCGAGTACATGCGGCGGCGGCTGCCCGGCCCCGACGTCACGCCTCGGCAGCTGCGCGAGCGCTCCTGGTGGACCGGTCCGGAGCTGTTCGTACTGGTCGACGACTACGACCTGGTAGCCACCGCGCCGGCCAACCCGCTGCTGCCACTGCTGGAGTACCTGCCGCAGGCCCGCGACATCGGCCTGCACCTGATCCTGACCCGCCGCTGCGGTGGCGCGGCGCGGGCGCTGTACGAGCCGGTCGTCCAGAGGCTGCGCGAGCTGGCGTCACCCGGTCTGGTGATGTCCGGCGACAAGGACGAAGGAGCCCTCGTCGGCACCGCACGCCCGACTACGCTGCCACCAGGCCGCGGGCGTCTCGTCACGCGGAAGAAAGGAGTGCGCCTCGTTCAGCTGGCATTTCTGCCCCAGGAGTGATCTTCTTTCCGTCAGCGGATTACCGGGAATACCTGAACGCGGTAACCTCCCTCCAACGACTTTGTCGGCCCGGACCTATATGCCGGCCTGACTGGAGGCCATCTGCGATGAGGCTGTGGAGCCATCGCTGGGGCGCCGTTCCGTGGTTCGTCGGGGCGGCGCTCGTCGCCGTCGGGGCGACCGGTGCACCCGCGATCGCCGCTACCCCTGCGCAGGCTGCCAACACCGTCCAGCGCCGCGACACCGTCCGCGAAGACCAGTGGCAGCTCACCGAGCTGCGCGCGACACACGCATGGCGATACTCGACGGGGGCAAACGTCACCGTCGCGGTGATCGACTCCGGTGTGGACGGCAGCCACCCTGACCTCGCCGGCCAGGTCCTGCCAGGCATCGACCTGGTGACCGGCAGCGGCGACGGGCGCACCGATGCGGTGGGGCACGGCACCACCGTCGCCGGCCTGATCGCCGGGCGCAACGACGATCGCGATGGCGTCATGGGGCTAGCGCCGCAGGCGAAGATCCTGCCCGTCCGGGTTCTCGACGCCGACAACCGGTACGACGACGCGCTGATCGTCGCCAAGGGTGTCCGGTGGGCGGTCGACAACGGCGCCAAGGTGATCAACCTATCGCTGGGTGGCAGCGGCAACAGCCCGGCGCTGGCCGCCGCCATCGACTACGCGTTCGCTCGTGACGTCGTCGTGATCGCCTGCACCGGCAACGTTGCGCCCGACGCCCCCACCGAGGTCTGGTACCCGGCCCGCGAGCCCGGCGTGATCGCGGTGACCGGTCTCGAACGCGAGACCGAGGGCCTCTGGTCCGGCTCCATCACCGGCCCGGCCACGGTGCTCGCCGCCCCCGCCAACGGCCTGGTCGGTGCCCGGCCCGGCGGCACGTGGAAGGTACAGGGCACGAGCTTCGCCGCCCCGCTGGTGACCGCCACCGCCGCACTCGTCCGTGCCAAGTGGCCAGAGATGACCGCCGGCACCGTCGTCAACCGGCTCATCAAGACCGCCGACGACCTGGGCGCGGTCGGCCGTGACGACCGGTTCGGATACGGCCTCGTGGACCCGGTGGCCGCGCTCACCGTCGGCATGTCCACGGTGGAGCGCAACCCGCTCGACAACAACGCCCCGCCCGGCGTGGCCGGCTTTGGCGCGGCCCCCGGCGTCGAAGCCGCCGGCGGCACCAGCGGCAACCACCAGACGGGTGGCCAGGCACCCGGCTCCAACGCGGGCTGGTCGGCGGATTCGGCCGGCGAGGTAGAGCAGTCGCGTCGCGGGCTGTTCGCGGGCGGCCTGATTGCTCTCGTGGTGATCGCGATGGGCGCCTTCACGGTCCGCCGTTTCTTCCGCACCCGCTGATCACGCGAGGGCTGGGTCTAGGCGCAGGCGCCCGTTCCCGTGGCTCGGGTGCGAGACAGGCCCGCCGTTGCCACCGGAGCGGCTTCCTTGGCGCTCACCGCGAACCCGGTGTTCCGGTCGTCGGCGGCCGCCGCGAAGATCACCCCGATCGCCTGGCCGTTCGTGCCCACCAGCGGGCCGCCCGAGTTTCCGCTCCGCACAAGCGCCCGGATGGTGTAGATCTCCCGGGTCACGTCCTTGGAGTCGTAGATGTCCGGCCCGGTGATGTCGCCGAGGTCGCGGACGCGGGCGGACTGGGCGTTGAACGGTCCGTCGAGCGGGAACCCGAGCACGATCGCGTCCGCGTTCGCCTGGGCCGCCCGCTGGGCGAACGGCATCACGGGCGCGTCGAGGCCCGGCACGTACAGGACAGCCAGGTCCCGGTTGGGGTCGTAGACGACCACCCGGCCGTCGAGCTTCTCGTCGCCGATCTCCACCTCGACCGAGCGGGTGCCAGCGACCACGTGGGCGTTGGTCATGACCCGCTCTTCGGCGTACACGAAGCCGGAGCCCTCGATGCGCCGGGAGCAGCTCGGTGCGGTGCCCAGGACCTTTACCACCGACGGCCGCGCGTTGGCGACCACCCTGGAGCCGGCGAGACGCGGATCGGGAGCCGCCACCTCGCGCGCCCGGGTGGGCGACAGCTCGCCGAACACCTCGGGGAAGCCTTGCGTGTCGACGGTCTCGCGGAGGGCTTGGGAGAGGGCTTGCGCCTGCTCGGGCATGACGCGGTTGACGCCGTGCAGGATCGCGCTGTTGCGGACCGAACTGGCCAGCCAGGGCAGCGACGACGTCCCGAGCGGCACCGCCACGAGCCATGCGACCACGAGTACGGCCAGCACCGAGACCACGGCACCGCCGGCGTCGTCGGCGCGGCGGCCGGCCGGGCTGGTGATGGCGTGCCGGAGGTGGGTGCCGAGCCAGCCGGCGAGCGCCTGACCGAGCACCGCGAGCCCGAAAATGGCTATGAGAGAAACGACGACGCGCACGGCGTCGTCGGCGAAGCGCTGGGCTACGAAGGGCCCCAGTTGGAGCCCGATCAGGGCGCCACCGAAGAACCCGGCGAATGACAGCGCACCGATGACAAATCCCTGTCGGTATCCGCTGATCGCGAACAACAGCATGAGCAGTACAAGGGCGACATCGATGGCGGACACGCGTCAAGGGTACGGGGGTCTCGCGAGTCCCGGCGCCGACGCGCTAGGGCCTTCGGTACAGGCCCTAAGCCGGTATGTCGTCGGTGCCGGTGGGAGGAGGGCTGGTCGGCATGTCGGCGACCCGGTCACGGGGCCACGGCCGGGCCCAGCCGGCCATCTCCAGGAGCGCGGAAAGCACACCAGCGGTGAAGCCCCAAACCAACATCCCGCGTACTTGGAAAGCCGGACCCATCCAACCGCTCGGATGACGGACCTGGAGCCGATTTTCCGGGTCGACCAGCTCGGTGATGGGGAGCCGCGCGACATGCGCCACCTCGGCCGGATCTTTGGGGTGCACCTCGTGCGGTGCATGCCACCACGCGAGCACCGGTGTGACGACGAAGTCGCTGACCGGTATCCACAGCGGAGGCAGGTCGGCGAGCACGGTGACGGTGGCGGGGTCGAGGCCGACTTCCTCCTGCGCCTCGCGCAGGGCGGTGGCGACCGCGTCGGCGTCGTCCGGGTCGCTCGCCCCGCCCGGAAACGCGGGCTGCCCGGCGTGGGTGCGCAGCGTCGCCGCCCGCTGGAGCATGAGCACGTCGGGCTCGCCGTCGTGCTCGCCGAGGAGGATGAGGACAGCACTCGGCCGGCCGCTGTCGGTGGGCGTGGGCAGGCGGGTGAAGTCTTCGACGCGGGCATCCCGGAGCCGGTCGAGCAACGGTGCCAACCAGTCAGGCGTCCCGTTACCGCCGCTCATGGGAGCGTCACTCCGAGGTGCTGGGCGGCCAGGGTGGCGAGCGTGGCGTCGTCGAGCGCGGCCGCGTTGTAGAGGTGCCGGATCTTGCCCTGCTGGTCGACGAAGAGCGTGACCGGCAGGGGACGACCGGAGAGCTTGATGCGGAACCGCTCCGATCGGTCGTACAGGTTGGGGTAAGTCACCCCGAGGTCTTCCGCGAGCGACCCGCCGGCCTCGCGGGTGTCGTGGGTGTCGATGCCGATGACGTGGACCTTGCCGGCGGCGCGCTCGGCGAAGCGCTGGAAGGCGGGCAGTTCCTCGCGGCAGGGCGGGCACCATGAGCCCCACAGGTTGACGATTGCCGGCCCGCGGATGGCGCTCACCTGGACGGTGGCGTCACCGGTGAAGCAGGGCAGCTCGATGTCGGGCAGGGCCGCGGCGTCGGCCGGAGCCGGACCGGGGCTGGCGGTCGCCTGGGCGGGCGGCGCGGTCAGCGCGGCGCAGTCGGCGAACGGTGCTGGTGCCGCCTTGGGCGCCGGCTCCGGGTCGTCGGTGCACCCGGCGAGCAGCAGCGTCACGGCCAGGACGGAGGCGACCCGCTTCACGGTGCCTCCGGCTCGGTCACCGCCTTGGCGGGCACCAACTCCGGGTCGACACCGGCGGCGGCGGCGAGGTCGCGGGCGCGCGGGCCCTTGAGGAGCTTGGCCGCCGCGGCGGCCTCGGTGGGGCCGGTGCCGTATGCCGGGCAGAGCTTGGTGAGAGTGCAGGCGCCACATGCCGGCTTGCGGGCGTGGCAGACCCGCCGGCCGTGGAAGATCACCCGGTGGGAGAGCATCGTCCACTCGCGCTTTTCGATCAGCGCCCCGACGGCGTGCTCGATCTTGACAGGGTCGGCCTCGGCGGTCCACTCCCAGCGACCGACGAGCCGTTGGAAGTGCGTGTCGACGGTGATGCCCGGCACGTCGAAGGCGTTACCGAGCACGACGTTGGCCGTCTTGCGACCGACGCCCGGCAGCGTGACCATCTCGGCCAGCGTGCGCGGCACCTCGCCGCCGAACCGGTCACGGATGGCCGCCGACAGCCCCATCACCGACTTGGTCTTGGCGCGGAAGAACCCGGTGGGCTTGAGGATCTGCTCGACGTCTTCGGGGTTGGCAGCGGCCAGGTCGTCGGGCGTGGGGTACTTGGCGAACAGCGTGGGCGTCGTCAGGTTTACCCGGACGTCGGTGGTCTGCGCCGACAGCACGGTGGCGATCAACAGCTGGAAGGCGTTTTCGAAGTCGAGCTCGCAGTGCGCGTCAGGGTGGGTCTCCTCCAGCAGGCGCGCCATCTTCCGGGCACGCCGCTTGCGCGACAGGTCACTCTCGGTACGGGCCACGGCGAAAGAGTACGCCGACGGTCCGACGACTCAGCCGGCTGCCGGAGCGGTGATCTTGCCCTTGCCGTCGAGCTTGGCGCCGGTGGTCGGGAAGTCCGCCTTGCTGAGCTGTGCCACCTGCTTGGCGCCCCGGTGCGCGTTGTCGATGGTCGGCAGGCCGGCACTGTTCATGGCCGTCGAGATGAGCTGACCGCTGGCGAACGCACCGTCTGGCTTCACCGAGACCTTGAGCACACCGCCAAGCCCGAGCACCCCGTTGCTGCTCAACGTCTTGCCACCGCCCGCGAAGTTGCCCAGGCTGTACGCGATCAGCCGGCCCTTGTAGAACTCCATGCCGCGCAGCACGTGCGGGCCGTGCCCCACGATCAGGTCGGCGCCAGCGTCGATCATGGCGTGGGAGAACTTGATCGGGTCGCCGCGGTTTTCCCCGAGGAAGAGCTCGGTGCCCGGCTTGACGTGTGTCTTGTCGGAGCCTTCGGCGCCCATGTGCACCTGGACCACCACGACGTCGGCCATGGTCGCCGCCTTCTTGACCACCTCGGCGGCCTCGTCGATGTCGGTGAGGCTGTTCGACCACGGGTACGAGGAGAAGCCGGCCACGGCGACCGATACGCCCTCGACGTCGACCACGGTGATCTCGTCGGGCGCCCCGGTGTGCTTCAGACCGTGGTCCTTCAGCGCCTTCTGGGTGTTGCGGTATCCCGCTGCCCCGTAGTCGTTGCCGTGGTTGTTGGCCTGGTTGAGCAGCTCGAAGCCGGCGTCCTTCAGGTGTGCCGCATACGAGGGCGGCGCCCGGAACTGGAAGCACCGGGTGGAGTTGGCGCCGCACTTGCCGGCCCCGGTGTCGTCGGTGAGCGGCTCTTCGAGGTTGCCCATCACGAGGTCGGCCGCGAGCGCCGACCTGACGGCGTTGAAGAAGCCCTTGCCACCGTTGGCGGGCAGCTTGTTGGGCGCGTTTCCCATGATGATGTCGCCGGTGGCCGACATCGAGATGGTGGCCGGGGACGCCGCGGTGGACTGGGACGGCGAAGGCGTGGCCGATCCGGACGGCTCCTGGACCGCGTTGCCCTGCCAAAGCGTCGCCCCCGATCCAGCGTCGCGGTTGGCGACGAAGGCCACGGCGCCGAGGCCGACTCCGAGCAGCACGGCGGCGACCGCGAGAACGGCGAGGATAGGACGCCGTGTGCGGCCGGAGCGGTCGTGCGGCTCGGGGTGACTCATCGTTCCGCGACGATACCGGCCACCCGCAAGCCCCTGCGAACTACAGATTTCGGTCGGACCAGGGCATCCCGGACCCCCTGCCGGTGCCACCACCTGATCGGACGGCCGCATGGACCGAACGGGCGATCCGGGCTCCCCATTCCGAGCGGGGACCGCCGTAGGCGGCCACCGGGCCGTCGGGCGGGCACACCACGCACACCGCGTCGGTGGCCGTACCCGTCGCCCGGAGACCGAGGTCCCACAGCGCCTGCGCCTTCGCTTCGGTAGCGGTGGCGACCGCGTTGACCAGCGCGGCCTCGGACAGTCGAGTGGGCACCGAGACCACGATGTTGACCGTGCCGACACGGGGTGGATCGGCACTGACCGCCGCCGCCCAGATGGGGTCACCGAGCCCGACGGTGGCCCACACGCGGACCCCCTCGTCGGCCGAGGTGACCACCTCGGCGACGTCGACACCGGTCAACAGGCCGACACCGGGCCCTTCGAAGCCGAACTCGGCCGCCAACTCGGCCAGGTGTGCGTCTGGATCGTCACGGTCGTACCACATTGGTACGGTCGCGTTGATGATCCACTGACGGAGTCCGATACCGCCACCGAGCGGCGCGGACGAGATGGCCAGCAGCGGGCGGCCGATCCGCCAGGTCAACAGCGGGATGTCGCGGCCGTTTTCGAGACGGTCTCCAAGGATTGGCTCCGGCACCACCTGTGTCTGCCGCCCTCGCTCCGCTCGGGGTCACTCGCGCGCCCTAGGCCGCCCTGCAGACCGCAGTCGCTCTGGTCGCTTCGCTCCCGCCGCTTTGTGCGGTCTTCGGGCGGCGCGCGCTCCCTGCGCACTTTACGATCAAGTTTCCGGGGGTGCACGCCCGAACCTCGCCGACGTGCGCCTAGACTTACTGCGCGCGCCGACTAACCGGCCGAATTGCCGGTAAGTGACAGGAATGCGCAGGCGGAGGTGCGGTATGGACGAGGTACTGGCCCGCAGTGGGATCTTCCAGGGCGTCGACCCGGAGGCGGCCGAAGCGCTCGCCAAAGAGATGGAGACGATCGAGACCCGTAAGGGCGAGGTCGTCTTCAACGAGGGTGAGCCCGGCGACAGCCTCTACATAGTGCTGTCCGGCAAGATCAAGCTTGGTCGGCGCGCCGCCGACGGCCGGCAGAACCTCATCTCCGTCATGGGCCCATCCGACATGCTCGGCGAGCTCTCGCTCTTCGACCCCGGCCCGCGCACCGCGACGGCCACCGCGGTCACCGACACGCGCCTGGCCCGCCTCCGCAAGCAGGCACTGCGGCCGTGGCTCAACAACCGGCCGGAGATCGCCGAGCAGCTGCTCCGGGTCCTGGCCCGCAGGCTACGCCGGACCAACGACGCGCTGGCCGACCTGATCTTCACCGACGTTCCCGGCCGCGTGGCGAAAAACCTGCTCCAGATGGCCGGCCGGTTCGGCACCCGCGACGGCGGCGTGCTCCGGGTGACCCACGACCTCACCCAGGAGGAGCTGGCACAGCTGGTCGGTGCATCCCGCGAGACCGTCAACAAGGCGCTCGCCGACTTCGCGTCGCGCGGCTGGCTCCGCCTCGACGGCAAGAGCGTGATCATCCTCGACCCCGAGCGCCTGGCCCGCCGCGCCCGCGTCTGATCGCGGCTAGGCGGTCGCCGGCAGGTCGTAAGCGGCCGACAGCGCCTGCTTCGGCAGGCGGCAGTGCACCACGCCCGCCGCCGCGTCCCACCGCGCGTCCGCCCAGCGCACGCCGTGGGCGCCGTGGCTGAGCCGGCGCACGATCGCCCGGATCAGCCATGGCCCGACGTCGGGCCGCCGCTCGTACCCCCACAGCCGCACGTGACGGCGCGGCGCCACGATCAGCCCCGCCACGCGTATCCGGGCGTGCAGGTGACCCTGCGGCGGCCCGTCCTGCGCCAGGCGCACATCTTCCACGACACCGATACGCTCCCCGTCCGGCCCGTACACGGTGGCGCCGATCAGATCACTCATCAGAGTCAACGGAGGCTCCCGGTATCCGGGCGACGACGTGGTCGCGAATCCAGTGCTCCAAGCCGGACGGCGGTCTGCGCGTACCCAGCCGCACCGCACTGCCGATCTCGGTGACCTCCTCCATCGGGATGCGGATCGGCTCACCCCGGCCCTGAAGCCGGACCAGTAGCCGCCCGAACCGTCCACCGACCCGCCGGCCGAGCGCGGCCGGGCCGACGAGGAGGGCGGCAAGGTACAGGCCGCCCTCGGCGTCCGAAGCCAGCTCTACGTCGTCGACCTTGCCGACCATCCGGCCGTCCGGGTCGATGATCTGCCGGTCCAGCAGGTGCAGGTGGGCGTCGTACACCCTGCCGTCACTCATCCGCCCGCTCCCGTCACGATCATCAGTGGAATGGCGGCCAGCGAGGCGACCAGCACGACACCGAGATACACCGTGCCGACCGTGTTCGCGAACCGCCCGTTGGTGTGCTCGCCGAGGTAGTCCGGATCGTTGGCCACGACCAGGATCGGCAGGTAGGTCAGTGGCAGCGCGGCCGCCGAGAGCACGATCGAGTACTCCGTGACCAGCACCGGGTCCACGGTGGTGCAGAGAATCAGCACTCCTGTGAGGATCGTGAGCAGCACCGTCACGTGAAAGCGGGACGCGTCCCGGGGCCGCACGTACTTGCCCCACTGCCACCCGAAGTACTGCGCCACCGTGTACCCGCAGGACAACCCGGTCTCCAGCGCGGCGCCGAAGGTGGCCGCGAAGATGCCGATGAGCACCACCGCGAGCCCGACCTTGCCCAGCGACTCCGTGACCGGCGTGACCAGCTGGTCCAGCGTCTCCACCTCGACACCGCGCGGCAGCAGCACGATGGCGGTGGCCGCCATGATGCAGAGTGAGAGCAGCCCTCCGAGCGGAAAGCCGATGAATACGTTGGCACGCATCGTGCCGAGGTCTCGGCGTGACCAGTGCTCCTCGACCCCGCCCGAGGAGAAGAAGAACACCTCGTACGGCGTCATCGCCGCACCGAAGAGCGCGATCCCCCAGTACGCATAGGTCGGCCAGCCTTCGCCGCCGTCCGGTGCGGGGTGGGTCGCCTGGGTCCACAGTGCTCCCCAGTCCGGCCCGAGCTGCCAGACAGCCACGCCGAAGACGATCAGACACAGGCCAAGCAGCCCGAAGATCTCCTCCATCCGCTTGAACCGGACCCGCCAGATGACCACCCAGACCGCGAACGCCGCCAGCGGTACCCAGAGCAGGTAGTGGACGGAGCTGGCCAGTTCCAGCGCGAGGGCGACGCCGCCGATCTCGGCCGTCAGCGTGAGGAAGGTGATGAGGAACGACGCGAGCAGGTTCGTGATGCCCCAGCGTGGGCCGAGGCGCTCGCGCACGATGTCGAAGACCGGGCGACCGGAGATGGCGGCCACTCGCCCGCACATCTCGGCGTACACGCAGATGCCGCCGATCCCGACGATCACCACCCAGGCGAGGCTCAGCCCGAATCGGGCGCCCACCAGGCCGTTGGCGACGAGGTCGCCGATATCGACGAAGCCGCCGATCGCGGTCAAAATGCCCAACGTGATCGCGAGCAGCCGCTTCACTCCCTGATCGTTCCCGGCGACGGCTCGGCAAAAACAAGCAGGCTTGACTGTTTGTTTTGACGGGTGCAGGCTGTGGATGTGCCGGTCCGTACCCCCCAGCAGGAGCGCAGCCGCGCCACTCAGGCCCGCCTCCTGGAGTCCACCGTGGAGTGCCTCGTCGAGCACGGCTGGTCGGGCACGACGACCACCGTGGTCGCCGCCCGGGCCGGCGTCTCGCGGGGAGCCCAGCTGCACCACTACCCCACCAAGTCCGAGCTGGTGATGGCCGCTGTCGAGCACCTGGCCGAGCGCCGCGCCGCGGAGCTCCGGCAGGAGGCGGCCGTCCTGCCCGCCGGTCCGCAGCGGCTCGACCGGGTCGTCGACCTGCTTGCCGCCGCGTTCACCGGCCCGCTCTTCGTGGCCGCCTTGGAGGTGTGGGTGGCCGCCCGCACCGATCCCGATCTGCGGGCCGCGCTCGTCCCACTCGAAGCCCGGGTGGGCCGCGAGATGCACCGGCTCGCCGTCGACCTGCTCGGGGCCGACGAGCGCGCTCCCGGGGTGCGGGAGGCTGTGCAGGCCACCCTCGACCTGCTGCGCGGCCTCGGCGTGGCCAACCTGCTCTCCGACGACACCCATCGCCGCCAGGCGCTGCTCGCGGCCTGGAAGAAGCAACTCGCGGCGCTTCCTGGCCTCGCCTACGGCTCCGCGGCCCGCACGCCCCTGAGCGCGCTCACGATCCTCTGACAGGAGACGACGCACATGGTCGACCTCGACGGACTGCTCGCCGACCTCGCCGACGAGTCGGCCGACCTGGACGCCCGGGTCGGCCCGCTGCCGGACGCGCACTGGACCCGGCTGACACCCGCCGACGGCTGGACGATCGCGCACCAGATCGCACACCTCGCCTGGACGGACCACGTGGCGATGCTGGCGGCGACCGACACGGAGGCGTTCTACGCCTCGCTCGCCTACGCCGCCACCGATCCCGAGCACTTCATCGACCGGGGCGCCGAGGAGTACCTGGCGCCGCCCGCCGAGCTGCTGGCCCGCTGGCGCAGCGGCCGGGCGGCCCTCGCCGACGCGCTCAAGGCCGTGCCGCCAGGGGCGCGCCTGCCCTGGTACGGCGCCGAGATGTCGGCGGCTTCGATGGCGACCGCGCGGATCATGGAGACGTTCGCGCACGGCCAGGACATCGCGGACACGCTGGGACACCGCAGGGTGCCGACAGCGCGGCTGCGGCACGTGGCGCACCTCGGCTTCCGCACCCTGGCGCACAGCTTCCTGACTCACGACCGGCCCGCACCAGAGCAGCCTGTCCGGGTCGAACTGTTTCCGGGTCCCCCGCGGTTAGGGGAGCAAGGCAGCCCGGATGGCATCTGGGCCTTCGGTCCGGCCGATGCCGCCAACAGGGTGACCGGCCCGGCGCTCGACTTCTGCCTGCTCGTCACGCAGCGCCGGCACCGCGCCGACCTGGCCTTGGTGGCCACCGGCCCGGTCGCCGACGAGTGGCTCGACATCGCACAGGCCTTCGCCGGCCCGCCCGGCAACGGCCGCCGGCCAGCGGGCAGCCTTCCATGATCCGCATCGGCAACGCGTCCGGCTTCTACGGCGACCGCTTCGCCGCCTGGCAGGAGATGCTCGACGGCGGCCCGCTCGACGTGCTCACCGGCGACTACCTGGCCGAGCTGACCATGCTGATCCTCGGGCGGGACCGCCTGAAGGACCCGTCGCTCGGGTACGCCCGCACGTTCCTCCGGCAGATGGAGCAGTGCCTCGGCACCGCGCTCGACCGCGGCGTGCGCATCGTGACCAACGCCGGCGGGCTGAACCCGGAAGGGCTGGCCGCCGCGCTCGACTCGCTCGCCGCGCGGCTCGGCCTCCGCGCGGGCATCGGGTACGTCGCCGGCGACGCCGCCGACCGCGATGCCGCCTACCCGGGGGCGCTCGCTGCCAACGCGTACCTGGGCGCGTTCGGGATCGCCTCGTGCCTCGATGCCGGTGCGGACGTCGTAGTGACCGGCCGGGTCACCGACGCGTCGCTGGTGGTGGGGCCGGCGATCGCCCACTTCGGATGGGGACGCACCGACTTCGACGCACTGGCGGGCGCGACCGTCGCCGGGCACGTGCTGGAGTGCGGGCCGCAGGCGACCGGCGGCAACTTCAGCTTCTTCACCGAGCTGCCCGACGGCGGCCGGCGGCCCGGCTTTCCGATCGCCGAGGTGCACGTCGACGGGTCCACCGTGATCACTAAGCATCCCCGCACCGGCGGCGCGGTCAACGTCGACACCGTGACCGCGCAGCTCGTGTACGAGGTGGGCGGGCCGGCGTACCTCGGGCCGGACGTGGTGACACACCTCGACTCGGTCACGCTGGCATCCGACGGTCCTGATCGGGTGCGCGTCACCGGGGTCCGCGGCACGCCCCCGCCTCCCACCCTCAAGGTCGGCGTCAACACGCTCGCCGGTTTCCGCAACGCCATGACGTTCGTACTCGTCGGGCTGGACATCGAGGCCAAGGCGGCACTCGTGCGGGCCCAGCTCGAGGCCGCCGTCGGCACCGATGGGCTGGCGTTCACGCTGACGCGTACCGACGACGGCGCCCTGCTGCGGGCACAGATCCACGACGCCGACGGGAAGCGGGCGGGCCGGGCGTTCTCGACGGCCGCGGTCGAGCTGGCCCTGGCCTCGTACCCGGGCTGTTTCCTCACCACGCCCCCTTCCGACGCCTCGCCGTACGGGGTCTTCACGGCCGACGCGGTGCCGCAGCGCGAGCACGTGGCCGTCCATCCCGATGGGGTCCCGGCGGCGATCCCGGCGCCCACGATCACCGCCGCGCCTGAGGAGGCGGCGAGCGTGCCGGGTGGCCCCTCACAGGGGCGACCGCCCCGCGAGGTGGGCACCCGGTCGGGTGACAAAGGTCCCGACGCCAACGTCGGTGTCTGGGCGCGCTCAGACGACGAGTACGCCCGGCTGCGTGCCTGGCTGACGGCCGACCGGTTCGCCGAGCTTCTCCCCGAAACCGCTGGCCGGCCCCTGGAACGGTACGAGTTACCCAACCTGCGGGCGGTCAACTTTGTCGTTCGCGGCCTTCTGGCATCGCCCGCCCAGATGGATCCGCAGGCAAAGGGGCTGGGTGAGCGGCTGCGTGCCCAGATAGCGGAGCTGTCCCGTGTCGCCGCGGGCGAGCCGCTCGTTACGGAGGTGGCGCGGCGTGCGACTGGGCCGGCGCGCGCGTCCGAGATCAATGTGAACCAGATGGGGGTCTGAGCCATGGCCGTCCTGGACACCACCATCGACCCGCGCACCCCGTCGTACCTGGAAAACCGCGGCGTGATGCTGGAGCGGCTCGCGGAGCTGGAGGCCGCGCTGGACAGCGCCCGCGGCGGTGGTGGCGAGAAGTACGTGACCCGCCACCACGCGCGCGGGAAGCTCCTGCCGCGGGAACGGATAGAGCTGCTGCTCGACCGGGATGCGCCGTTCCTCGAACTGTCGAGCGTCGCCGCGTGGGGCACCGACTATCCGGTCGGCGGGAGCGTGGTGACCGGCATCGGCGTGGTCGAGGGCGTCGAGTGCGTGATCGTCGCGAACGACCCGACCGTCCGGGGCGGCGCCATCAACCCATACGCCCTCCGCAAGACCCAGCGGGCCGGCGAGATCGCTCTGGCGAACCGGCTGCCCCTGATCAACCTGGTCGAGTCCGGCGGCGCCGACCTGCCCAGCCAGGCCGAGATCTTCATTCCCGGCGGCAGGGTGTTCCGCGACTTGACCCGGCTGTCCGCCGCAGGCATCCCCACGGTCAGCGTGGTCTTCGGCAACGCGACCGCCGGCGGCGCATACGTGCCGGGCATGTCGGACTACACGGTCATGGTGCGCAACCAGGCCAAGGTCTTCCTGGCCGGGCCGCCGCTGGTGCGCATGGCCACCGGCGAGGTCACCGACGACGAGTCGCTCGGCGGCGCGGCGATGCACGCGACCCGGTCCGGGCTCGCCGACTTCATCGCCGAGGACGAGCGCGACGGCATCCGCCTGGCACGCCAGTGCGTGCGCCGCCGGGGCTGGCGCAAGGCGTCCGGCGCGCGCAACTCGCTGCCCGCGCCGCCAAAGCACGACCCGGAAGACCTGGTCGCCATCGCGAGCGCCGACCTCAAGGTGCCGTTCGACCCGCGCGAGGTCCTTGCCCGGGTACTGGACGGCAGCGAGTTCGACGAGTTCAAGCCGGGGTACGGCACCGCGCTGGTCACCGGCTGGGGCGAGTTGCACGGGTACCCGATCGGCGTGCTGGCGAACGCGCGCGGTGTGCTCTTCTCCGAGGAGTCGCAGAAGGCGGCACAGTTCATCCAGCTCGCCAACGCCGCCGCCACACCGCTGCTGTTCCTGCAGAACACGACCGGTTACATGGTCGGCGCGGAGTACGAGCAGCGCGGCATCATCAAACACGGCGCTCTGATGATCAACGCGGTCGCCAACTCGAAGGTGCCGCACCTGACCGTCAACCTCGGCGCGTCGTACGGCGCCGGCAACTACGGCATGTGCGGCCGGGCGTACGACCCGCGCTTCCTGTTCAGCTGGCCGAACGCGAAGTCGGCCGTGATGGGGCCAGCGCAGTTGGCCGGCGTGCTGTCGATCGTCGCCCGGCAGGCGGCCGAGGCCAAGGGCCAGCCGTACGACGAGAACTCCGACAAGGCGATGCGCGCCATGGTGGAGCGGCAGATCGAGACCGAGTCGGTGGCGCTGTTCCTCTCCGGCCGGCTGTACGACGACGGCGTCATCGACCCGCGCGACACCCGGACGGTGCTCGGGCTCTGCCTGTCCGCGATCCACAGTGGACCGATCGAGGGCGCCGCCGGGTACGGCGTCTTCCGGATGTGAGGGGTGGCCACAATGATCCGACGACTCCTGGTGGCCAACCGTGGTGAGATCGCGCGTCGCGTCTTCGCGACCTGCCGGCTGATCGGTATCGAGACGGTCGCCGTCTACTCGGACGCCGACGCCGACGCGCCACACGTCGCCGAGGCGGACTACGCCATTCACCTGCCCGGCAACGCGCCTACCGCGACGTACCTGCGCGGCGACCTGATAGTGGCCGCGGCCCGTAAGACGGGCGCGGACGCCGTGCACCCCGGGTATGGCTTCCTGGCCGAGAACGCGGACTTCGCCTCCGCGGTGGCCGACGCCGGGCTCACCTGGGTCGGTCCGCCGGCCAAGGTGATCCAGCTGATGGGTTCCAAGATCGAGGCCAAGGCGCGGCTGGCCGACGCGGGCGTGCCGATGCTGCCCACGTACCTCGATCCGGAGCAGGTCACCGACTTTCCGGTGATGGTGAAGGCGTCTGCCGGCGGGGGTGGGCGCGGCATGCGCATCGTCCGCGAGGCCGAGTCCCTCGCCGAGGCGGTGGCGTCCGCACGGCGCGAGGCGGCCGGTGCGTTCGGGGATGGCACGGTCTTCTGCGAGAAGTACGTCGAGCGCGCCCGCCACATCGAGGTGCAGATCTTCGCGGACACGCACGGCAACATCGTGCCGTTCGGTGAACGGGAGTGCTCGATCCAGCGCCGGCACCAGAAGCTCATCGAGGAGACGCCGTCGCCGGCGGTCACCCCCCAGATGCGCGAAGACCTGTGCAACGCCGCGGTGGCCGCCACCCGCGCGGTCGGATACGTCGGCGCCGGCACCGTGGAATTCCTGCTCACGCCGACCGGCGAGTTCTACTTCCTGGAGATGAACACCCGCCTCCAGGTCGAGCACGGCGTCACCGAGTGCGTGTCCGGTGTGGACCTGGTGCAGCTCCAGCTCCTCGTGGCCGAAGGGTTGCCGCTGCCCATGGCGGGCAGCGCGCCGCAGATCCGCGGCCACGCCATCGAGGTACGGCTGTGCGCGGAGGACCCGGCGTACGCCTGGTTGCCGGCGACCGGCACGCTGCACCGGTTCCGGGTGCCCGAGGTGGCCGCCGAGTTCCGGGCGCTGCCCCAGCCTGGCCTGCGTCTCGACTCAGGCGTGCGGGACGGCTCGACCATCGGCGTGCACTATGACTCGATGCTCGCCAAGCTCATCGCGTGGGCGCCGACCCGGCACGAGGCGGCCCGCCTGCTCGCCTCGGCTCTGACGCGCACCGAGATCCACGGCGTGGCCACCAACCGCGACCTGCTGGTGCGCGTCCTGCGCCACCACGCGTACCGGTCCGGCGATATCGATACCGGCTTCCTCGACCGGTACACCGAGGTGTTCGCACCCCTTCTGTCCTCTGTGGATGCTGTCCGGGTGTCGTGCCTCGCGGCCGCTCTGGCCGGTGCGGCGGCTCGCCGGGCGGACGCCACGGTGCTGCGCTCGCTGCCGTCCGGGTGGCGCAACGTGCCGTCGGGCGCGCAGACCACCGTCTTCGACGGGCCCGCCGGGCCGGTCGAGGTCGGGTACCGGCTGCACCGGACCGGCGATCTCGCGGGCTGGTGGGTCCGGGCAGTCGACCCGGAGGAGCTGGATCTGGCAGGGCTGGGCCAGCCGCCGGTGACCGACGACCACCCGGCGGTGGCGATCGTCAGCGCCGAACCGCACCGCGTGGTGCTCGACCTCGCCGGCATCCGGCTCACCTTCCGGGTGCACCGCGTCGGCGATGCCTCCTACGTGGACAGTCCGGAAGGTTCGGTCACCCTCGCCGAACTGCCGCGCTTTCCCGAGCCGGCGGCGGAGCTGACCGACGGCTCACTCCTCGCACCGCTGCCCGGTGCCGTCAACCGGGTGCTCGTGGTGCCTGGCCAGCGGGTCGACGCAGGCGAGTTGCTCATGACGCTGGAAGCGATGAAGCTGGAACACCCCGTACACGCACCGGCAGCGGGGGTCGTCACCTCGATCCCCGTGAGCGCCGGGGCGCAGGTCGACACCGGAACCGTACTGGCGGTCCTCACCCCCGAGTAGGTCTACTGTGGACTTCGATCTCACCCCTCAACAGTCCGACCTCCGCGACGCCGTGGCGGCCCTCGGCCGCCGTTACGGCCACGACTACTTCGTGGCCAAGGCGAAAGCGGGCCAGCACACCACCGAGCTGTGGGGCGAGGCCGGCAAGCTCGGCTACCTCGGCGTGAGCGTTCCCGAGGAGTACGGCGGTGGTGGCGGCGGCATCACAGAGCTGGCCATCGTCTGCGAGGAGTTGGCCGCCGCGGGCTGCCCGCTGCTGCTGCTCGTGGTCTCGCCGGCCATCGCCGCCACCGTCATCGCCCGGCACGGCACCGGCGAGCAACGGGCCCGCTATCTTCCGGGTTTCGCCGACGGGTCGCTGAAGGTGGCGTTCGCGATCACCGAGCCGGAGGCGGGTTCGAACTTCCACAAGCTCGGCACGACCGCGCGGCAGGACGGCAACGACTGGGTTCTCTCCGGTCGCAAGTGCTTCATCTCGGGCGTCGACGAGTCGGCGTACGTGCTGGTGGTGGCGCGGGTCGCGAGCGGCGACCGGCTCCAACCGGCGCTCTTCATGGTGCCTGTCGACGCCCCCGGCCTCACGATGTCCAATCTGGACATGGAGATCGTGTCGCCGGAGAACCAGTGGCTGCTGTACCTGGACGACGTGCGAGTACCGGCCGACGCGTTGATCGGCGGCGTCGAGGCGGGCCTGCCCGCGCTGTTCTCCGGGCTCAACCCCGAGCGGATCACGGTCGCCGCCATGGGTGCCGGCACCGCCCGGTACGCCCTGGAGCGGGCGAGCGCCTACGCCTCCACCCGGCAGGTCTGGGGCAGGCCGATCGGGGCGCACCAGGCGGTCGCGCACCCGCTGGCACACGCGACCGTACAGGTCGACCTGGCCAGGCTGATGATCGCCAAGGCGGCCACCCTGTACGACGCGGGGCGCGACCTGGAGGCCGGCGTCGCGGCCAACATGGCGAAGTACGCGTCAGCGGAGGCGGCCGCGCTCGCCGTGGACACGGCCATACAGGTGCACGGTGGCAACGGCATGACCACCGAGTACGGCGTGGCGACGCTGCTCGGTGCGGTGAGGGCCGGCCGGATCGCCCCCGTCAGCCGCGAGATGATCCTGAACTTCGTGGCCCAGCACGTCCTGGACCAGCCCCGCTCATATTGAGCAGGCGGCGCCGTTCACCGTGCACGACGAGGGTTTGTCGCCGCTGCCCACCCGGTCGTAGTGGAACCGCAGCGGGACGGACCTCCCCCCGTCCACCGGCACCCCGCTGGTGAAGATGTACGTGTCGCCGGAGCGTCGCATCGTGCCCTGGGGTGCGCCTTCTATCCAGAACGTGCGCAGGTTGCCAACGTTCGACGGAAACCGCAGCCGCACCGTCCAGTTCTGCGGGCTGCTGTCGCTGTTCGACACCAGCACCTCGCCGATGAACGAGTCGCCGAACGAGTCGAGCACCCCGTACCGGCCGGTGACGGTGGCCTGCGGCGGTTGCGGGACGGCCGGCGGCGACTCCTGCTCCGGGTCGGGCGGCGTCTCGCGGCCCGGGGTGGTGCGTACCGGTGCGGCCGGGCGCGTAGGCGCCACGGACGCGGACGGCGTCGGCGTCGAGGGTGGTGGCGTGGTCGGCTCAGGATCGGCCGGGATGGTGAACTCGATCGGAGGCGGCAGGGCGCCCGGCTCAGCGGCCGTCGAGCCACCGGGAGACTCGGGCCGGAGCGACAGCACGATCGAGATCACCATGAGCCCGATCATCAGCGCGACGCCGAAGAGCGTCGGTATCCAGGGCAGCACTTCGAACGCGGTCGGCTTTCGGACCGCGAACAGACGTCGTAACCCGGGCACGGCGGCTCCCCACGCAGACGTTCCCCGCAGGGTGACATACGGATGAGCTGCCGGTTTGGATCAACGACTCAGCGACCGAGCGTGTGACCGGTCAACCCGTTGGTCCCCTTGCCCGCGAGACACCGGAAATCGCGCTCGCCGGGCAGCACCTCGAACTGCCAGCCCTCGGGGCTGAAGATCAGTGTCGTCTGCGAGAACGTGAAGCGGCTGCAGAGGGTCTTCACGGCCGGATCGGCCTTGACCTGCGCCAGGCCGGCGCCGGCCAGCCGAGACGGCAGGTCGCCGATCGCGTACGTCTCCCAGGTGTGCCGGCCGGCGCACGGCACCTGCTCGGCGCGGACCTTGCCGCCGGCGGTGCTGACCGGTCCGTAGCACTCCTCGGCCTCCGGACAGCGCCCGCCGTTGAGCGGCACCAGACAGCCCGGGAGTACCCCACCGGCCGACAGTGAGGTGGCCCCGATGGCGGGCTCGGTCGTCGAAGCCGCCGTCGGGGTCGGATCCGGCCCGGGCGCGCCCACCGCGTACCAGGTACCCGCGCCGATCAGGACGGCCACCGCGAGCGCGGCCAGGCCCGCCAGCCACCACCGCAAGCGGCTCCGGCCCTGCTTCGAGGGCACGGTCGGTGTGCCGTCGTCCGGGTTCATCGTGGCTGGGGGCGAGTAGCTACGGGATACGTACACGCCCTGCCCGCTGGGCTTCTGTGGCGCGGGGGCGGGCGCCAGCGACACCTCGCCCAGTGCGTCGCGCAACGCCGCTGCCGAGGGGCGCGCGGCGGGATCGTTGGACATCCCCCGGCGCAGGAGCTCCATCAGGGCCGGCGGCGTGCCGGGCAGGTCCGGGACCGGCTGGTTGAAGAGCTCGACCAGCGTGATGAGGCTCGGGTTGCGATCCTCGTGCCAGCGGGGCGGCTTGCCGCGCATCACGGCGTACAGGGTGGCGCAGAGGGCGTACACGTCGACGGCTGGCGAGGGCGCGCTGTGCCGGAACATCTCCGGCGGCGCGTACGCCGGCGTGAGCACCTCGAGGGTCACTGACGAGTCGCGGGTCTCGGCGAGGATCGCGAGCCCGAAGTCGGCCAGCGCCGGCTCGCCGAACCGGCTGCACAGGATGTTGGCCGGCTTCACGTCGCGGTGCAGCACGCCGAGCTGGTGGGCGTCGGCCAGCGCATCGGCGATCTTCACGCCGACCTCGCGCGCCTCGGTCGGAGTGAGTGGCGACTTGCGCATGCGCTCGGCGTAGGAGCCGTCGCACAGCTCCATGATCAGATATGGGTGCTGGTCGGCGGTCACACCGGCGTCGAAGAGGTCGACGACGTGCGGGTGGGACGACATCCGGCCGGCCGCACGCGCCTCGCGCAGGAAACGGCGCTGGTCGCGCTCGTTGTCGAGGGTGCGGTTCTCCACCTTGACGGCGACCTCGCGCGCCACGGAGACCTGCGTAGCGCGGTAGACGGTCGCGTACCCACCGCGGGCTAAAACCGACAATTCAGACAGGCCTGGCACAACCGGTAACGGAAGCGCGCCAGGACGGGTGTCGGTCACGCGTAAGAAGGTACCGAAGACAGCGCGCGACTACTCACGGCGCCGCCTGTACTCCGGCCAGGCGCTCGCGGACCGCGTCGGCGCCGGCCCGCTCGCCCAGCCGCTGCGTCGAGTACGCCAGCCGGACCGCCTCGTCGGCCGCCGCCACCGCCTCGTCGTGCAGACCGGTGGCGGCCAGCGCCTCGGCCAGTACCTCGGCGGCGGTCACGCAGCTGTGCACGTCTTCCGCCGGCACCGCGATCGCCCGCCTCGCCCAGTCGAGCGCCTGCTCGGGCCGCCCGTCGGCGAGCAGCGCGGCCGCGTAGCTGGCCAGCGCCTGCCGCCGCGAGAAGAGCAGCGCCGGCCCCTTGGCCGCGGTGGCGATGGGGGCGAGCAGTCCCACCGCCGTGGCCGAGTCGCCGGACAGCAGCCGGGCCCGGGCCAGCAGCACCCGCGGCCCCACCTGGGCCGGCGCGAGCGGATTGTGCGGCTCGACGCTCGTGATCACCGACTGCGCGTCGCACTCCGCGCTGGCCGCGTCGCCGCGCTCCAGCGCCACGAACCCGCGCATGGTGCCGGCGATGCCCGTAAGCAGCGGGTGGCCGATCCGCCCGGCGTATTCGAGAGCGTCCGTCAGCAGGTCGGTGGCGTGCTCCGGCTCGCCCAGCCCGCGTGCGATCGCGCCCCGCACCACGAGCGCGAACCCGCAGCCCCAGTCGTCGCGCGCGGCGTCGAACTCGCGGTAGGCCTGACGGGCCTCCCGGTCGGCCTCGGTCAGATCACCCATCTCCGCCGCGGCGAACGCCTCGACGGCGCGCAGCGTGCCCACCGCCCACGCCTCGCCAACCCGCTCGCCGAACGGCAGGAACACGCGAGCCAGCCTGCGCGCCTCGGCCAGCCGGCCGGCGAGCAGCCGCGCGAACGCCGTCGTGCCGCGCAACCATGCCCGGCCGGTCGGATCGCCCAGCTCGGCGAAGAGCCGGGCGGCGCGCCCGAGCACCGCGTCGGTGCCGGCGAAGTCTCCACGCGTGGTGGTCACCCACGCGAGGTCCTGCAGTGACCATGCCTGGCCGAGCCGGTCGCCGGCGGCCAGGTCGACCTGGTAGGCCCCCGCGAACCGGCTGCTCGCCTGTGCCAGCCGCCCGCGCAGGTAGTCGGCCATGCCGAGCCGCCGCATGGCCTCGGCACGCGGGCCAGGCAGGCCCGCCTCCGTGGACACCTGGAGCGACTCCTGCCATGCCTGCCGAGCCCGCGCCGGCTCGCCGAGCACCCGGTGGGCGCGGCCGATGACCAGCAGCGCGCCGGCCCGGCACGCGGCGTCGTCGCCGGAGTTCGCGGCGATCTTCTCGGCGTACGCGAGGGCGTCTGCCGCGCGGCCGGTCTGCAGCAGGGCGCGGGCGAGCACCAGCCGGTCGGCACCGGGAAGCCCTTCACGAGCCAGCCGGGCGGCGCGCTCGGCGTGCTCGACGGCGAGGGTCGGCTCGCCCTGCGCGAGCGACCGCCGGGCGGCTCGCCCCAGGGCGGCGACACCGAGCGGCATGACGGTGCGTGCGGCCGCGTCGGGGCGCAGGCTGACCGCGTCGGCGAGCGCGGCCGCCGCCTCGACGTGGTCGGCGATGAACGCGTCGCGGTCGGCCGCCGACATCCCGCTGAATCCGCCGATGCGGTGGGCGTGCACGGCACCATTGGCGGGCGCTGCCCACTGCGCCAGCGCGGCGTGCCGCTCGGCCAGGTCGGCCTTGCCTATGCCGGCGTAGGCCGCCTCGCGCATCAGCGGGGTGGGGAACGCGTATCCGTCGCGGGTGCGCCGTAGCATGCGGCGCTGGAGCAGCTCGTCGACGGCGCGTTCCAGCTCGACGGCCGCCACGGCGGTCGGGCGGCCCGACCGGCCGGGACTCCGCTCGCGGGGCGCCCCCAGGGGGCCGCCGGGCAGCCTGTGACCCAGGACCCCGGCGGCGCGCAGCACCCCCCGGGCGTCGGCCGGGAGGGCATCGATGCGGGCGGCCAGCACGGCGGCGAGGTCACGGGAGAGCAGCCGGGTGCCCAGCGAGCCGGGCGCCAGCCGCCACATCCCGCCGCCACGCCCCGCCGGTGTCAGAGCCCCCCGCTCCATCAGCAGCGTGACGAGCTCAGCCAGGTAGAACGGGTTGCCCTGCGCGGTGGCGAGCAGCCGGTCGGTGTCGGCCTGCGGCAGCTTGCCGCCGCCCAGGTACGACGTCAGCAACCGGGCCGCGTCGGAGCCCCGCAACGGCGGCAGGGTGTGCGCCTCGGCCTCGGAGAGCCGGGTCAGCGCACCCGCGGTGCGGACCAGCTCGGGCCGCCCCAGCAGGAGCACCAGCACCGGGCCGCTCAGGCGCGCCAGGGTCACGCCCAGCGCGTCGACCGTCTCGGGCGTGGCGTCGTGCAGGTCGTCGACGATCACCAACAGCGGTGTCTCGCCGGCCAGCGCGGTGAGCAGCTCCGCCACCGCCACCGGCATCGCCTGCGCGTCGGGCCCAGGCCCGTCGGAACTCCATTCCGCCACGCCGGCGGGCACGCCGTGTGCGGTCTGCATCTCCCCGTATCCCATGAGAGTCAGCAGCAGCTCGACGGCGATCGGCGGCGCCTCAGCGTCTGGCCGTGACCGAGCGATCCGCTGGGCGAGCCGCTTGAGCCGCTCCTCGGCGACCGAGCGGGTGACCGCCGTGGCCGCGTCGCGGGGCAGGCCGATCGCGGTGCGCACGAGGTCGGCGAGCGGAGCCAGCCGCCGGCGCTCGCCGAACGCGGCGCAGCGCACCGACAGCACCCGGGCACCCGTGCGAGCGGCGTACCGCCCGGCGCCGACGTCGTATCCGGCGGCGAACCGCTCGGCCTCGCCCGCGAACCGGGTCTTGCCGATGCCTGCCTCGGCGGTCAGCACGAGGACTCGGGGCTGCTCGCTCTCGATGACCTCGGCGAGCCTGCCCGCGAGCCGCCCGATCTCGGCGTCTCGCCCGACGAACGGCGCCTCGTCGCCCAGACCCGACCGCGTGCCCGGCGCGTCGTGCAGCCCCAGCAACTCGTATGCCTGGACGGGCTCGCGCTTGCCCTTGAGGCGCAGCGGCCGCAGCTCACGCCACGAGGCCACGTGCCGGGTCGCGCTGGAGGTGCTGGCGCCCGCGTAGACCGCACCGACGGCGGCCGCGTCTGCGAGCCGGGCCGCCGTGTTGACCGTGTCGCCGATGACCGTGTACTCGATCGAGGCCTGGATGCCGGCGACGACGTCGCCGGTGTTGAGCCCGACCCGCAGTCCGAGCGGGGCGCCGCCGCCGCGCTCGTCGTCGAGCACCCGGCGGACCGCGCGCTGCATGCTGAGCGCCGCGCGCACCGCCCGCTCGGCGTCGTCTTCGTGGGCCACGGGCGCGCCGAAGACCGCCATGATCCCGTCGCCGGTGAGCTTGTCGACGTGACCGCCGAACGTCTTGACCGCGCCGGCCAGTGCCGCGAGCACCCGGTCGGTGACCGCGCCGACCCGCTCCGGGTCGAGGTCTTCGGACCAGGACGTAAAGTCGGAAAGGTCGCCGAACAGTACGGTCACGACCCGCCGTTCGGCGGCGGGCAGCGTGGCGGCAGCGGGCAGCGCCGCACCACAGTTGTGGCAGAAGCGCGCGTTGGGCACCGCGACGGTGCCGCACACCGGGCAGGTCACGGTGAGTCCAACCACACTTGGCCGGAATCCGATTCCCCGCCGGCGACACCGAGATACGCCAGTTGAGCCCGTACCGACCATTCGGCCGCCGGCCACAGCGACCGGTCGACGTCGGCATAGACCTTCGCCACGACGTCGGGCGCGGTGCGTGCCCCCTCGGCTACAGCCTGTCGCACCTGTTCGAGCCGGGCCTTCCGGTGTGCCAGGTAGAACCGGGCCGCCGCGGCGCAGTCGGCCAGCGCGGGCCCGTGCCCCGGCAGCGCCGGCACTCCCTCGTAGGCCGAAAGCCGCGAAAGGCTGGTCAGATAGTCACCCAGGTCGCCGTCCGGCCAGGCGACCACGGTGGTGCCGCGGCCCAGGATCGTGTCGCCGGTGAAGACCGCCCGCTCGCCGCCCGCCTCGATCTCGAAGCAGACCGAGTCGCGGGTGTGCCCGGGCGTCGACACCGCGCGGATCTCCAGGCCGAAGCCGCCCAGGCTCTCGTCGGGGTCGAGCGGCTCGACCCCGACGCAGTGCTCCTGGTCGGCGGCGATCACACCGCAGCCGCCCAAACGCTCGGACAGGGCACGAGCGCCCTCCACGTGATCGGGATGCCCGTGCGTAATCAGGACAAAACCGACCGGCGCGTGGGTGGCGATCGTGTCGAGATGCCCATCGTCGAGCGGCCCCGGGTCGATCACCACCGCGTGCTCCTCACCGGGCACGCGCAGGACCCAGGTGTTGGTCCCATCCAGCGTCATCACGCCCGGGTTGGGCGCGCGGATCAGCGTCACCCAGCTCGGCACCTGGTCAGCGAGCGCCCCCGCCGGCGCCGTGACATGCCCCACCATGCCAGCGATGGTACGGGGGTCGTATGACAGCGCTGGTTGCGCTCGCTCCGCTCGCGCGGGTCATGCGACCTCGACGATGACCTCGACCTCGACGGGCACGCCCAGCGGCAGCTCCGCGACGCCCACCGCGCTGCGCGCGTGCTGACCGGCCTCACCGAACACCGCGCCGAACAGCTCCGACGCACCGTTGATCACACCCGGCTGGCCAGTGAACCCCTCGGCCGACGCCACGAACCCGGTCAACTTGACGATCTTGACCACGTTTTCCAGGCCGACGAGCGAGTCGATGGCGGCGAGGGCGTTCAGCGCGCACCGCTCCGCCAGGTCCTTGGCCTGCTCGGGAGAGACCCCGGCCCCGACCTTGCCGGTGGCCAGCACCTTGCCGTCGGCGATCGGCACCTGCCCCGAGACGTACACCAACTTGCCCGACTGCACGGCCGGCACGTAGGCCGCCACCGGGGCCGCGACCTCGGGCAAGGACAGCCCGAGCTCGGCGAGCTTCGCGTACGGGTCGGCCATCACGCCGCCTTTGGACGCTTGAGGTACGCGACGAGCTGCTCGGGGTTGGGGCCCGGTACCACGGCCACCAATTCCCAGCCGTCCTCACCCCAGTTGTCGAGGATCTGCTTGGTCGCGTGCACCAGCAGCGGCACGGTGGCGTACTCCCACTTCTGCATGCCGGCACCCTAGCGCGCGCGAGGACCGGGGTCGCCCACCGCGTGCCCCGGAGCGTTACCCTGACGGGCACACGATCGCGGGCCTGTGGGGGAGACCATGACGCAACCGCCGTATGGCGGCGCCAACCAGCAGCCGGAGGGCCAGCCTGGCTATCCGCCGCCGGTCGATCCGTACGCCGCACCGCCCGCGCAGTCGCCCCCGCCGCCCACCTCGCCACCGCCACCTCCGCCCAACTACGGCCCCTACCAGCCGCAGTACGGGCAGCCGCAGTACGGGCAGCCGACGTCGAGCCCGCCGTATCCGGCCCAGCCCACCTCGGGCCAGCCGTACGCGCCGACCTCCGGCTCGCCGTACGCGCCGCAGCCCACCTCGGGCCAGCCCTACCCACCCCAGCCCGTCTCCGGGCAGCCCTACCCGCCCCAGCCCTACCCGCCGCAGCCGGTCTCCGCTCAGCCGTACCCGCCACAGCCCGTGTCCGGCTACCCGGCGTACCCGGGCGGACCGGTGCCCGGCCCCCCGAAGAAGCGCACCGGCCTGGTCATCGCCGCGGTCGTGGCGGCGGTCGCCGTCGTGCTCTGCGGCGGCGGCATCACCGGCGCGGTCCTGCTGCTGCGCAACACCGAGCCCAACCCCGGCCAGGCCGAGCCGGTGGCCGCCGTCCAGGAGTTCCTGAAGGCCGTCTACAACGACCAGGATCCGGCCAAGGCAAACGACCTCGTGTGTGCCGAGTCGCGCGACGAGGCCGAGATGAAGAAGAAGGTCGACGAGGTCAAGAACCTGGCCACGAAGTACCAGAGCCCGCGATACAAGTGGGACGAGCCGAAGATCGACAATCAGGACTCGGAGAGCGCGAAGGTCTCCGTGAAGGTCACGATGACCACGTCCGACGAGAAGATCGCCGAGCAGCAGCTCACCTTCACCGTGGTGCAGAAGACTGGCTGGTTCGTCTGTGAAATCGCCTCGTAACTGATCGGACTACGCTCGGAGCGTGAAACCTGAACCGGAATCCGGGTCGAGCGCCGTCGTGGTCGGCCACGGCTCCTACCAGGAACGATAGTGACCGCCGATCCAACAGCAGCGTGGCCTGCTCGCTTGCACGTCGTCACTGGTAAGGGCGGCACCGGCAAGACGAGCGTGGCCGCCGCGCTGGCCCTCGGGCTGGCCGCGGGCGGCCGGCGCACCCTGCTGGTCGAGGTCGAGGGCCGCCAGGGCATCGCCGAACTGTTCGAGACCGAGCCACTGCCTTACGAGGAGCGCCGCATAGCCACGACCGCCGGCGGCGGCGAAGTGCGTGCGCTCGCTGTCGACGCCGAGCTGGCGCTGCTCGAGTACCTCGACCTCTTCTACAAGCTCGGCGCCGCTGGCCGGGCCCTGCGCAAGGTCGGCGCGATCGACTTCGCCACGACGATCGCCCCGGGCATGCGCGACGTCCTACTCACCGGCAAGGTCAAAGAAGCCACCACCCGCACCGCGGAGGGCCGGCGGGTGTACGACGCGGTGGTCCTCGACGCGCCGCCCACCGGCCGCATCGGTCGCTTCCTGAACGTGACCGCCGAGACTGCCCGGCTCGCCAAGATGGGCCCGATCAAGACCCAGAGCCAAGGTGTCGCCGCGCTCCTCCGCTCGCCCATGACCTCGGTACACGTGGTCACCCTGCTTGAGGAGATGCCGGTACAGGAGACGGTCGACGCGATCAACGAGCTGACCACGCTGGGTATCCCGATCGGCAAGTTGATCGTCAACGCGACCCGGGCTCCGCTCCTCACCGACGCTCGGGTCACCCAGGCCGAGTTGCGGCGAGGGCTGGCCGCCGCGGGCCTGCCGACCGAACGAGGCGTCGTCGCCGGGCTGCATGCCGAGGCGAAGGCCCACCAGACCCGCCGCGCGCTCGAAGAGTCGCTGCGGCTGGACCTGGCGGAGCTGGGTCGCCCGATGGTGGAGCTGCCGCTGCTCCCCGAGGGCGTCGACCGCGCTGGCCTCGACAAGCTGACCGCGGCGCTGCTCACACCACAGTGAGCGCGCTGTGACCGGGCCGGCGAGATCCGGATACGCTCGACCGGTGCCCTCGCTCGACGTGGACCGCATCCTCGCGGACCCCAACGTGCGGATCGTGGTCTGCTGCGGCTCGGGTGGGGTCGGCAAGACCACTACCGCTGCCGCGCTCGCGCTGCGCGCCGCCGAGCGTCATGGGCGCCGGACGGTCGTCCTGACGATCGACCCTGCGCGGCGGCTCGCCCAGTCTCTGGGCCTGACCGAGCTGGACAACACGCCCCGGCAGGTCAAGGAGATCGACGCGGACGAGTCGGGCGGCGAGTTGCACGCGATGATGCTCGACATGAAGCGGACCTTCGACGAGGTCGTGCTCACCCACACCGACCCGGTCCGCGCCGCCGAGATCTTCGCGAACCCCTTCTACCAGGCGATGAGCTCCACGTTCTCCGGCACGCAGGAGTACATGGCCATGGAGAAGCTGGGTCAGCTCCACGCGCGCGGCGAATGGGACCTGATCGTGGTGGACACTCCGCCGTCCCGCTCGGCGCTCGATTTCCTCGACGCGCCCGCCCGGCTCGCCCGGTTCCTCGACGGCCGGATGCTGCGCCTGCTGCTGGCGCCTGCCCGTGCCGGTGGTCGCAGCATGTTCACGCTGGTCACGGCGTCGTTCAACGTGTTCACCAAGGTCGTCCAGAAGATCATCGGCGCACAGCTGCTGACCGACCTGTCAGGATTCGTCGCCGCGCTCGACTCCATGTTCGGCGGCTTCCGGCAACGGGCGGAGCAGACGTACCGGATACTCCAGGCTCAAGAGACGGCGTTTCTGCTGGTCGCGGCGCCCGAGCCCGACGCGGTCCGGGAGGCCGCGTTCTTCGCGCGCCGCCTGAGCGAGGAGCGCATGCCACTCGCCGGGCTGGTGCTCAACCGGGTACACCACACCGCGGTGGAACTGTCCGCGGAGCGGAGCCTGGCCGCGGCGGCCGAGCTCGACGAGCTCGGTGGCCATGAGGCCACCGCCGAAGCGCTGCGGGTGCACGCGGCGCTGGCTCAGCAGACGTCCCGCGAGCAGCGCGTGGCCGCCGTCTTCACGGACGCCTTCCCACGTGTACCGACGGCCGAGGTGAGTGCGCAGCCCGCCGACATCCATGACGTCGACGGGCTGCGAACTGTAGGTGACGCCCTCAGCCGGCGGTGACCAGGACCTTCTCCTTGTCACGCATGGCTGCCTCGAACATTTTTCGCCAGCTGCCCACGTGCGGGTGCCGGCGCAACAGAGCGCGTCGCTCGCGTTCGGTCATGCCACCCCACACACCGAACTCGATGCGGTTGTCCAGCGCATCTGCCAGGCACTCATAGCGCACTGGACAACTGCGACAGATCCGCTTCGCGACGTTCTGCTCGGCCCCCTGCACGAAAAGTGCATCAGGGTCACCGTTCTGGCACGCTGCCATGCTCGGCCAGTCTGTGATCATCCCGTCCCCCCTTGCAGTTCCGCTTCCCGACTGTCCACACCAATGCCCGGTCGGGACTCCCCCTGGACACTTGCTGTCCATCCCCCGAGTCCAGCAAGTGCACGTGCAATACTCGCCGGACCATCATGCTCTGTAGTCGTACGATTACGCAACGTTGTCTGGCAAATCCATCGAACCGGACATCGCGGACGCTCCCCAAGCGTCCGGATCATGGGTACCCCGCACCCATCTGCGAAAACTCACGTCAAGTGTCCCGCTAAGGAGTCAAACTCAACATCAGGAGAACGCATCCGCACGCAGGGGGTCGTGCGTCTAGCACAACGAGGCCAGCGCCCGCAGGACATGCCCGAAAGTCGTAGGACTTTCCTCGGGACTGCCCCTCGTGGAGCTCTCACGTACCCTGACGGGGTGACCTGGATGCGGAAGCGTGACCACAACCTGCTGACGAATGCCGCGTCGCTGCTGATCTGCGGTTTGCTGGCTGGCGTTGTGGTCGCCGCGGCCGCGTTTCCGGCGGTTGCGATGTCGGGTTTGGCGGCAAAAGCCGGCGCCGAAACGTTCGACAACCTTCCCAGCGAGCTGACCGTCAAGCGGCCCCCGCAGATCTCGTACGTCTACGCGTCCGACGGCAAGACCCTCATCGCCACTATGTACGACGAAAACCGCCGGGACGTGCCGCTCAAGGACGTCGCACCGATCATGCAGGAAGCGATCATCGCGGCCGAGGACCACAACTTCCGCACCCACAACGGCGTCGACGCCAAGGGCATCGCGCGCGCCTTCGTCGCCAACAACCAGGCCGGCACCACCCAGCAGGGCGCCTCGACGCTCACCATGCAGCTCGTCCGCATGCTCATCGCGTACTCGGCGACCCACCCGCAGGACGTCGTCGCCGCGACGGAAGACACCAACGCTCGCAAGTTCCGCGAGATGAAGTACGCGCTCCAACTCGACAAGGAGATGTCGAAAGAGGAGATCCTGGAGCGCTACCTGAACACCGCACCCTTCGGCAACGGCGCGTACGGCGTGTTCGCCGCCAGCCAGGTCTACTTCGGCAAACACCCGAAGGACCTGAAGATCGAAGAGGCCGCGATGCTCGCCGGCATGGTCAAGGCGCCCTCGGCGTACGACCCCACCACGCCGGCCGGGCACCCGCAGGCGCTCGACCGCCGCAACTACGTCATCGACAACATGGTCGAGACCAAGGCCATCACGCCCGAGCAGGCGACGGCCGCCAAGGCGGTCGAGCTGAAGGTCAAGGACAAGCGCACCCCGAACGGCTGCGTGGCGGCCAGCAAGAACCACTGGGGCTTCTTCTGCGACTACTTCTACCGCTGGTGGATGGAGCAGGAGACCTTCGGCGCCACCTCCTACGACCGCGAGCGGCGGCTCAAGAGCGGCGGCTACCAGATCGTCACGTCACTCGACGCGAGGACCCAGGACGCGGCCAAGAAGAACGTCGAGAAACACCTCAAGACGGGCAACAAGCACGCCCTGATGCTCGCGGGCATCGAGCCGGGCAGCGGTCGGGTACGCGCGCTCGCCGTCAACCGCACGTTCAAGCTCGACGACCCCGAGCGCCCGCAGAACAAGATCTCCACCAACCCCGCGAAGGCCAAGAAGAAGATCCGCGGCACGTACCCGAACACGACCAACCCGCTGCTGACCGGTGGCGGCGACATCCACGGCTACCAGTTCGGCTCTACGTTCAAGGTCTTCACGATGGTCGCGGCGCTCGAAAAGGGCTATCCGCTCGAATACACCATCAACGCCAAAGACGTGTACCAGTCGAAGTACATCATCGAGTACGGCTCACCCGCGGCGTGCCCCGGCACCAACAAGTACTGCCCGCAGAACGCCGTGAAGTCGATGGCCGGCGTCCACAACATGTGGAGCGCGTTCGGCCGCTCGGTCAACACGTACTTCGTGCCGCTTGAGGAGCGCGCCGGCGCCGGCAACGTCGTCAAGGCCGCCCAGAAGATGGGCGTCCGCTTCCTCAGCGCCGACGATGCCCGCCGGGCCACCGAGGAGGGCGGCGTCGACCAGTGGGGCGCCTTCACCCTCGGCGTCTCCTCCGCCCTGCCGCTCGACATGGCGAACGCCTACGCCACGCTCGCCGCCGACGGCAAGTACTGCGAGCCGATCCCCGTCCAGGAGATCCGTGACCAGGACGGCAACAAGCTCGACGTCGCCAACCCGCGGTGCGAGCAGCGGATCAAGACCGAGGTTGCACGTGCCGCCGTCGACGCCGCCCGCTGCCCGGTCGGCGACCGGTCCTCGGCGTCCAAGTGCGCGGGCGGCACCGCGCCGGGCGTGCGCAACATCGTGGGCAAGCCGGTGATGGGCAAGAGCGGCACCACCGACGGCGAGAAGACCGCGTCGCTGATCGTCAGCACCAAGCAGCTCACGGTGGCGGGCATCATCGGCGACCCTGACTGGGCGCAGACCACGGTCAGGTTCTCGCACGATCAGGTCAACCCGGCGGTGTGGGAGACCGTGCGCGACGCCATGAAGGGCAAACCCTCGCAAAACTTCACGCCACCGTCCGGCAAGATCGTCGACGGTGACCAGCGCAGCATCCCGGACGTGAAGTGCAGGTCCATCGACGACGCCCGGTCGCGGCTCCGCAGCGCCGGCTTCGAGGTCGAGGTCGACCGCATCCCGGTCAACTCGTCCTGCCCCGCCAACACCGCTGCCGGCACCAGCCCCGACGGCCGCACGATCAAGGGCGGCATCGTCATCATCCAGGTCAGCAACGGCAAGGGCGCCCCGCAACCGGGCCAGAGCACCCCACCGGGCCGTAGAGGCGGCACCATATTCCCGCCTAGAAACTGAGCCCCGCCGCTGGCGGCCCCTCAAGGGGCCGCCGGCGGCATTTGATGCGCTGTTCAGACCGCGAGCTGGCGGCGGACCTCCGCCGCAACCCTGCCACCCTCGGCACGGCCAGCCACGGCGGCTTGCGCCGCCTTCATCGCCTGCCCCATCTGCGCCTTGCCGCTGAGCCCGGCACCCGCCAGCGCCTCCGCGACCACGCCGGCCAGCTCGGCGTCGTCGAGCTGCTTCGGCAGGTACCGTCCCAGCACGTCCCCCTCGGCGTTCTCCCGGGCCGCCTGCTCCTCACGCCCCGCCTGCGCGAACGCGGTGGCCGCCTCCCGGCGCTTCTTCGCCTCCTTGGTGAGCACGGCGAGCACCTCCTCGTCCGAGAGCGCCCGCTTCGTGTCGCCAGCGACCTCGGCCGCGCCGATCGCCGCCAACGCCATCCGCAGGGTCGACGTGGTGAGCTCGTCGCGCGCCTTCAACGCGGCGCGCATGTCGGTGGTGATGGTGTCCTTGAGCGTGCTCATGGTGGGTCAAACTACTCTGGGGCCCATGCGGAAGCGCACTCTCTTTTCGATCGCCGCGGGCACGGCCGCCGCTGGCGCCGCCACACTGGCGTACGCGTCGTTGATCGAACGAAACATGTTCACACTCCGGCGCTACGACGTGCCCGTGCTCGCCCCCGACGCCGAGCCGCTGCGCATCCTGCACCTCTCCGACATGCACATGACACCCAACCAGCGCCGCAAACAGGACTGGGTAGCCTCCCTGGCAGCCACCGACCCCGACCTGGTCGTGGTGACCGGCGACAACCTCGCCCACCCGGCCGCTGTTCCCGGAGCCCTGCGCGCGCTCGAACCCCTGCTCGACTACCCAGGCGCCTTCGTCTTCGGCTCCAACGACTACAAAGGCCCGGTCTGGAAAAACCCGTTCAGCTACTTCTTCCCCGACCGGGAGTACCGCCAGGGCGCCGACCTGCCCACCGAGGAGCTGCGCGACGTCTTCGTCGGCGCCGGCTGGGCAGACCTCAACAACGCCCGCACCTCCCTCAAGGCCGGCGGCCGCCTCATCGAGCTCATCGGCGTCGACGACCCGCACGTCGGCCGCGACGAATACGAACTCGTCGCCGGCCCCGCCTCACCCGAGGCCGACGTGCGCGTAGGCCTGACCCACTCCCCCGAGCCGTACATCCTCGACGCCATGTCCGGCGACGGCTTCGACCTCCTCCTCGCCGGCCACACCCACGGCGGCCAGGTCTGCGTACCGTTCGTCGGCGCCCTCGTGACAAACTGCGAGCTGCCCCGCTCCATGGCACGCGGCCTGTTCCGGTGGCCCGGCTCCGACTCCTGGCTCCACGTGACAGCCGGCCTCGGCACCCACCCGACCGCACCGGTCCGCTTCGCCTGCCCGCCAGAGGCCAGCGTGTTGACCTTGATCCCACGGTAGGCGGGATACCGAGTTTGTCCCACCGGACCGGTCGGCTAGTATTACGCGGGCACGATCGGGGTGTGGCGCAGCTTGGTAGCGCGCTTCGTTCGGGACGAAGAGGTCGTCGGTTCAAATCCGGCCACCCCGACCAGGTCAGGGGCCATCCCTCATTGAGGGATGGCCCCTTTCGCATATCACTGCCGCCATGGGTTCGATCGATGTCGTCCTCATATTCGCCCTGACCTTGCCACTTCTTGCGGCAGCCGTCATCACGGGCGCGATGAGGCCACAGCGCCTAGCTGCGCGGACCCTAACCGCCAGTACGCCAGTCGCGCGCCGCGCTGCCGATCAAGGGCATTCGCATCGATCAAGGCCGAATGCACGCGGAAAAGAGATCAAAGCGCGTGCGTTTGCCCTTGATCGGCGGGAGAAGGGGGCGCGGACGCCGAGGAAGACGGCGCGGACGCGGCGGGAGGAGGCGGGGTGGGGGGTGGGGTGCGGAGGACGCGGATTAGCATGGCCGTCGCTGCTGACAGGGCCACCGTCAACGCGCACGCCAGCACCGAGCCGATCGATGGGCGGCCCAGGACCAGGATCGCGGGCGGTAGTGCGGCCACGGCTAGCCACAATGGAGCTGATGGCCATCGTGCGGATGCGGCGATCTGGGCGTTCAGTAGGAAGAAGATGACCGCGTACACGGCGCCCAGTGCGGCGAACCACGGCGCGTCCACGGTCAGGTACAGGTAGTCGGCGCCACCTACTACGCGCACGGCGAGTTCGGATGCCGCCGCCGTCAGCCCGACCAGCGCCAACCCGGCCCCCGCCACCAACCCGAGCCCGGCCACGAGTGTCCTGCGATGGCCCTGGGCGAGCCGGGGCAGAGCGAGCATCGTGATGACCTGCGGGGCCCAGATGGCGCCGCGGGTGAGCACCGCGCCGACGGCGTATGCGCCGGAGGCGGCGGCTGGGAGGACGGTTCGGGCGAGGATCAGGTCGGCGTAGGAGGCGACCAGCATCGCGAGCGTGGCGCTGGCGGCCGTGAAGACCGCTCCGCCCCGCAATCGGCCCGAGGCGGTCACGTGGGGAGAGTGGCCCAGGCGGGCCACGACGGGGAGTCCGAACCACGCCACCGCGACGCCCACCATGAGGGAGCCGACCAGTCCGAGGCCGGCCGCCAGACCGATCACGACGCCGGCGTACCGGCCGAGGGCGACGACCACCAGGCCCACCGCAAGCTTGGAGAACCGCGACCTTCCCTGTAGCTCGCCGAGGGGCCGGCAGGCCAGCACGATGGGTACGGTCATGGCGGCGATCAGCGGCGGCACGGCCAGCGGCAGGTCGAGCACGGCCACCAGGAGCGGGGTGGCGAGCAGGAGCGGGGCACCGCAGAGAAGAGCGGTCGTGGTGGAGGTCCGGCCGAGGTTGGCGGGGCTCTCGCCCCGGGCGACCGATACCGCGATCGCGGTCTGGAGGCCCATGCCGGGCACTGTGGCGATGGCGAAGAGGGCCATGGCGGTGGCGAGCGCGCCGAGGTCATCGGAGGTCAGGTAGCGGGCGCCGAGGACGGGCACCAGGTACGCGGCGAGGTTGACCACGACGTTTGCCCCGGTGACCACCGCGCCGGCACGGCCGAGCGAGGCCGCGCGAGTCGAAGAAGCCACGACACCTCCGGAAGATCGCCACCGTAGAGTGACCCGGTCAGCGTAGTGAGGAGGTCAACCGTGCGCGAACGGTTGATGCTCCACGCCACCGCCGCCCTTGTCACGGTCGCCATCTTGGCCCCGCTCGCCGCGCCCGGCTACGTGCTCGCCTACGACATGGTTTTCGTGCCGCGCCAGCCACTGCGTTGGGATTTCCTCGCCCCGGTCGACGCGCTCCCGAGGGCGGTGCCGCTGGATGCCGCCGTCTCGGTGGCCACACAGGTGATTCCCGGCTGGCTGGTGCAGCGGATCGCGCTCGCCGGGATCGTCTACGCCGCCGCTCTCGGCGCGGGCCGCCTGGTACCCACCGATCGCATGCTCACCAGGATCGTGGCGGCGATCGGGTACGCGTGGACGCCGTTCCTCGCCGAACGACTCCTCATTGGACAGTGGGGACTGCTGTTGTGCTACGCCGCCCTGCCCTGGTTGGTCGAGGCGGCACTCGCGCGGCGTACCGCCAAAATCGTGATTGCGGCCGCCGTCGCGTCTCTGACGCCGACCGGCGGCGTCATCGCGTTCGTCGTGGTGTGTGTGCTTTCCGTTCCTTGGAAGGCGAGGTTGGCCGCCGCGGCCCTGAACGCGCCGTGGATGCTGGCCGCGCTCGTGACGACGGCGGGTGGGCGTTCCGACGCGGAGGGAGTGGCGGCTTTCGCCGCCCGCGGCGAGAACTGGAGCGGTCCGCTGGGCGCGCTGCTCGGCACGGGCGGCATCTGGAACGCGCAGACGACGCCCGACAGCCGCGCCTCGGTCCTCGCACCGCTGGCGACGGTCGTGCTGCTCGCGCTGGCGGCGGCGGGCTATCCGGTGCTGCGCCGCCGCTGGAGCGCGGCGACGCGGCTGTCGGTGGTCGCTCTTGTCGGTTTCGTCCTTGCCCTTCTTGGTACTGGACCAGCCGCACCCGCCCTCGAATGGCTCGTCGCGCACGTGCCCGGTGCTGGTCTGTTCCGGGATGGCCAGAAGTTCCTCATGCCGTACGCGCTTCTCCTCGTCACCTGCGCCGCCCTCGGCGCGGAGCGGCTCGGCCGCACACCGGTGCTCGTTGGGGCGGCCCTGCTGCCGGTGGTCGTGATGCCGGATCTGGCGTTTGGCGGCGCGGGCCGCCTGCGGCCGGTCGACTATCCGCGCGACTGGGCGATCGTGGCGGACCGGGTCGACGGCGGTGAGGTGTTGTCGCTGCCGTTCACGGCATACCGCGCGTACCCGTGGAACCGCGACACCGTGGTCCTGGACCCCGCCCCGCGCTATCTGAAGGTGCCGGTGGTTGTCGACGACACTCTGCTCGTCGGTGACCTGCGCGTCAGCGGCGAGAGTGGGCGGACGGCCGAGATCCGCCGTCGACTCGCGGCCGGTGAGCCGGTGACAGATATGAGGTGGGTGCTCGTGCAGCACGGCGCGGGCGGCGCGGTGCCAACGAGCGCCCTCGCGGGTCTCGATCTGGTCTACGCCGGCCCCACCCTCTCCCTGTACGAGAACCCGAACGCGCCCAGGACAGCGCCGGAGCCGCGCTGGCCGCTGCCTCTGGCGGGCCATGTGCTGGCGCTGGCGGTGACGATCGCCGCGGTCGTGAGAGGTCTGCGAAAGCGCCCCTCCCATGACTAGCTACCGCGTGGTAACGTGCCCGCACTTGGATGCCGCGAGGGAGATAAAGGCATGAAGACCCTAAGCAGCCTGCTGCTGGCCGGAGTGATCGCCGCTGTGCTGGCGGTGACGGGTGCGTACGCGCTCGCCTCCGCGCTGGTCGTGACACCGCAGGAGGCGGTCGACAAGGTGTCCAGCGAGATCGAGAAGAACGGTGGCGACCCTTCGACCGACGAGCGGCAGCCGGCGTCCTACGGCACCAGGTAGTGGTCCCGCTGACGTTCCACCGCACGGGCTGACGACCGCATGACCGAGTGGGTTGGCGCTCGCTCCGCTCGCGCGGGTCATGCGCCCTCTATGCCTCCCTGTAGCCACCAGTCGCTACGGTCGCTGCGCTCCCTTCGCTTTGTGGCGGCTGCGGGAGGCGGCACATGACCAGTTCGGCGAAGCGCTCTCCGGACGCCTCCCAGGTGAACGAGGCGGCGTGGTTCCGGGCCGCCTCGCCCATCGCGCCTCGCCGGACATCGTCCCGCAGGAGCGTCCCGGTCTTCGCGACGAAGTCGTCGATGTCGTCCGCGAGCAGTCCGGTCTCGCCGTCGACGAGTGCTTCGGCGACACCGCCCGCGCCGTGGAACGCGATCGTGGGCGTGCCCCGCGAGGCCGCCTCGACGATCGTGAGCCCCCACCCTTCCTTGAGCGACGGGGTGAGCGCGACCCAGGCGGAGCACAGCAGCTCGTGTTTTTGCTGTTCGGTGACGAATCCGGTAAACCGGACGCGGTCCCCGATGTCGAGCGATTCGGCGTACTCCCGCAGCGGCTGCTCCCACCAGCCCTGGCCGGCGACGACCAGTTCCAGAGCAGGCATCTCGTCGGCAAGCGCGGCGACGGCCTGGAGGGCGATCTCCACCCGCTTGTGGGGGACGAGGCGACCCAGGACGATCAGCGACGGGTGCGCGGCCCGGGGCACCGGCTCCGACGTCACCTCAGGAGTGCCATTGTGGACGACGACGACGCGCGCGGCATCGACGCCGAGCACGGCCAGTTCGGCCCGCGTGGCCTCGGACACTGTGACATACCGGCAATGCCGATAGACCCACGGCGCGAGCCGGGACTCGATCCACCAGCCCAGCCGCGCCAAACGAGGACCGAGCACGACCGGCCACTGCTCCCGGTGCACGTGGTGCACGAGGGCGATGACGGGACGGCGGGCGTAGAGCGCAGACAGGAACGGCAGGCCGTTGCAGACGTCCACGATGACGTCCGGCCGGCCGAGGGCGTTCCGCGACAGAGGTCCGAGCCCGACAAGCCCGGCGAGGTAGATCAGCGCGGCCCGAAGGTAAACGGTGTGCCGGCCGCCGCGCCGGATGACGCGGACGCCAGCCCGGGTGGTCTCGTCAGCGACGGCGTTCTCGTGAGCGGCGCAGAGCAGCGTCACGCGGTGCCCGCGAGCGACGAGCTCTCCGGCGACGCGCTCAAGGTAGACCTCGGAGCCGCCGCCTTCAGGGTTGAGGGTGTCCCGCCAGTTGAGGATGAGGACGTGCCGGGTGCCCACGGCAGCTCCTACTCACGAGTAGTTTTCGCGATCGGGCCACCATATGGGCAATCCACGCCGGCTGGCAACGGCTCGGCACCGGATGATCCGCCGCCACCGGCCACGGGTATTGTGTGGCGGCTCCGGACCGTGGCGGTATGTGTCTTTCTCACCGCCTTAGCGTTTTTTCAAGCGCCGGGCATGACGGTCATCGACACGAAGGTCGACCTGGCCGTCGCGCCGATCGCCTGGCTCGAGCGCTCGTTGCACGTGTGGGAGCCTGCGGGCACGTTCGGGCAACTCCAGAACCAGGCGTACGGATACCTCTGGCCGATGGGCCCGTTCTTCGCGGGTGGCTGGCTGCTCGCGATCCCCGCCTGGGCGATACAGCGGCTGTGGTGGGCGCTGCTGATGTGCGTCGCCTTCACCGGCGCCGTGAAGCTGGCTGACCGGCTCGGCATCGGCACGCCAGCGAGCCGCCTCATCGCCGGTATCGCGTTCGCCCTCTGCCCGCGAATCGTCACCGAGTTGGGCCCGGTGTCTGTCGAGGCGTGGCCAACGGCGGTCGCGCCGTGGGTGCTCGTACCACTCGTCGGCATCGCCAAGGGAGCGTCGATCCGCCGGTCGGTGGCCTGGTCCGCGGTCGCCGTCGCGTGCGCGGGCGGCGTGAACGCGACGGCGGTGCTCGCGGTCGTGCCGCTGGCGGTGCTGTGGCTGGCGACGGTGCGGCCGTTGAAGCGCCGGGTGGCGGCGCTCGCCGGTTGGTGCCTGGCCGTGGCCTGCGCGACCGCGTGGTGGGTCGTACCGCTCCTCCTGCTCGGTCGGTACAGCCCACCGTTCCTGGACTACATCGAGACCTCCGAAGTCACCACGCGCACCACCGACCTCGTCACCACCATGCGAGGCGCCTCGCACTGGCTGGCGTACCTCGGCGGGCCACACGGTCCAACGTGGACGGCTGGCTGGCGGCTGGGCACCGAGCCGGTGCTCATCGCGGCGACCCTGGTGGTGGCTGGCCTCGGCCTCGCCGGGCTGGCCCGGCGGGGCATGCCGCACCGCCGGTTCCTCGTTACAGGGCTGCTCGTCGGCGTCGCCCTGGTCGGTTTCGGGCATGTGGCGTCCGCGAGCGGCGGCCTCGCCGAACTCCAGCGGGCGTTCCTTGACGGGTCCGGCGCGCCGCTGCGCAACGTGCACAAGTTCGACGTCGTGCTCCGGCTACCGCTGATACTCGGGCTCGCGCACCTGCTCGGCGTATTGAGCCGCGCGGCGGCGGGGGCCCCACGGTGGCATCCGCGGGGCCTGCGCGCCGCCGCGGTCACCGGCGCTAGCCTGGTCGCGGTCGCCGCGGTGGCGGCGCCCGCGCTGGTCGGCGGGCTGCCGGCGAAAGGCAGCTTCAACGAGATACCCGGGTACTGGAAGCAGGCCTCCACCTGGCTCGACGCCAACCTGGGCAGGGAACGCGTACTGGTCGCGCCCGCCGCCCGCTTCCCCCGGTATCTCTGGGGAAGCCCGAGCGACGAGATCCTCCAGCCGCTGCTCGACAGCGCGTGGGCGGTACGCAGCTCGATCCCGCTCGCGCCGCCGACGACCATCCGGTTGCTCGACGCCATCGAGTCCACGATGGCCACCGGCGCCGGATCGACGGCGTTGGCGGACGTCCTGGCCCGGTCGGGCGTGCGCTACGTGCTGATCCGGTCCGATCTGGACTACGGCGACAGCGATGCCGCGCGCCCGCTCCTGGTGCGGCAGGCGCTCGCTCGATCGCCGGGACTGACGCTGGCCGCCGGGTTCGGTCCGGCGGTGGGCGGCGGGCACCTGCCGGGCAACTACTCCGACCGCGGGCTCGACGTGCCGGTCCGCGCGCTGGAGGTGTTCCGGGTACAGCGGCCGGTCGACCAGGTGGTGGCGTACGACCTGGACTCGGTGACCACCGTCGTCGGCGGGCCCGAGTCGCTGCTGGAGCTGGGTGAGTCCGGGCTGCTGCCGTCCGCGCCGACGGTGCTCGCCGGTGACCTGCCCGACGGGGTCGAGACCGGTTCGGTAACCGTGACCGACGGGCTACGCCGGCGCGAGATCGCGTTCGGGCGGGCGCAGGACAACGCGTCCAACACGCTCACCAGCCTCGAACCGTGGCGGCTCGACACGCCCCAGCACGACTACCTGCCGTCCTGGGCCACCACAAAGGACCAGACGACGGTCCGGTACCTCGGGTTCAGCGGGGTCAGCGCCTCCAGCTCGATGTCGCAGGCGCTGTCGCTGTCCGGCGGTCGGCCCGCCCACCAGCCGTACGCGGCGCTCGACGGTGACTCGACCACCTCATGGCGGTCCGCGCCGGGCACGGTGTCGGTCGGCCAGTGGCTGGAGGTGGAGCTGACCGCTCCGCGGGTCGTCGACGAGGTCCGGATCGCGTTCGACACGGGCGCGGACTCGATACCGACCCGCGTCACGGTCGCCGCGGGGCCGGATCGGGTAACCACCGAGGTCACCGGCACCAACGCGGTGGTACGCCTGCCCGGGCGGTTCCTCACCGAGCGGCTGCGCGTCACCGTCAACGACGTCTTCGGCATGCGCACCGGGTTCGGCGGCGTGGGCATCACCGAGCTGACGATCCCGGATGTGCGTACCGGCCGGACCCTGGTCACGCCCGCGGTACCGGATGGCGAAACCGCCGCGTCCATCGTCCTGAGCGCCGCGCCCTCGGTGCCGTCGTGCTACTTCCTCGACAACCGCACCTACTGCTCCCCCGCCGCCGCTCGCGCCTCCGAGGACAACCGGGTGATCGACCGGACGGTGCGGCTCGGCGCCGCCGACTCGTACCGGCCGGCCGTCTGGGCGGTGCCGAAGGCGGGACCTGAGCTGTCGGCGCTGCTCGACTCCGAGTACGACATACCGTCCGTGGCGGCCTCGTCCAGCGGGATGCCGGACCCGGCCGCCCGGCCCGGCGTCGTGGCCGATGGCAACCCGACCACCGTCTGGTACGCGTCCGACGACGACAAGCAGCCGTGGCTCCGGCTGACCTGGCCCAAGGCGCGCGAGGTCACCGGCCTCAAGGTGACGCTGCACGAGGAGATCGCCGCGTCGCACCCGTGGGCGGTCACCGTCTTGGGCGACGGTGGCGTGCGCGGAGGCGTGCTCTCTGCCGACGGCACCATCGAGTTCGACCGTCCAATGACGACGAATGAGATCACCGTCCTGCTCTCCGACACCACACCGGCCCGGTCGTACGACCCGTACCGCAACAAGTTCGACCCCCTGCCGGTGGCGGTGGCGGAGCTGACGGCCCTGCCCGACAAGGGAAAGCTGCCGGTCGACGAAGGCGCCGTCGTGCGGCTGCCGTGCGGCAGCGGCCCGGTGCTCAACATCGCTGGCACGACGTTCGCCACGTCCATCCGCGCCACCCGCAAGCAGCTCCTGGAGCTGCGCGAGGTGTGGGCCACCGTCTGCAAGTCGAAAGAGGTGGAGCTGCCGGCCGGTGAGTCGCGCGTGGTGGCGGCCGGTACCACGCTGGCAACCCCGACCCGGCTGGCGTTGACCACCGAGGCCATCGAGGAGTCACCAGCGAGTCACGTCAGCGTCAGTGACTGGGCGGCCAGCGAGCGCCACGTGTCGGTCGAATCCTCGGTGAAGGACCGCGTCCTGGTGCTGCGCGAGAACGCGAACCCTGGCTGGATCGCGACGGTCGCCGGTAAGACCCTGCGTCCGATCACCATCGACGGCTGGCAGCAGGGCTGGATCCTGCCCGCTGGCGTCACCGGTGACGTGACGCTCCGCTTTGGACCCGATCGGGCGTACCAGTGGGGCCTGGCGGGTGGCGCGGCGCTGGCGCTGGCGGTGCTCCTGGCCGCGCTGCTGCCTCGCCGCCGTCCACTGCGGACGGAGCGGGTGACGCAACACCGGTACCGGCGGCCCGTGCTCGTCACCGTCGTTGGCGGCATGGCGCTGGTGTCGGTGGGTGGGCTCCAGCTCGCCGCCCTTGCCGCCCTCGGTGGCGCCGGTCTGCTGATCTACCGCGCCCTGATGCCGAACCTGTCCCGATACGACCAGAAGTACCTGCACCGCGGGGCGCAGCTGTTCTGGCGCTGGCTGCCGGTGGCCCTCTTCGCGATCGCGGGTGTCTTGTCGCTGGCGGCGGACGACCCGCACTGGTCGGCGGCGCCTCAGGTGGTGGCGTTGGCCGCCGCGAGCGCCTTGTGGCTCTCGTTCGCGGTGCGTACCTTCCGCCGCGGCCACCGCGAGCCCAGCCACTGAATCGGGCGCTCGACGAGATACCAGCTGATCGCGGCGAGGAGCAGGCCCCCGCCGAGCGTGAGCAGGTACACCGGCAGCAGGTCGCCGGAGAACGCGTCGCGGCCGCCGAGCCAGTAGATCAGCTCCAGCACGAACGGGTGCCAGAGGAACAGTCCATACGAGACGGTGCCGAGCCAGCGCGCCGGCGGGCTCGAAAGGAGCGCGCTGCTGCGCGTACGCGGGCCGAAGGCGAGCGGCAGCAGCACCATCACCGCGATGCCCAGGAAAAGGGCCTGCTTCGCGCCGAACTGCCACGCGGTCGGCTCGGTGAGGTCGCGCGGTCCGGTGAGCGGGGTGGCCGCCACCGCGAAGAGCCCGACCGCGATTCCCCAGCACGCCAGCGGTGCCCTGCCCAGCTCTTCGAGGAACCGCCATCGGGCCGGCCCGGTGCCGGTGGCGAGTGCGACGTGGACGGTGGCGAGCGCCATGCCCGCGGCGAACCAGGCCATGTGCGACGGCAACCACATGGTGTGCAGGCCCAGGTCGAGCAGGCCGAGCCCCATCGCGGTGAGCCAGCCCCCGGTCACGATGATGCCCAGCCCGCACATCGCGATGACCGTCCACACCGGCCGCCACTTGCGACCCACCAACGGGGTGATGGCGATCAGCGGCAGCAGCAGATAGAAGGCCACCTCTGTCGCGAGGCTCCAGGTGTGGCCGAGCCCGTCACGCAACCGCCCGGACTCGTAGATCTGGGCGAGCGTCGCGTGCCGGAGCCAGTCGGCGTCCGACGCGCTCGCGTTGCCCGGCAGTACGACCAGGCTGACGGCGACGGTGAGCCAGTAGGCGGGCAGGATACGCACCGCTCGCCGCCACAGGTACCGCCCGGCGCCGGGCCGGTCACCGCCGGTCGCGAGTGCGTGGACGTACGGCCGAAACAGGAGAAATCCAGATAGGACGAAGAAGAGGGCCACGCCCACGTCGAGGCGGGCCAGCCAGCCGCCCCACGTAGGATCTCCGATGCCCCCGGTCGCGAACCCGACGTGCGTGCCGACCACCGCCGCGGCACCCACCGCGCGCAGGGCGTCGAGCGCGGGCAGGCGGCTCGGGGCGGTCGTCTGAAGGTCGGGCGACATTTGTGACTTCCCAGGGGTCGCGCGGGATGTGACTGGGTAGTAACCTCCCGGCCATACTACGGAGTCGACGCTGTGTGCGACAGACGAGAACATACGAGTGGAGTGGACTTATGAAGATCCGCGTCATAGGGGCCGTGATCTTCGGCGCCGGCGTGTTTCTGCTGGTGGCGGCCGCCGCCTTGGCTTTCGTGATCGCTCCCTCGCTCAAGCAGCTGCCATACGACCTCGACCCGTCGACCTCGATCGCCGAGGCGCCCAACGCGACCTTCCTGGAGATCAAGCCGGGTCAGGTCGAGGTCAAGCAGGCCACCCTGCGGTCGACCATCGAGATCATCCCGGACCCGATGGAGACCGAGAAGCTGCCCGAGGATCTCAAGGGCAACGTGGTGGTCTGGGACGCCTACCAAAACGTGATCCGCACCGACGACCAGTACGAGATCAGCAAGTACTCGGCGGAGCTGGCCCTCAACCGGCGCTCCGGCGCTCCGGCCGACTGGGACGGCCAGTGGCTGGCCGAGGCGGTCGAGGCGGACGACCCGGGCAACGTGACGTTCGTCGGTCAGATCTACAAGTTCCCCTTCGGCACGGAGAAGCGGACGTACCAGGTGTGGGACCGTGACCTGCGCACGTCGCTCCCCGCCGAGTTCAAGGGCACCGAGACGATCGAGGGTGTCGAGACCTACCGCTTCGAGCAGGTCATCGAGGAGCAGCCGGCCAAGAACGTCAGCACAGACAGCATGTCCGTGCTGCTGGGCCGCTTCGCTCCGGAGGCCACCAGCGGGCAGGTCATGTACAGCAACACCCGCACCCTGTGGGTGGAGCCGACCACCGGCATGTACATCAAGGTGCGCGAGGAGCAGCACAAGGAGCTCGTGCCGGCGACCGGATCGTCGACCGTCCTGCTGGACGCCGACTTCGAGTACACCCCGGAGACGATCACCAGCGCCGCGGACCGCGCCGGCTCCAACCGGGCACAGCTAAACCTGATCAGCCTGTGGGCGCCGCTCGGCCTCGCCGTCATCGGCCTGTTCGTGGTGATCTATGCCTTCGTCCTCGGCCGTCGGGGCGCCAGTGGCGGCGCGCACCGCACCGGCGGCGGCCCCGCCAGCCCCGCACCGGCTCACAACCCCGGCCCGGCCCGCAACGATGGCGGCGTGCTGACCGACGTGCTGCCGGCCCCGGTCACCCCCGCCCCGGGCGGACCCGCCGGCATTCCCGGCAACCGATCCGACCAGTCCTGACCGTGGGCGGGCGCGACTGGGTCCAGTGGCACGAGGTCTACACCGATCCCACCTCGGCCCTGTCCCAGCGCCTCGCCGCGGTACAGCGACAGATCCGCGCCTATCTCGACGAGCGGCCGCCAGGTCCAGTGAGCGCACCCAAGCGCGCGAACGACCCGAGCGAAGCGAGGGCCACAGGCTCGGTGCGCGTGCTCAGCATGTGCGCCGGCCAGGGGCGTGACCTCCTCGGCGTCCTGGCTGGCCACCCCCGCCGGCACGACGTGAGCGGCCGGCTGGTCGAGCTCGACCCCCGGCTGGCGGCGGGCGGCCTGGGGCGGGCCCGCGCCGCCGGCGCGGGGGGGCCGCACC
>NZ_JAIBNX010000008.1:49920-81527 GCF_026130045.1 Micromonospora sp. CPCC 205371
CGCGCCGCGCGGCCCGGGCGGCCCGCCCCCCCCCCCCGGGGGGGGCCCCCCCCAGGTGCGCCCCCCCGCCCCGCCGGCTTGACAGGCCTGGAGGTGCGCGTAGCCGACGCGGGCGAGAGCGACAGCTACGCGGGAGCGGCGCCAGCCGATCTGGTACTGGTCTGCGGCGTCTTCGGCAACATCAGCGATCCTGACATCCGGCAGACGATCGACTTCCTCCCCAGGCTATGCGCCCCGGGCGCGACGGTGATCTGGACGCGCACCCGCGAGGCGCCCGACCTGGTGCCGACCGTCTGCGACTGGTTCGAGGCGAGCGGCTTCGCGCTGCGGTTCTTGTCCGATCCATCCGAGCCGTACGGTATGGGCGCACACACCCTGGTCGACCCTCCGACCCCTTTCGCGTCCGGGAAACGCCTGTTCACCTTTGTGCGGTGAACTCGGTCACTCCACAGTTCCCACCCAGGCACGGTGAGTATTGTTGACGCCCTCGTGCCTCCTGAACTGCTGCTTTCCGATGTGGCGGCGCGCCTGGCAACGGCGACGACCGCCTCTGAGGCGTGCGCGGTCACGGTAAGCGCCACCAGCCGCCACACGCCCGCGATGATCGCCACGCTACTGCACGTACACGACCGCCTCCGGTGCGTCGCGGCAGCCGGCTCGTGGCAGGTGTACTCGTCCATCCGGCTGACGGAAGGGGTGGCCGGCCGCGCCTTCACCTCGGGTAAGTCCGAGGTGGTTTCGGCGGTCGAGACCGACCCCGACTACATCTCGCTGGGGCCGGAGGTCGCCGTGGAGGTCTGCGCCCCGATCCTGGACCCGTCCGGCCGGCCGATCGGGGCGCTCAACCTGGAGTGGACCGATCCCGTCGACGCCGACCTGTGGCGCGACCTCGCCGAGCAGATCGCGGAGTTGCTTGGTGAGCGGATCGCGCGGCTCGGTGGCCCGCCCGCGGAGAGCCGTGGCGAGCGGTTGCTGCGGCACGCCGTGGCGCTGACCGCGGCGGGTAGCGACCGTGAGCTGCTGTCGACCGTCGTCGAGGCGGCCCGCGACGTGTCCGGGCTGTCGACGCCCGTACTGGCCGTGCCCACCCGGATCGGCACCCGGCTGTACGGCGTGGACGGGCCGCTGGGCGAGCGCCTACGGGTACGGCTCAGCGCCCGCACGGTCGCGCGTGCGCGGCGGCACGGCACCTCGTACACGATCGGCGACCCCGCCTCGTTGGACGCGCAGGGGTTCGAGGAGTTGGTCGACGCTGGCGTCCGGTCCATGATCGCGGTACCGGTCGGCCCGGTCGACATCGGCGCCGTCCTGCTGATCGTCGACGAGGGCGTGGTGACGCCCGACCCCGCCACCGTCAACCTCGTCGAACTGCTGGCCACCCAGGCGTGGACCTGCCTCGACCGCCTCAAGACCGTGGAACACCTGCGTGAACGCGCCACGTCCGATCCGCTGACCGGGCTGCGGCACCAGGGCTCCTTCGGTGAGCGGATCGCACGAGCCACCCCGGACCGCACAGCGCTCCTCGCGATCGACGTCGACCAGTTCAAAATCATCAACGACACCTACGGCCACCAGGCGGGCGACCAGGTGCTGGTGGAGATGGCCCGGGCGCTGCAGAGCGCGCTGCGGCACGGCGACGAGCTGTACCGGATCGGCGGCGACGAGTTCGTGGCGGTGGTCGACGTGGCCGGTCCCGACGAGGCGACGGGCATCGGTGAGCGCCTCGTGTCGGCGGCCCGCACGATCGGCCGTACCATCAGCGTCGGCGTGGCTCTGCGGCGGCGCGGCGAGGCGCCTGACCTGACACTGCGGCGGGCCGACGCCGCGCTCTACGACGTCAAGCGCGAGGGCCGCGACGGCGTGCGTTTGGCGGATGGCTAGCGCGTGAGCGCGCTTGGCGCGACCCGCCCGAGCGCGGCGAGGGCCAGTTAGCTCAGCTCCGCCGCGAGCAGCTCGGCGATCTGGGCCGTGTTGAGGGCCGCGCCCTTGCGCAGGTTGTCACCGGTGACGAAGAGGTCGAGCGCGCGCGGGTCGTCCATCGAGCGCCGCAGCCGGCCCACCCACGACGGGTCGGTGCCGACCGCGTCGATCGGCATCGGGAACTCCCCAGCCGCCGGGTCGTCGACCAGGATCACGCCGGGCGCGTTTCGCAGTGCCTCGCGGGCGCCCTCGGCATCGACCTCGGTGCCGAAAACAGCGTGGACGGCCACGGAGTGACCGGTCACCACCGGCACTCGCACGCACGTGGCCGAGACCTTCAGGTCGGGCAGGCCAAGGATCTTGCGCGACTCGTTGCGGAGCTTGAGCTCCTCGGACGACCAGCCGGCGTCCTTGAGCGAGCCGGCCCACGGCACGACGTTGAGCGCGAGCGGCGCCGGAAACGGCCCGAGGTCGTCGCCCACGGCTTGCCGGACGTTTCCGGGACGCGAGCCGAGCACCCGGTCGCCAGCGATCTTCGCGAGCTGGTCGTGCAGCGTGTCGACGCCGACCTGGCCGGCACCGGACACCGCCTGGTAGGAGGCGAGCACCAGCTCGCGCAGGCCAAACTCCCGGTGCAGTGGCGCCACCGCCACGATCATGCCGAGCGTGGTGCAGTTGGCGTTGGCGATGATGCCCTTGGGCCGGTTGCGCACCTGCTCCGGGTTGATCTCGGGAACGACGAGCGGAACGTCTTTGTCCATGCGGAACGCGCCGGAGTTGTCGACCACGACCGCGCCGCGGGCCGTCGCGACCGGGGCCCACTCGGCGGACACCTCGTCGGGCACGTCGAACATCGCCACGTCGACGCCGTCGAACACCTCGGGCGCGAGCGCCTGAACCGTCAGTTCCTCGCCCCGGCACATGATGGTCTTGCCGGCCGAACGCGCCGAGGCCACCAGGCGGATCTCGCCCCAGACGTTTCGCCGCGACGAGAGCAGCTCGCACATGACGGTGCCGACGGCTCCGGTCGCCCCGACGACAGCGAGCGTGGGTCCGGCCATAGGAGCTTTACCTCCCCGTCCCGGCGTATACGACCGCTTCCTCCGTACCGCCGAGGTCGAAAGCTTCGTGAACGGCGCGCACGGCCGCGTCGAGGTCGGTGTCGCGGCAGACCACCGAAACCCGGATCTCCGAGGTGGAGATCATCTCGATGTTGACGCCGGCCTCGCCGAGCGCCGCGAAGAACTTCGCCGCGACGCCGGGGTGCGACCGCATGCCCGCTCCGATGAGCGACACCTTACCGACATGGTCGTCGTAGAGCAGACCCTTGAACTTCACGGGTTCCTGGATCTTGCTGAGCGCGGCCATCGCCGTCGGCCCGTCGGCCTTGGGAAGCGTGAACGAGATGTCGGTGCGACCGGTCCCCTCTGTGGAGACGTTCTGCACGATCATGTCGAGGTTGATCTCCGCGTTGGCGACCGTCTCGAAGATCCGCGCGGCCGCGCCCGGCTCGTCCGGTACCGCGACGATCGTGATCTTCGCCTCGCTGCGATCGTGGGCGACCCCGGTGATCAGTGCCTGCTCCAACGGAAGGTCCTCCATCGCTCCGGTGACCATGGTGCCGGTGTTGTACGAGTACGACGAGCGGACGTGGATCGGCAGACCCGCCCGGCGCGCATATTCCACGCTGCGCAAGTGCAACACCTTTGCGCCGCACGCCGCTAGCTCCAGCATCTCTTCGTACGTGATCTGCCGGATATGACGTGCATTAGGCACGATCCGCGGATCTGCGGTGAAGACGCCGTCGACGTCCGTATAGATCTCGCAGACGTCCGCGTGCAGCGCGGCGGCGAGCGCTACGGCCGTGGTGTCAGAGCCGCCGCGCCCCAGCGTCGTGATGTCTTTGGTGTCCTGGGAGACGCCCTGGAAACCAGCCACGATCGCGATCGCGCCCTCGTCGAGCGCGCCGCGCAGCCGGCCCGGCGTCACGTCGATGATCCGAGCCCGACCGTGCACGGACGTGGTGATCACGCCCGCCTGGGAGCCGGTGTAAGACCGCGCCTCGTACCCGAGGTTTTGGATCGCCATCGCGAGCAGCGCCATCGAGATCCGCTCGCCCGCGGTGAGCAGCATGTCGAGCTCGCGCCCCGCGGGCAGCGGGCTCACCTGGTGTGCCAGGTCGAGCAACTCGTCGGTGCTGTCGCCCATCGCGGAGACCACGACGACCACGTCGTCACCGGCCTTGCGCGCGCCGACGATGCGCTCCGCGACCCGCTTGATCCGTTCGGCGTCCGCGACCGAGGAACCGCCGTACTTCTGCACCACCAGCGCCACGGCGATCTGTCCTCTCAGTTCACCTTCGAATCCTGGTAGAAGCCGTGCTGACCACGACGGCGACCGACCAGTATTCCGCTTTGCTCCACGTGCCAAGCGCCGCCGGGCGGACCGGCGGCGCCGAGTAAGTCGACCCCAGGGTACCGGCGCGCGGTGACCACGCGAACACGCGATCCCAGCATCCGGCCCGCAACCAGCGCCGCCCCCGGCGTGTCAGCGGCCAGCCGCGTCTCCGGAGCCGAGAATGTCAACGTGAGTGTGCGCTCCGCCATCTTCCGCGGACCCCTCGGCGCCGGCGTGATCGCTGGTCTGATCGCGCTGGCCGGCTGCGGGTCGGATGATCCGGCACCGGAGGCGACGGACCCGGCGCCACCTGCGGCGACCGGCCCCGGCGACGCTCGGCAGCAGCTCGCGGCGCTCGCCGCGGCGGCGAAGGATCGCAAGCTCACCGCGACCTACACGCTCTCGGTCTCCGGACGGCCGGACCGCACCGTGGTGGTGACGAGCGCCACGGACGGAAGCTGGCGGATCGACATCCCGGAGGCGGCGCTCGGCGGCACCGCCGACGTGTCGATGGCGCAGAACGGCGAAGGCATCTACCAGTGCGCGCTGCCGTCGTCGTCGCGGCCGGTGCAGCCAACCTGCGTGCGGGTGGCCAAGCCCGGCGGTCGCGTGGACGCCAAGGTCGACCCCCGCGTGTGGCATCCGTTCGCCGACTCGCGAGAGGTGCTGATCGACCGGGACGCGCCGCTGGCGGTCTCGGTCACCAAGCCGATCTCCGGCGCCCAGGGCACCTGCTTCTCCGTCGAGTCGACCACGACCTCGTTGAAGGCACCGCTCGACGTCGGCATCTACTGCTACGACGCCGACGGCACGCTGACCGCCGCCCGGCTGGCGTACGGGACGCTGAAACTCACAAACCCGCCCGCCCCGGCGCCGGCCACCATCACGCTCGCCGGGCCGATCGTCGACGGTGACCCGCTTGGGATGGCGGCGCCACCGACACCCACCGCTCCCACTTCGCCCGACACGTCGTCGAGTTCGTCCTCGAACGGGTGAATGCGATCACGTCTCGTCGGGTTACAGACACGCCGGGTGACCCCGGGGTGGTGACGGACCGCCCATTGGGGCACACTCGGCGCCATGTCCGAGCTACACCCCTTGCTCGCGACTCGATGGAGTCCGCGTGCGTTCGACCCGGCCGCCCAGCTGGCCGACCATGACATCGCCTCACTCCTGGAGGCCGCCCGTTGGGCGCCATCGGTGGGAAACAGCCAGCCCTGGCGCTTCCTGGTGGGTCGGCGCCACACCGAGACGCACAAACGGATCTTCGCCAACCTCGGCGCCGCGAGCCAGCGGTGGGCGGCCAACGCGTCCGCGCTGATGGTCGCTGGATACGTCGTGGCCCCCGGCACGCCTCACGCGGCGTACGACCTGGGGCAGGCTGTGGCGCATCTCTCAGTACAGGCGACGGCGCTCCGCCTGCACGTCCACCAGATCACGGGGATCGATCGCGCTGGCCTGCGCGCCGACCTCGACCTGCCTGACGACCTGCTTCCCAAGGTCGTTCTCGCGGTCGGCCGGCTCGGTGACCCTGGGTCACTCCCGCCCGACCTTCGGACGCTTGAGATCACTCTGCGTCGCCGCCGCCCACGATCCGAGCTGGTAATCGGCGCGGCGATCACCTAGAGTGTCGTTTGTCATGTGGCAGGCGCTCCTTCTTCGCCGCCGCGACGAGGCCCTCTAAGGCCGGCACCTCGTCGCGGAGTCTGGCGTGCGCGCCGGTCTTGCCCGTTCGAGACCCAGTCACATGACCTCCAGAGGAGCCTTTCGTGTCAGAAGTAGCCGGCGCTGACCCCATTGCTCGGCAGAGCCCGAGCCGCATGCCCTTCCAGCGCTACCAGCCGTATCACCAGCAGTTCGCCATCGACCTGCCCGACCGGCAGTGGCCCACCCGCCGAGTAGAGGCGGCGCCGCGCTGGTGCGCCGTCGACCTGCGCGACGGCAACCAGGCCCTGATCGACCCGATGTCGCCCGAGCGCAAGCGCCGCATGTTCAACCTGCTGGTGCAGATGGGCTACAAGGAGATCGAGGTCGGCTTCCCGTCCGCGAGCCAGACCGACTACGACTTCGTACGCCAGCTCATCGAGCAGGATCTGATCCCCGACGACGTCACCATCCAGGTCCTGGTGCAGTGCCGGGAACACCTGATCGACCGCACCTTCGAGTCGATCCGCGGCGCCAAGCGGGCCATCGTCCACTTCTACAACTCGACCTCGGTGCTCCAGCGTCGCGTCGTCTTCGGTCTGGACCGTGATGGCATCACCGACATCGCCGCGTCCGCGGCTCGGCTGTGCCAGAAGTACGCCGAGATCCACACGCCGGACACCGACATCTTCTACGAGTACTCCCCGGAGTCGTACACCGGCACCGAGCTGGACTACGCGCTGGAGATCTGTAGCGCGGTCATCGACGTGGTGGACCCCACGCCCGACCGCCCGCTGATCGTCAACCTGCCGGCCACCGTCGAGATGGCCACACCCAACGTGTACGCGGACTCGATCGAGTGGATGCACCGGCACCTGCCGCGCCGCTCCTCCGTCGTGCTGTCCCTGCACCCGCACAACGACCGCGGCACCGGCGTCGCCGCCGCTGAGCTCGGCATCCTGGCCGGCGCCGACCGGGTCGAGGGCTGCCTGTTCGGCAACGGCGAGCGCACCGGCAACGTCGACCTGGTGACGCTGGGCCTGAACCTGTTCTCGCAGGGGATCGACCCACAGATCGACTTCAGCGACATCGACGAGATCAAGCGCACCGTCGAGTACTGCAACCAGCTGCCAGTTCACGAGCGCCACCCGTACGCCGGTGACCTGGTCTACACCGCCTTCTCGGGCTCCCACCAGGACGCCATCAAGAAGGGGTTCGACGCGCTGGCCGCTGACTCGGCGGCCGCCGGCGTCTCGATCGACAAGTACGACTGGGCGGTGCCCTACCTGCCGATCGACCCGAAGGACCTGGGCCGCAGCTACGAGGCCGTCATCCGGGTCAACTCGCAGTCCGGCAAGGGCGGCGTGGCGTACATCATGAAGTCGGAGCACCACCTCGACCTGCCGCGGCGGCTGCAGATCGAGTTCTCCGGTGTCGTGCAGCAGTACACCGACAACGAGGGCGGCGAGGTCGAGCCCGGTCGGATGTGGGACATCTTCGCGGCCGAGTACTTCCGTGCCGGGCGGGTCGCCATGACCGACTATCGGGTGGCCACCGTCGAAGGCAAGGTGGAGATCACCGCCGACATGGAGTTCGACGGCTCGGCGCGCTCGGTCGTCGCGGTCGGCAACGGCCCCATCGACGCCTACATCAACGCTCTGCAGTCGATCGGCGTGCAGGTACGCCTGCTGGACTACCACGAGCACGCCATGTCCGCCGGCGGTGACGCCCAGGCCGCCGCGTACATCGAATGCGATGTAGACGGTCGCACCGTGTGGGGTATCGGCCTCGATCCCAACATCGTCACCGCCTCCATCAAGGCCGTGACCAGCGCGGTCAACCGCGCCAGCTAGGTCTCCACGCCAGCGCGCCACGATCTTGGTGGGCGTGGCGCGCTGGCCAGCCTTGCTCCTGGGCCGCAAGCTTGTGATGTGCGGTCCCTCCTCTCCTTGTGCGCTCTGGCGCTCGTGCTCTCCGGCTGCGTACCGCCCGACAACACCACCGGCGAGACCACGGCCACCCCGTCCACCGCCACCGACTCCGCGCGGCTGCTCGGCCAGCTCACCGAGGCCAAAGCCGGCTCGATGCGCGGCTACAGCCGTGATCGCTTTCCACATTGGCGTGACACCGGCAAGAACTGCGACGTACGCGACACCGTGCTCGAACGCGACGGCGACAACGTGCGGCTGAGCGGCTGCAACGTGGTCGCCGGCAAGTGGTACAGCGAGTACGACAAGCGCACGCTCAGCGATCCGTCCGATGTGGACATCGATCACATGGTGCCGCTGGCGGAGGCCTGGCGTTCCGGCGCGAGCCAGTGGGACGACCAGCGCCGCGGCGACTTCGCCAACGACCTGACCCGGCCGCAGCTCATCGCGGTCTCGGCCAGTTCGAACCGGGCCAAGGGCGACCAGGACCCCTCAAAGTGGACGCCGTCGAACCGGGACTTCTGGTGCTTGTACGCCCAGGACTGGATCGCGGTGAAAGCATTCTGGCGACTGACCGTGACCGCGGCGGAAAAGGCGGCGCTGTCCGACATGTTGGGCACATGCCCCGGCTCGAAGCCATAGACTCACATCATGGCCGAACAGACCAGCGACATCACCGCAGGTCCCGGCGGTGTGATGACCGACGAGGTCGGGGTCGTCACCGGCGAACTGACGCTGCGCACCGAGCTGTCCGGGGGGCAGGTCACCCTCCGCGTCCAGTACAAGGACGCGGACGAGTGGTACACGGTGACCGGCGGCCGAGCGGCCTTGAAAGACGAGGCCGACCTCGCCGCGGTACACGCGATCGCGGTCGGCCTGCTCAACCGTCCCGAGGGCTAGAGCACCCGCTAGACGTACGATCCGGGCTCGCTCGGCGCCGACACCACGCCCGGCGTCTCGCCCTCTCCTTCGGGCCGGATCAGCTCGACGCGCACCTCGTGCCGGCGCAGCTCGCCGGAGTTGATCTGCTCCGCCCAGTGGCACGCCACCCGAGTGCCGCCGACGTCGCGCAGCACCGGCCGCTCGTCGGCGCAACGCGTCGGCTGGGCCCACGGGCACCGGGTGTGAAAGCGGCACCCCGGCGGCGGGTTCGCCGGTGAGGGCAGGTCGCCGGCGAGCAGGATCCGCTCCCGGCGGTCTTCCACCTCCGGGTCGGGCACCGGCACGGCCGACATCAGCGCCCGCGTGTACGGGTGCAGCGGCTCCCGATACAACCGGTCACTGGGCGCCTCCTCGACGAGCGCGCCGAGATACATGACGCCGACGACGTCGGAGATGTGCCGCACCACCGCGAGGTCGTGGGCGATCACCAGATAGGTCAGGCCCAGCTCGTCTTGAAGCTCGTCGAGCAGGTTGATCACCTGCGCCTGGATGGACACGTCGAGCGCGGAGACCGGCTCGTCGGCCACGATCAGCTCGGGCCCCAGCACCAGCGCTCGCGCGATGCCGATGCGCTGCCGCTGCCCGCCGGAGAACTCGTGCGGGTACCGCGACAACGCCCACTTCGGCAGCCCCACCGCGTCCAGAGTCTTGCTGATGATCTTCCGCCGCTCATTGCGGTCGGCGCCGATACCGTGTGCCTGCAGGCCCTCCACCAGGATCGACTCGACGTTTTGCCGAGGGTCCAAGCTGGACATCGGGTCCTGGAAGATCATCTGCATGCGCCGGCGCATCCCACGCATCTTGGCCGGCGGGAGCTTGGTCAGCTCCACGCCGTCGAATCGGACGCTGCCCGCTGTCGGCTCGGTGAGCCGCAGGATGGCCCGGCCGAGCGTGGACTTGCCGCACCCAGACTCGCCCACCAGCCCGTACGTCTTGCCCCGCGGCACGGCGAGGTCGACGCCGTCGACGGCCTTGACATGCCCGACCACCCGGTCGAAGATCACGCCCGTCGTGATCGGAAAGTGGACCTTGAGGTCCCGCACCTCCACCAGCGGCTGACTCATGCCTTCTCCTCCACCGGCACCGGGTTCACGCACCGGTAGGAATGCCCGGTATGTGTCGGGACCATCGGCGGCGGCTCGCCGATCGATGCGTCGATCCGCCGATCGCAGCGGGGGGCGAACGCACATCCTTCCGACCATGGCAGCACGTCGCGGACCGAGCCGCGAATCGGTGTCAGCTTTTCGCCACGCCCCACGTCGAGACGCGGGATCGACCGGAGCAGACCCACCGTGTACGGGTGCCGGGGCGCCGCGAAGAGCTCCTTCCTCCGCGCCGACTCCACCACCCGACCGGCGTAGAGCACGTTGATCATGTCGCACATGCCGGCGACCACTCCCAGGTCGTGCGTGATCATGATCAGGGCGGTGTTGGAATCCCGTACCAGTTCCTTCAGGAGCTCAAGGATCTGAGCCTGGATGGTGACGTCAAGCGCGGTTGTCGGCTCGTCCGCGATCAACAGCCGTGGCTGGCAGGCCACGGCGATCGCGATCAGCGCGCGCTGGCGCATCCCGCCGGAGAGCTGGTGTGGATACTCCTTCAGACGCCGCCGCGGATCCGGGATGCCGACCCGGTCGAGCAGATTCGCGGCCTCCTTGCGCGCCGCGTCGCCGCTCATCCCCCGGTGCCGCACCAGCACTTCCGTCACCTGTATGCCGATCGGTATCACCGGGTTCAGCGAGGAGAGCGGGTCCTGGAAGATCATCGCGACGTCTTTGCCGCGGATGTCGCGCATGGATCGCTGATCCAGGGCGAGCAGCTCGGTGCCGTCGAAGTTCGCGGAGCCGCCGACCTGCGCACCCCGCCTGGGCAGCAGGCCCATCAGGGCAAGCGACGTGACGCTCTTACCGCAGCCGGACTCGCCGACCAGGGCCACGACCTCGCCGGCATCCACGCTGAACGACACCCCGTCGACCGCGTGTACCGTGCGCTGGCCGCGGCGCCGGAAGGTGACGGATAGGTCCTCGACATCAAGCAGGGCCATCTTTACTTCCTCAACTTGGGATCGAGGGCCTCGCGCATCGCCTCGCCGAGCAGTGTGAAGCCGAACGCGGTGATGATGATGGCCACCGCCGGGTAGATCGCGAGCGCCGGCCGGACGCCGAGATAGCGCTGCGCCTCGGCCAGCATGAGTCCCCACTCCGGCTGCCCGAGCACCTGGCTGCCCAGCCCCAGGAACGAAAGCGCCGCGACCTCGATGATCGCTGTCGCCAGCGTCAGGGTGGCCTGAACGATCACCGGTGCCAGCGAGTTCGGGACGACGTGACTGATGGCGATCCTGCCGCGCCCGACGCCGAGCGAGGTCGCCGCCAGCACGTAATCCCGGTTGGCCTGCGCGATCATCGAGCCGCGCAGCAGCCGAGCGAAGACCGGCACCGACACCGCGCCGACCGCGATCATCACGGTGGCCGGACTCGGCCCGAGGATCGCCGCGAAGCTCACCGCGAGCAGCAAGCTTGGCACCGACAGGAGCATGTCGACGATCCGCATCAGCACGTTGTCGACCCAGCGCCCCCACCGGCCGCCGAGTCCGGCGGCCGCGCCGGAGAGCCCGCCCAGCAGTACCCCGACGGTCAATCCGATGACGGTGGAGACCACGCCCACGATGAGCGTCTGCCGCGAGCCCGCGATCAGCCGGCTGAATTCGTCCCGCCCCTGATGGTCGTACCCGAGCCAGTGGTCGCTCGACGGCCCGGGGATGATCCCTGCGCCAGACCTGACCACCCCTTGCTGGACGCCGATCTGTGCGGCCGGGTCGTACGGGACCAGGAACGGTCCGACGATGGCTACCAGCACGAACAGCAGCAGGATGGCCGCGCCCACGATGGCGGCGGGGTTGCGCCGCAGCCGGCGGAACGCGTCGCGCCAGAGGCTGACACCCTGCTCGTCGTCGCGGACGGCGGCCAGCTCGCTCAGCCGGTCCAGCTTGTCCTTCTTCTGCCCCGATGCGAGCGTCATGCCGGGCCCCGGCGGAAATGCGGAGCGCAGCGGAGCATTTTCGTTGGGTGGCTCAACGGACCCTCACCCTCGGGTCGATCAGGCTGTACGACACATCGACGGCCAGGTTCACCAGCGTGAAGATCACCGCGATGAGCAGGATAAAGCCCTGCAGCACCGGATAGTCCCGGTTGCTGATGGCCTCATAGAGGAACAAGCCGATCCCGCTGAATCCGAACACCGTCTCGGTGAGGACCGCCCCGGACAGCAGCAGGCCGGTGAGTAGGCCGATCGACGTCGCGACCGGCAGCATCGCATTACGTAGCACGTGTCGCCGGCGTACCACTCGCTCGGTCAGGCCCTTCGCCTCGGCGGTGCGCACGAAATCCTCGCCGAGCACCTCCAGGACGCTGGCCCGGGTGATCCGCACCAGGATCGCGAACGGGATGCTGGCCAGCGCGAGGCCGGGCAGGATCAGGTGCCATATGGCGTCGGCGGCGGCGTCCCACTCCCGGGTCAGCAGGCCATCGAGCACGAAAAAGTTCGTTGGATGGGTGGCGTCGATGCTGGAGTCCTGCCGCCCGATGGCCGGGAACCAGCCGAGCCACTCCGCGAAGACGGCCTTCAGCACGTACGCCAAGAAGAAGATCGGGATGCAGGTGCCGAGCAGCGACCCGCCAACCGAGGCGTGGTCCAGGATCGAACCGCTGCGGCGGGCCGCCAGATAGCCGAGCGGGATACCGACGCCGATCGCGATCACCATCGCGGTGATGGTCAGCTCGACCGTGCCTGGAAAGCGCTGGATGAACTCGGTCGTCACCTCGCGCTTCGTGGAGATCGACGTTCCCAGGTCGAGCTGGAGAAGCCGTTTCATGAAGCGCCCGTACTGCATGAGCAGCGGCTCGTCGAGGCCGAGGCTCCGCCGGATCTGGGCACGCATCTCTGGCGTGCCGCGCTCGCCAAGGATGGCGGTCTCGGGGCCGCCCGGCAGCCGATGCAGCCAGACGAACAGCAGGATCGAAAGCCCGAACAGCGTGGGTATCAGCAGTAGCAGGCGACGGACGATGAATCGGAACACGGGCGCCTCGGTGGATGTCTGGAGGGCCGCGTGGGCGGGCGCCCAGATCGTGGACGCCCGCCCGCGCGTTCCTATCTATCTATATGTTTCAGGACTTGAACTCGGCCTTGGAGTACCGCTCGTCAGTCAACGGGCTGGCAACCACGCCGGTCACGTCCTTACCGAGGACAAGAGCCGGAGGAGAGTGCGAGATCGGCACACCGGGCAGGAAGTTCATGATGTCGGCGTTCAGCTCCTTGTAGAGCGCCGTGCGAGCCGCGGCGTCGGCCGTGCTGTCCGCCTTCTTGAACTTCTCGAACAGGGCCGGGTTGTTGAAGCCCCACTCGTCCTTGGGCCGGTCGAAGAAGGTGCCGATGAAGTTGTAACCGTCGCCGTAGTCACCGGTCCAACCGAGCAGGTGCAGGTCGTGCGCACTGCCGGATGTGGCGGCGTTCAGGTAGTCGGGGCTCCACTTCAGGCCCTTGGTCTCCAGCTTGATGCCGACCGCCTGCAGGTCGGCCGCCATCAGCTCGAAGAGGTCCTTCGGGCTCGGCATGTACGGCCGGGTGACCTCGGTCGGGTAGAAGAACCGGAGGGTCAGGTTCGTCGCGCCCGCCTCTGCGAGGAGCTGCTTGGCCTTCTCGACGTTGTAGTCGTACTTGGTGACCGAGTCGTTCCAGCCCTCGACAGTGGACGGCATGAACTGGGTGGCCACCTCGGCGCCCGGCGGGAGCTTGGAGTCGACCAGGGCCTTGCGGTTCAGCGCGTATGCGATCGCCTGCCGGACCTTGATGTCGGCCAGCTTCGGGTTCCCCTTCTGGTTCATCGCCAGGTAGAGGATGTTGAACGCCGGACGGGTCAGGACGTTGAAGCCCTCGCCCTTGAGCGGCTCGACGTCCGCGGGGCCAACCAGGTCGTACCCCTGGATGTCACCGGAGCGGAGGGCCTGCTTGCGGGCGTTCTCGTCGGAGATCGTGCGGAACACGAGCGACTTCAGCTTGGCCTTGTCGCCCCAGTAGTCGTCGTTGCGCTCGATGGTGAGCGTCTTGTCGGCGATGTTCCACGACTTGAACTTGAACGGGCCGGTGCCGGTCGGGTGCTCCATCGCGTACGCCGGGTACTTGATGTCATCGGCGCTGCCCGTGACGTTGCTGGCCTGGTACTGCTCCAGGGCCTTCGGGCTGTGCATGGAGAACGACGGCAGCATCAGCGCCGCGGGGACCTTGCTGGAGACCCGGTTGAACGCCAGATCGACGGTGGTCGCGTCCTTCGCCGTGCAGGACTTGAAGAGGCTGGGCGGCAGCTCGGGGTCTTCGTTCTTGGCGAAGCCACCCATGACGTCCTGCCAGTAAGCCGTGACATCGGGGCTCTGCATCAGCCCGGTGGAGTTGTACCACCGGTTGAAGTTGACGCAGACCGCGTCGGCGTTGAACTCCGTGCCGTCGTGGAACTTGACGCCCGAGCGGAGCTTGAACGTCCAGACGGTGCCGGTGGAGTCTGGCGTCCAGCTCTCGGCAAGGCCGGGCGAGACCTTCGTGCCGCCCTCCTCGGGGCGCACCAAGGTTTCGAAGATCTGCCGCGCCACGCGCAGCGACTCGCCATCGCTGGCGAGGCTGGGGTCGAGCACCTTGGGGTCACCGGCGACGCCGAAGACCAAGGTGTCCTTGGTGCTCTGGCCGGAACCCTCGTCGCGCTCGCTCTCGGCGCAGCCGGCTACCGCAAGTGTGGCGACCGCAACGGCCGCGATAGCGACCTTCGGCCTTGATGCACGCATGGTGCTTCACCTCGTCCTATGGGTGCGGACATCCGCGGTGACAGAGGTCACCTGTGGCGAGACCATAGTCGCCCCGCTTACCGGCGGGAAACGGGCCGATAAGGGGTTGGTATCTGATCGTGTCCTAGTCGCCACCGTCCACGATCAGTCATGCGTCCGGACGAGGCCAAACGGGCCGTTTGTCCAAATTTAGTCGATGCCAAGTTGTTACATGAAGAGCGCGTTTCTCGGCGCGTCTGTCAGACCGCCCGCCGCCCTTCGAAGGCCCTGCCGAGCGTGATCTCGTCGGCGTACTCGAGGTCGCCACCCACCGGCAGACCGCTCGCCAACCGCGTCACCGAAATGCCCATCGGCTTGACCAACAACGCGATGTACGTCGCCGTGGCCTCGCCCTCGGTGTTGGGGTCGGTGGCGAGGATCAGCTCCTTGACCGTGCCCTCGCCGAGCCGAACCATCAGCTCGCGAATGCGCAGGTTGTCAGGCCCGACACCCTCCAACGGATTGATCGCCCCGCCGAGCACGTGGTAGCGCCCCCGGAACTCACCGGTGCGCTCGATCGCCACGACGTCTTTGGGCTCCTCGACCACGCACAGCACCTCGTCGCTGCGACGCGGGTCGCGGCAGATGCGGCACTGCTCCGACTCGGCCACGTTGTGGCAGGTCGCGCAGAACCGCACCACCTCCTTGACCTTGCGCAGCGCGGTGGCCAGCCGGGTCACGTCGGCCGGGTCGGCGGAGAGGATGTGGAACGCGATCCGCTGAGCGCTCTTCGGGCCCACGCCCGGCAGTCGACCCAGCTCGTCGATCAGATCCTGGATCGCACCTTCGTACATCGGGGGTCGCTCAGAAACCAGGCAGGCCGAGGCCGCCCATGCCACCGGTAACCGGGCCCATCTTCTCCTCGGTCAGCTTGCGCACGGCGTCGTTCGCGTTGTGCACCGCCGCCAGCACCAGGTCTTCGAGGGTCTCGACGTCGTCCGGGTCGACCGCCCTGGGGTCGATCTTCACGGACCTGATCTCACCGGAACCGGAGATCGTCACGGTGACCAGGCCACCGCCGGCCGTGCCGGTCAGCTCGGCCTCGGCAAGCTCGGCCTGTGCCTCGGCGAGCTGCTGCTGCATCTTCTGCGCCTGCTTCATGAGCTGTTGCAGGTTGGGCTGTCCACCGGGACGCATCGCCGTCTCCTCCGTATCAGTTGCCGCTGCCCAGCCTAGTCTCGGCCGCGGATTCCCAGGGCCCGCGGCCTAGACCTCGCCGATCTTCTCCGCGCCGAACGTCTGCTGCAGCAACTGCATCGCCTGCTGCTCGCTGCTCTGGCGAGCGGTGCGCTCGTCGACCACGTCGTCGGTCGGCTCGTCGCCCGGGTCGAATCCTTCGTAGACGGTGGCGCTGGCGGGCGCTGTGCTGGCCTGTTTTCCTGCCGGGCCGTCAAAGTCGGGATCCCAGGGCGGTTCGCCCGCCCAGTCGCTGTCGGCCGTCTTGACCGCGGCTTTCTGCGGCGCCTTTCGCGGTGCGGCGGCCGTAGGCGCACTGGGCGCTTTGGGCGACGCCGGCTGGACGGCCGCGGACCCGCCCGGGCGCGCCGGCTCCGGCCAGTCGTCCTCTCTCGTCATGGCGGGGCTCGCCTGGGGCTTCTGGGCGGGTGCCGCCTTTCGCGCCGGGGGCGCCCCGGGTCTCGCCGGCGGGGCCGGCGGCGGGGGGGGGGGGGGCCGGGCGGCCGGCGCCCCCCCCCGGCACTCCCCCCCCCCCCCACGTCGGTGCGGCGGCGCGCTGGTCGCCAGCCACCTCACAGCGGAACTCCCACCGCGCCCCGAAGACCTCGTAAGCCGCGTCGGCGAGCACAGCGGCCTCCTTGGCCACCATCTGCGCGTGCACCGGGTACTGGAAGGTCAGCACCACCGCGTCACCGTCGAGATCGCGCACGGTCGCGTTGCGAAGCAGCGCCGCGATCCGCTTGTTGCGATGGTTGACCATGTCGAGGACCTCGCTCCAGGACCGCCGGACCGCGGCGGCGTCGAGCTGGCCTGGAGGGCTGCTGCCGGGACGCTCCGGCTCCGGCGTGGCCGGGTCCGGCATGACCGCCTCCGGCGGCGGGACGCGGCGCGGCGCATCCTGCGGGGCGGCCGGCGCCTCGACCGCCGGCTGCGCCGGCAGGGCCGGCTCTGCCGCGGCCGGTCGCGGCGGCGGGGGCGGAGGTGGTGCCGCTTGTTGCGGAGCAGCCTGTACATAGGACGCGCCGCCCGCCGTGAGCCGGCGCTCCATGCTCTCCAACCGCTGGAGCAGTGCGTTGCCACCCGGATCGGCACCCGGCAACAACATGCGAGCGGTGATCAGCTCCAGCAGCAGTCGCGGCGCCGTCGTGCCACGCATCTCGACCAGACCGTTGTGGACAATGTCGGCGCATCGCGAAAGAGTCGCCTGCCCGAGCCGCTGCGACTGGGCCACCATCCGCTCCATCTGGTCGGACGGCCCGTCGATCAGCCCCTTGGACACCGCGTCGGGCACCTGCTGCAGCACGATCAGGTCACGCAACCGCTCAAGCAGATCGGAGGCGAACCGCCGCGCATCGTGGCCAGCCTCGGCCACCCTGTCGATCGTCGCGTATGCCGCCGCACCGTCGCCGGCCGCCAACGCGTCGCACATCTCGTCGATCAGCGCCACATCGGTGACGCCCAGCAGCGCCACCGCCCGCGCGTAGGTGACACCCTCCGGCCCGGCACCCGCGATGAGCTGGTCGAGCACCGACAGCGTGTCTCGGGCGCTGCCCCCACCGGCGCGCACCACCAACGGAAACACCGCCGGCTCGACCTTGACCCCCTCGGCGGAGCAGAGCTGCTCCAGATAGGGCCGGAGAACGCCCGGCGGAATCAGCCGGAAGGGGTAATGATGCGTGCGCGACTTGATCGTGCCGAGCACCTTCTCCGGCTCGGTCGTCGCGAAGATGAACTTGACGTAGTCGGGCGGCTCCTCGACCAGCTTGAGCAGCGCGTTGAAGCCCGCCGACGAGACCATGTGCGCCTCGTCGATGACATAGATCTTGTATCGGCTGCTGGCCGGCGCGAAGAACGCCCGCTCCCGCAGCTCACGAGCATCGTCGACGCCGCCGTGACTGGCCGCGTCGATCTCGATGACGTCGATCGAGCCAGCGCCGTCGGTCGCCAGCGCCTTGCATGAATCACACTTGCCACACGGCTCAGGTGTCGGCCCCTGCTCACAGTTGAGCGAACGGGCCAGGATGCGGGCACTGCTCGTCTTGCCACAGCCACGCGGGCCAGAGAAGAGATAGGCGTGGTGCAGCCGCCCGCTGCGCAGCGCCTGCGACAGCGGCTCGGTAACGTGCTCCTGGCCGATGACCTCGGCAAACGTGCGCGGCCGGTACTTGCGGTAGAGCGCCAGTGCCACTCTCGCCGCCTCCTCTCGACCGCGCCATTCTCCTCGGCTGCCGGGCACGTTGCCACCGGGGTGTGACACAAAGAGGCCCCCCGTGCACCCGTCAGAGCCCGCTTATCCTTGCTGCCTTCCGGCCCTGGGGAGGTTCACGAGGTGTACGCCGCACGAGGGGCGTCACCTACTGTACCGGTAGTCCTGTCGCGCACCCCCTCGGGGCGTACATGTATCGTGTCCCGCGGAGGATTCGCCTAGAGGCCTAGGGCGCACGCTTGGAAAGCGTGTTGGGGGAGACCCCTCACGAGTTCGAATCTCGTATCCTCCGCTCCGCTTGGGCAACGGCCCGGCTCCCCCGTGGGGCCGGGCCGTTGCTCGTCACATCCTCTCGTACACATGTGCTATCCACAACCTGTGGACGACGCTTGGGACAAGTCCACCAACAGTGCGATCGACGCATTAGGGTCCTGCCATGCCCACCCCTCGGACCTATGGCGAAATCACGGGCTACCCGGTCGGCTCGACCTTCCGGAACCGAACGGAGCTCGCACAGTCGCAGGTCCATCGCCCATTGCAAGGGGGCATCTGCGGCGGCAAGGACGGAGCCGAGTCCATCGTCGTCTCCGGCGGCTACATTGACGACGAGGACTTTGGCGACGAGATCCTCTACACCGGGCAAGGTGGCAACGACCCGAACACCAAACGCCAGATCGCACACCAACAGCTCACGCTCGGCAACGCGGGCCTCGTCCGCAGTCAGCTTGAGGGGTACCCCGTCCGCGTCGTCCGGGGCGCTCAGGGAGATCCGGTCCACAGCCCTGTCCAAGGGTTCCGCTACGACGGATTATTTCGAGTCGCAGATCATTGGTCGGAGACCGGCGTTGATGGCTTCCGCATCTGGCGGTTCCGCCTAGTCGAGCTGGAAAGCTCCGACCGACCACGTCAGACCGTCGACCTCGCTCGCCCGGTTGGTCCGGCAGGCAGAGCAGAGGCCGTAATACAACGGCTCATCCGGAGCACACCCGAGGCGAACGCGGCCAAGAGGCTCAACGACTACCGCTGCCAGGTATGTGGTCTACGACTGGAGACACCGACCGGCCCGTACGCCGAAGCCGCTCATATCCGCGCTCTCGGCCGTCCTCACGATGGACCGGACCGTCTGAGCAACATCCTATGCCTCTGCCCAAACCATCACGTCCTGTTCGACACTGGCGCAATCGTGGTGGACGACGATGGCATCGTCCGCGACGCGATGTCCGGTAAGGAGATCGGCAAGCTGCGTGTCGATCTTGGCCACGCCATCAACTTCGCGCAATTGACCTACCACCGGCAGACGCACAAGCGGTGAGACGATCAAGCGCCTGGACGGTCCGGGACCAGCCAGGCGCTCAGCCGAGGTAGGAGCGGTGGCGGCGGGATTTGAACCCGCGGAGGGCGTAAACCCTCACACGCTTTCGAGGCGTGCTCCTTAGGCCACTCGGACACACCACCGCCGAGTAGGGTACCCGACGCCCGGGGGCGCGGTCGTGGCGGTATGCCGCCTGGCAGGATCGTGCCCATGAGCACGCACATCGGCGCCCAGCCGGGCGAGATCGCCGACCGGGTCCTGCTGCCGGGCGACCCGCTTCGGGCGAAGTGGATCGCGGAGACCTACCTCGAGGACGCCAAGTGCTACTCGACGGTGCGCAACATGTTCGGCTTCACCGGGACCTACCGCGGGGTGCGGGTCTCGGTGCAGGGCACGGGCATGGGCATGCCGTCGGCGTCGATCTACAGCCACGAGCTGATCAACGACTACGGGGTGAACACGCTGATCCGGGTCGGGTCGTGCGGGGCTCTCAGCGAGTCGATCAAGCTACGGGACGTTATCGCGGCGATCGGGTCGTCGACCGATTCGAACATGAACCGGATGCGGTTCGACGGGCTCATCGACTACGCGCCGGTTGCGGACTTCGGGCTGCTGCGGAAGTCGGTCGACGTCGCTGAGGCCCGTGGGATTCCGATGCACGTCGGTCCGATCCTGGCGGCGGACGCGTTCTACACGGACCGGCCGGACCTGTACGACTCGCTGGCCGACTATGGCGTGCTGGCGGTGGAGATGGAGTCGGCGGCGCTGTACACGATCGCGGCCCGGTTCAAGGCGCGGGCGCTCACCATTTTGACGGTCAGCGACCACATCAAGACCGGCGAGCACACGACGGCGCAGGAGCGGGAGCAGACATTCGGCCAGATGGTCGAGGTCGCCCTCGACACGGTGATCGCCTAACCTCCCGGCCCGAGTTATCCACAGCCCCGCACTCGTTATCCACAGGCATGTGCACAGCCCGCCGGCGACGTCGGCGGGCTGTGGGCAGGGCTCAGGTGTCAGGGTCGTCGTCCCGCCGGGCGTTGTGAACGGTTAGCGCTGCCAGAGCAGCTGCCAGAGCAGCACTAACCGTTCACAGCCCGAGCGGCTCGCCGCGCGAAGGGCACGATGCGGTCGGGGTGGGGCGCCTTGACGGCGCCGCGCCGGGCCGTGGCACCACCGCCGAGCCGCAGCGCCAGGCTCGGCGGCGTAGCGCCCGATCACGGTGCGACGCCGATCCGAACACGACGCTCGGACACGGCGTGGCGCCCGACTGCGGCGCCAACCACGACGCGGCGCCTGAACTGAGCGCGGCGCCCCGGCTGCGGCTCCGGATGCCCAATCCAGCTGCGGCGATCAAGGGAAACCCCAGCGATCAAGGGCGAACGCACGCGGAAAAGAGATCGAACCGCGTGCGTTTGCCCTTGATCGGCGGGGGGGGGCGGAGGCGCGCCGCAGGGGCCCGGCGCGCCGCAGGCGCCGCGCGCGGACCCGCCCGAAGTGCGCGGGCGACCGCGCCGCAGGCGGCGCTGGTGCGGTGAACGGGGCGGCGTTATGGGGAGGACAAGGCCTCCGTGGGGGACAGGCGGGCGGCGCGGAGGGCCGGGTACAGGCCGGCCAAGGCGCCGATCAGCAAGGTTGCCGCCACACCGCCGGCCATGGCCCATACCGGCACGACCGTGGGCCACTGTTGGGTTGAGGCGTACACACCCGTGACACCTATGCCCAGTAGTACGCCGCCCAGCCCGCCTAGCGCCGACAGCAGCAGCGACTCGGCCAGGAACTGGACCCGGATCTGGCCACGCGTCGCGCCGAGCGACCGCCGCAGCCCGATCTCGGGCCGGCGTTCCAGCACGGAGATGACCATCGTGTTGGCGACGCCGACGCCGCCGACGAGCAACGCGACCGCGCCCAGGCCGAGCAGCAGCCCACCCAGGGTTTCGTCGGTCGCCTGCTTGGCGGCCAGCGCGTCGGAGGGGCGGGACACCTGGACCTCGTTGGGGCTCTCCGGGTTGGCGGTGGCGGCCAGGACGGCCTGTACCGCCTCGACGGAGGTCTCCGCGGCCCGGGTGTAGACGGTCGTGGCGTACCCGTCGAAGCCGAGCAGCGATTCTGCGACGGGCCAGCCGACCAGAGCGGCGGTGTCGAGTTCTTCGGCCAGCGGCACGGGGTGCAGGACGCCCACCACGGTGAACCAGTGGCCACCGAGCCAGACTTGCACGGATGGGCCTGCAAGGCTGACGCCGAGCCGGTCGGCGGCGGTCGAGCCGAGCACGACGGCCGGATACTCGGCGGTGGCGTCGTTGAGCCAGGCGCCGCTGGCGATGGTGGCGCCGACGGTGCCGGGCAGGTCGGTGCGTGCGGCGCGTACCCCGATGCCGCCGGACTGGCCGGTCGGGATGTGCTCGTTGCGGTACACCTTGGCGTCCACGTTTCCGGTCGCACTGACCGATTCGACCGGCCCGATGCGTCCGATCATGCCGACCGCTTCGGTGGGCAGGTGGCTGTCCTCGCCGAAGAAACTCTGGCCGGGGCCGACCGTCAGCAGGTTGGTGCCGAGCCGTTCGAGGGTGCGGTCGAGTTCGGCGCGGGACGAGGTGGAGATGCCCACCACGGCGACCATCGCGGCGATGCCGATCGCGATACCGAGTGCTGAAAGGAAGACCCGCAGCGGCCGGCTGCGCAGCCCTGCTCCGCCGACCCGTACCACGTCGCGAGGGGTCAGGCGGGCCGGCGAGAGTGGCGGGCGGGAAAGGTCGATCACGGTCGCACCACCACCTGTCCGTCGCGCATTTCGACCTGCCGGGGCAGCGACGCGGCGATGTCACGGTCGTGGGTGATCACCACGACCGTCGTACCGGCGGCGTGCAGCTCGCGCAGCAGTGCCAGCACGGCGCCACCGGAGACCGAGTCGAGGTTGCCCGTGGGCTCGTCGGCGAGCAGCAGCGGCGGATCGCCGACGACCGCCCGCGCGATGGCTACGCGCTGGCGTTCGCCTCCCGACAGCTCGTGCGGCTCGTGGTCGACCCGATGCCCGAGGCCCACCCGTTCCAGGGCCGCGAGGGCCCGCCGGCGGCGCTCGCCGAGGGGGACGCCGCAGTACAGCAGGCCGTCGGCGACGTTGTCGACCGCGGGGACGCCGGCGGCCAGATGGAACTGCTGGAACACGAAACCGATCGTGCGGGCTCGCAGCGCGGACAGCTCCCGGTCGGACAGCTCGGCGATGTCGTACCCGTCGATGTGTACGGTGCCGGACGACGGCCGGTCCAGCGTGCCGATCAGGTGCAGCATGGTGGATTTTCCAGACCCGGACGGGCCGACGATGCCGACCAGCTCACCGTGCGCGATCCGCATCGAGACGCCGCTCAACGCGGCGACGCCGCCCGGGTACACCTTGGACACCTCCTCAAGGGCGACGATCATTTCGGTACCCCGACCACCGCGCCGTCAGCGATGCCGGCACCGGAAATCTCGACCTTGCCCCCGGCGAACATCCCGGTCTCCACCGCCACATACCGGCTGGTGTCCCCCTCGACGACCTGGACGCCGTACCCGCCCTCGGCGAGCGCGACGAGGGCGGTGGCCGGTACGGCGGGGACGGCCTTGCGCTGTTCAGGCTGGAGAGTCACGTCGACGGGTGCCTCGTCGAGCGTGCCGAGCGCCTTCTGGTCCTTCACGGTCACGGTGACGTCGATCGTGGTGACCTGATCGTTGTCGCTACCGGTCGTGGTGGCGACGGTGCCGACGTTCGACACCGTGCCCGCCACGCGCGTGCCGGCGGGCAGCTCGACGGTCGCCGCGACGCCATTCTTGACCAGATCCTGCTTGTCGACCTCCAGGTCGACGGTGACGACCCGGGTGGTGCCGGTGTACGTGAGCACGGGCCCGTTCGCGGCGTCACCGGGCGTCAGCTGGTGCTCGGCCACCCGCACCTCGCCGGTCGCCACGACGACCTGTCCGACCGACACGGTGCCGGTCTCCGGTACGCCGAGGTCTTCCTGCCACTCCGATACCGCGTCGGCGGTCGCGGACGTGTACTCGTCGTCCACTGTGAACCCGTCGTACCCGAGGGCGGAGAGGTTCTTCTCCAGCAGCGACACGTCGGTGCCGGTGTCGCCGGACGACAGCGTCCGGTAGAGCGGAGCCGAGCCGTACAGCAGCACGACCGGGTCCTCGTCCACTTCGTACAGTTTCTTGCCTCGGGTGACCCGCGATCCCTCGGCCGGCAGCCACGTGATCGTGCCGGCGGAGCCGCGCGCCTTCACGGTCGTCGCGTCGCCGTACCCGAGCGTCCCGTTCACGGTCTCGGTCTGGGTGAGCGTCGTCCGGGTCACCGTCGCGGTGGCGGGCGGCGCGCTGCTGCGTACCGGCTCCTGCGCGTCTGCACCGCCGACGCCGACAGCGGCCGCGGCGCCCGCCGCGACCACCAGCGCCGCGCCGCCCATTCCGGACACCTTGCGCCGGCTTCGCCGGCGTGGCCGGTGTGGTGTCTCCGAACTCATGCGCCGCCTCCCGGCCCGCGGAACGTGAACTTGTCCTGGCATGCGTCCATCGCCGCCCGGAACTTCGGATCGTCCGGGTCGATCTGCGAGTCGCCGCCGAACATGAAGCCGCCGCCGTTGGCGTCCGGATCGGGTATGTCGACTCCGTTGTCGCGCATGCACTGCGCCCACACCCGCAGTTGCTCCTGTTGTGCCGCGTCGAGCTCGGGCCGCTCGCCCCCGTTCGGTGCGACCGACCGGCACGCCTCGAACGCCTTCTGCCAGGAGTCGCCGCTCATGCTGTCGCGGTCGAATCCGTCGCGCGGTATCTGGCCATTCGCGTCCGGGTCGGGGAAGTCGGGTATGCCGTTGTCGCGCATGCATTGGGAGAATTTCCGGGACTGGTCGGGATCGGTGGCACCTGGGCTGGCGCTGGCCGTAGGGCTCGCCCCGCCGCCTGTCGCGCTGGCGACCTCGTCGTCGCTGGAGCTCCCGCTGCCGCACCCGGCGGCCGCGAGGGCGAGCAGCGCGGCGGCGACCGTGATTCTGAACATCGATCGCTCTCCTTCGCTGGATTCTGACGTTCGAGAGTCAACCGAGCCGCCGATAACCAGGGCGTAACCGCGGGCGTTAACGGCCGCGTTATGCGTCGCTGCGGAACGATGGAGGCGTGCGCATCCTGGTGGTCGAAGACGAGAAGATCCTGGCGGACGCGGTCGCGGAGTGGCTGCGGCGCGAGGCGTTCGCGGTCGACATCGCGTACGACGGCGACGCCGCGCTGGAACGCCTGGGCCTCAACGAGTACGACGTGGTGGTGCTCGACCGTGACCTTCCCGTCGTGCACGGCGACGAGGTGTGCCGGGCGATCGTGGAGTCCGACTCGCCGGCCCGCGTGCTCATGCTGACGGCCGCCGCGGGTGTCCGCGACCGGGTGGCCGGCCTGGGTCTTGGCGCCGACGACTACCTGCCGAAACCGTTCGCGTTCGCGGAGCTGTCGGCCCGGGTGCACGCGCTGGTGCGCCGGGCCCGCCCGGCCGCGCCGCCGGTGCTGGAACGGGCGGGCATCCGGCTCGATCCCGCCCGGCGTGAGGTCTTCCGCGACGGGCGGTACGTGCCGCTGGCGAACAAGGAGTTCGCGGTGCTGACCGAGCTGCTGCGGGCCGGGGGTTCGGTGGTATCGGCCGAGCAACTGCTGGAGAAGGCGTGGGACGAGAACATCGACCCGTTCACGAACGTGGTGAGGGTGACGGTGATGAAGCTGCGCCGCAAGCTGGGAGAGCCGCAGGTGGTGGAGACCGTGCCGGGAGTGGGGTACCGAGTGCCATGAAGCGCTGGACGATCCGCCTGCGCCTGACCGTGCTGTTTGGCGCGCTTTTCTTCCTGGCCGGCGCGCTCCTGCTCGGGGTGACGTACGTCCTGGTCAACCAGCGGCTGGAGGACCGCGTCGGCATCGACCGCGGCAACAAGACGGTGACCGACTTCCGGTCGCAGCTCCAGGCTGTGCCCCAGAATCCGGAGGCGTGGGAGGCGCTCCGGCAGGAAATCATGGCGGAGCAGGAGCGGTACCGCGAGGAGACCCTGGACTCGCTGCTCACCCAGGGCGCCGTGGCGCTGCTCGTGGTGGGTCTGGCGGCCGGCGCGTTCAGCTGGCTGGTGGCCGGCCGGGCGCTGCAGCCGCTGCAGCGGATCACCGAGACCGCGCGGCGGATCGCGGGTGCCGACGGCGCCGGCAGGGGGCTGCACGAGCGGATAGCGCTGGCTGGCCCGGGTGACGAGGTGAAGGAGTTGGCCGACACGTTCGACGTGATGCTGGAGCGGCTGGACCGTTCGTTCGACGGTCAGCGCCGCTTCGTCGCCAACGCCTCGCACGAGCTGCGCACCCCGCTGGCGCTCAACCGTGCCCTGGTGGAGCTGGCGGTGACCCGCCCTGGAGCCACGGGCGAGACCAAGCGCCTCGGCGAGTCGCTGCTGACCGTCAACGAGCGGCACGAGCGGCTGATCGACGGGCTGCTCACGCTCGCCGACGCCGAACAGGAGATCGCCGATCGGACTCCCGTCGACCTGGCGGAGGTGGCCGCGTACGTGCTCGATCAGGCCAAGCCGGGCGGCGTGGAGATCGTTCGTGACCTGCGCGCCGCCTCGACAGCGGGCGACCCCATCCTGCTGGAGCGGCTGACGCAGAACCTGGTGGAGAACGCGATCCGCCACAACGTGCCCGACGGCTGGCTCGCTGTGACTACGGGTAGCACGAGCGATCAGCCTGCGCTCGCTGTACTGACGGTGTCGAACACAGGGCCGGTCGTGCCGGGGTATGAGATCGAGACGCTCTTCCAGCCGTTCCGGCGGCTGGGCCGGGAGCGGGTCGACGGCGGCCGGGGCTTCGGGCTCGGCCTGTCGATCGTGCGGGCGGTCGCGCGTGCGCACGGCGGCGAAGCCCAGGCCGTGCCGCGCGAGGGTGGTGGGCTCGTGGTGCAGGTCACGCTGCCCGCCAACTAAATATACGACCGGTCGGTCTTATTTATCGTATGCTCGCTGCATGACGGTGGACGGCCGGGTGGCCCGTGGTGAGCGCACCCGCACGGCGGTGCTCGACACGGCCGTCGCCCTGGCCACCGAGGTGGGCCTAGACGGGCTATCCCTCGGCCAGCTCGCCGAGACGCTGGGGGTCAGCAAGTCCGGGCTCTTCGCGCACTGGCGCTCGAAGCAAGACCTGCAGATCGCCACCATCGAACGAGCGCGAGAGCAGTGGGTCGAGCAGGTCATCAACCCGGCCCGGGCGGCACCCCGCGGGGTGCGCCGGCTGTGGGCGCAGCACGTGGCGCGGCTCGACTTCTACTCGGCCCAGGCGCTGCCGGGCCGCTGCTTCTTCGCCAACGCCAAGTTCGAGTTCAACGCCAGGTCCGGGCCGGTGTACGACGGCATCGCGCGAAGCCACACCGAGTGGATGGACTATCTGGAGTTGCTGGCTCGGCAGGCCGTCGAGCTGGGCGAGCTGCGCGCCGACACCGATGTGGCGGTGCTCGCCTACGAGGTCGAGGCGGTCGGCGTCGCCGCGGTGATCCAGTTCCGCCTGCTCTCCGTCGAAGTGGTCTACCCCATCGCCACGCGCGCCGTGCTCGAACGCCTGCGCGGGCTCTGCACCGATCCCACCCTGCTACCGGAGGCACAGGAATGACCCTCGCCCTGGAATTTGGTCACGTCGAGCCGATCGCCGTGTACTTCGATGACCTCGACGCCATGGGCATCGTGCACAACGCCCGGTACGCCGTGCTGCTGGAACGGGCGGTAGCCCCGTACTGGACGGCGCGCGGTCACTACTTCGACCACAACGGCCCGTCGACGCCCGACCTCGTCCACGCGGTGCGCGAGTTCAGCATCACGTACCTGCGGCCGATCCGGGGCGCGGGCGAGGTGCACGTGCACTTCTGGCTCAACCACATGGGGCAGAGCAGCGCGGAGTACGGGTTCCGGTTCCTCTCCGCCGACCGGCAGACGTGCTACGCCGAGGGGCGGCGCGCGATCGTCCGTCTCGACCCGGCGACCCTGCGCCCGACGGCGTGGACGGAATCCGCCCGCGAGGTCGGCGCGAGCCTGCTCAAACCCCAGGAGAGCCTGCTGACGCCCTAAGGGCGGAAGAACGACCGCATCAGGGCCGCGCACTCGGCTTCCAGTACGCCCGGATACACCTCGGGCCGGTGGTTGAGGCGGCGGTCGCGCACCACGTCCCAGAGCGAGCCCACCGCGCCCGTCTTCGGTTCCCAGGCGCCGAAGACCACTGTGGACACCCGCGCCAGCACGAGCGCGCCGGCACACATGGTGCACGGTTCGAGGGTGACCACGAGCGTGCAGCCGTCGAGCCGCCACTCGCCCAGCACGGCGGCGGCCCGGCGCAGCGCCAGGATCTCGGCGTGCGCGGTGGGGTCGCCGGTGAGCTCGCGCTCGTTGCTCCCGATCGCCAGTTCCCCGCCGTCCGGCCCGTACACGACGGCACCGACCGGTACGTCCTCGGCGCCGCCCGAGGCCGCGACGGCGAGGGCCCGGCGCATCCAGAGTTCGTGCAGCTCGCGCCGGCTCACGCCTCGCGCAGCTCCTCGACCTCGTCGCCGCACCCGAGCACCTGGCACACCTCAGCGGTCACGTCGGCGGGCATCATGCCTTCGTGCGCGCACAGTTCGAGGAGCTGGTGCGAGGTGATGCCGAGGTCTTTGAGCAGGTCTGCGTCGCCGACCGGCTCGACGTCGGGCTCGCTGGCCGGCGGCTCCTCATCGTCGTCGTCGTTGGGCGCTGGCAGCTCGGTGACCTCGTCGATCTCCAGCGCCGGAGTCTCGATGTCGCCGAGCAGCAGCGCACCCAGCCGGGACTCCTCCGCGAAGACCGAGTCGGATCCGAAGAGGCGGAGGTCTTCGCCCTGATCGAGGCGCAAGATCGCCAGGTACAGGTCGTCGGCCTCGACGAAGAGCAGCGACACGTCTGCGTCCGGATTGACGTCGCGCAGCCGGTCGGCCACCTCGTCGATGTCCGCCGCCCCAGTGAGATCAAGTTCAGCTACGGTCCAGCCGTCCGAGCCGCGCGCAACGGCAGCAGCGAAGTACGACACGGTCCCCCCAAGTTGTCTGATACGCGTGACGGTAGCCGGTTATGTCGGTTACTGAGCGCGCAACGCCGAGGGGTGCGCGGTCAGCCAGCCAAGCGCCGGCGCATTGCGATCAGCTCACGCAGGCGCTCACCGCGCTGCTGACGTGGCCGCTCGCGGTCCCGCACCGACTTCGCGCTGGCCAGCTCGGCGAGGAGCTGTAACCGGCGGCGGCTTCGGTCGGGGTCGAGCCGCTGCACTGTCCAGACCATGTCGCCGAGGGTGCCGAACCGTGCCGGACTTCGTCAAGCCCGGCTGCGAGACGCAACGCGCCCGCCACACTGCGTTTACCGGAAGCGCCGTGTTTACCGGAACGGCCGGTTACCAGAGTGGCCAGTCGCCCGTCATGCCCCACCGGACGGCCACCGCCACGACCGCGATCGACCAGGCCAGCCCCGTGGCGATCGCCACACCGGCCGCCACGCCCCGGTCGCCCTGCCGGGTCAGGATGCCGGCAACCCCCCAAGCGAACAAGCCTGCCAGGACCGTCCACCACACGTAGCCGCGCAGATCGTTGCCGAGAAGCCCCAGGAACAGCAGCCACGCGACGCCCGCGCCCAGGCCAGCGGTCAGGCCAGCGGCCCGCACCCGGTGCGGCTCGCGGTAGGTGGGGCGCGGCGGGCCCGACGGAAACAGCCCCGACGGGGTGCGCACCGGCGGCCGTGCCGGGTAATGGTCGGCCATGACAGGAGCGTACCTATCTGCCAGGATGGCCGGGTGTTACGGGGACGGGTACACGCGTCGATGATCGTTCTGGTGTCAGCCGCGCTGGCAGCGGGCTGTGCCAAGCCGGCACCCGAAGAGGCGGCGCCGCAGTGGGAGGGTGCCGGCAGTGTCACGCCGGCTCCCACAACGGCCGCGCCCACCACGGCCGCGCCGACGCCCTCACCGACCCCTAGCAGGTCGCCAACCCCGAAGCCGTCGCCGAGCAAGTCGACGGCCACTACCAGCGGGAAGTGGAAGTACGTCTTCCCGGTGTCGGCGAGCAACGTGGCGTACCACCCGACCCACTCGGCGTACCCGGCGACCGACATCTTCGCCGACTGTGGTGAGCCGGTCGTCGCGGTCACCGACGGCAAGGTTCTCGAGGTGAGCCGGGTCGACAAGTACAGCAAGTCGGGCGTCCAGGGGCCAAACAATGGCGGGCTGTCGGTGTCGCTGCTCGGCGACGACGGCGTGCGGTACTACGGCTCGCACCTCACGGTCGTGCAGAGCGGCATCGAGGCGGGCGTGCGCGTCCGGGCCGGGCAACGGCTCGGCACGGTCGGCAAGACCGGCAACGCCAACAACGTGTGCCACCTGCACTTCGGCATCTCGCCGCCGTGCGAGCGCACCGGCGACTGGTGGATCCGCCGTGGTGTGGTCTGGCCGGCCATGTACCTGGACGCCTGGCGCAAGAAGACCAACAAGTCGCCGGTCGACAAAGTGAAGTCGTGGCAGAAGTCCAACGGCTGCCCGAACGAGCCGTAAACCGCTAGCCGAACTGCACGAACCGTTCCCGGAGCGTGCCGTTGATCGCGGTGAACGCCCCACCGGCCGCGATCTTCCGCAGGCTCGTGTGCACCGCCATCGCGAAGACGCCTTCGCTGCCGTTGCCGTTCGCCGTCCAGGACAGCAGCGCGCCGCTTCCGGTGTCGGCCGCGCCCAGCTTGATCCGGCGGCTCTTCCCGTCGAGGCACTCCCCCTGGTATCCGGTCCGCGCCGACCGGCACACGTTGTCGAAGTGGCCGCCGAAGTACACGACCCCGTCAAGCACCGTCACGGCGTGCGGGTCGCCGTCCATCGTGAGGTTCCACCTGCCGGTGCCGTCGAGCCCGTACGCGACGACCCGCCCGCCCGGGCCGCCGTGTGCCGCGTACACGGCCCCACCGCTCACCGCGAGCCCGTGCACGATGTCGGCCGGGCGTGCCCCGAAGCCGGTGTCGAGCGCGCCGGACGACGGGTGCACGGCCGCGAGCCTGGCCTGGCTGACCCCGTTTACTTCGCCGAACTTGCCGCCGACGTAGACCCGGTCGGCCGTGGCCGCCACCGCCTCGACGGTGCTGTCGGCGCGCGGCCGCCAACTGCCGTCGAGCGCCCCGGTGCTGAGGCTGAACGCGGCCAGCCGGGAACGCGCCTGCCCGTCGACCGAGCCGATGTTGCCGCCGGCGTAGAGGCGCCCGTTCGCGGCGGCGAGCGAGTACGGCTGGCCGGAGAGGCTGTGCTTGAAGCTGTGCACGGCCCCGGTGCCGGCGTCGAGCCGCGCCAGGCTGTCCCGGCGGGCCCCGCTGACGTACCCGAAGGCGCCGCCGATGTAGACGGCCCCGCCGGAGACCGCGATGGCCCGGACGCGCGCGTCGGCGCTGGGTGCCCAGCCGCGCAGCGCCCCGGTGCGCACGTCGAAGGCGGCCAGGCGATTGCGGGTGTACGAGCGGCCGTTGAAGGTGGCGACGGTGAAGTCGCCGCCGACGTAGGCCGTCTCACCCGCGTACGCGGTCGCGTAGACGGTGCCGTTGAAGGTGGGCGCGGGATTAGGTGTTGTGGACACTGCCGCCGATGCGGGCGCGGCGATGGCCAAACTTCCGCCAACCGCACTGACCATGACCAATGCGAACAATCCAGTCCGGATAGCCACATAATCACGCTAGCGCACGGGGTAACAACGCGGGTGCGCTATGTGCGAGAGTCACCCCCGTGGACATCGCGGTGCTGGGGTTGGGACTCATCGGCGGCTCCGTTCTGCGCGCGCTCGCCGCGGCGGGCCACGCCGTGCTCGGGTATGACGCCGACCCGGCCACCCGCGCGACCGCGCGCACCGCCGCGGCGAAGGCACCGGCGCGCGCCCGCTGGCAGGTCACGCCGACCGTGCGAGACGCGGTCGCCAAGGCCGAGTTGGTCGTGATCGCGGTGCCACTGCCGGCGGTCGAGGGCGTGCTGGTCGAGCTGGACGGCGCCGGATACCGCGGCCTCGTCACCGACGTCACATCGGTCAAGGGGCCGGTCCGCGAGCTCGTCGAGCGGCGGCTGCCGCGGCTGGCCGGGGTCGTCGGCGGGCACCCCCTGGCCCGCCGGGGGGGGGCCCGGGTCGCGGCCGGCGCCGCCCGCCCCGTCACCCGCCGCGCCGG
>NZ_JAIBNX010000008.1:81537-98537 GCF_026130045.1 Micromonospora sp. CPCC 205371
GGCCGCGGCGGGGGGGGTCCGCCGGCGGCCCCCCGAGGGCCGGCCGGGAGGGGCCGGGCCCCGCGCCCCCCAACGCCGACCTGTTCACCGGCTGCGCGTGGGTGCTATGCCTGGAGCCGAATGAGACCTCCCTCCCCGACTTCCTGCACCTGGCCGCCCTCTTCACCGGCATCGGCGCCCGCGTCGTACCGGCCACCGCCGCCGAGCACGACCGGGCCGTGGCGGCGGTCAGCCATGTACCCCATCTGCTGGCCAGCGCGCTGGCGGCGACCGCGGCGGCCGACCCCCTCGCGGGCACGCTGGGTGCCGGGTCCTTCCGCGACGGCACCCGGGTGGCGGCCAGCCGGCCCGAGCTGGTGGCTGCGATGTGCGGCGGCAACGCGGCGGCCGTCGCACCGGCGCTGGACGCGGTGCTCGACGCGCTCGCGGGCGCCCGCGCCGCCCTCGACGAGCGCGACCCGATCGCCTCGCTGACCCGCTGGCTGGCGCCTGGCGCGGCCGCGCGCGCCGCGTGGCCGCCACAGCCAGGCAAATCACTGGAACTGCCGGCCCGTCCCGACGCGCTCCTCCGCCTTGGCCGCGCGGGCGGCTGGATCACGGCGGTGGCGGAGGATCGCCAGACGGTAACGGCCGTCAGACCCAACTCCTAATGTGGAGTCCATGAGCGAACGGGACCCGATCGCAGACCTGCGTCGCATCGCGTTTCTGCTGGAGCGGGCCAACGAGGCGAGTTACCGGGTGCGGGCGTTCCGCTCGGCGGCCAAGGCACTCGGCGCGCTGCCTCCCGCCGAGGTCGCGAGCCGAGCGTCGGCCGGCACGCTCACCGAGCTAAGTGGTGTGGGCGATGTCACCGCTCGATGCGTGACGGAGTCGCTGGCCGGCGAAGAGCCGGTCTACCTGCGACGCCTGCTCGCCACCGAAGGCGTCGACCTCGACGAGGCGGCCACCGCGCTCCGCGCGGCCCTGCGCGGTGACTGCCACACGCACTCAGACTGGTCCGACGGCGGCTCACCGATCGAGGAGATGGCGCTCGCGGCGGTCGAGCTGGGCCACGAATACGTGGTGCTGACCGACCATTCTCCCCGGCTGACCGTCGCCCGCGGCCTGACCGCCGACCGCCTGCGCAAGCAGCTCGACTACGTGGCTGCGGTCAACGACGCGCTGCCAGAGGGCTTTCGCATCCTGACCGGCATCGAGGTCGACATCCTCGCCGACGGGTCGCTCGACCAGGAGGAAGAGTTGCTCGCACGGCTCGACGTGGTGGTCGCGTCTGTGCACAGTGGGCTGCGTGACGACAGCGCGCGGATGACGAAGCGGATGCTCACCGCGATCGCCAACCCGCACGTCGACATCCTGGGGCACTGCACCGGGCGCATGGTTGCGGGCAGGCCGGCCGGGGTGACCGGGCCGGGCGACCGGGCGCATCGGCGCGGCGGCAAGACCCGGCCGCCCAGCGACTTCGACGCCGACGCGGTCTTCGCGGCGTGCGCCGAGCACGACACGGCCGTCGAGATCAACTCTCGGCCGGAGCGCCAGGACCCGCCGAAACGACTGCTCCGGCGGGCTCTGGAAGCGGGCTGTAGCTTCGCGATCAACACCGACGCCCATGCGCCGGGTCAGCTCGACTGGCAGCGCTTCGGCTGCGAGCGGGCCGCCCTGTGCGGTGTGCCGGCCGATCGGGTGATCAATAGCTGGCCTGCTGAGCGGGTTGTCGAATGGGCTCGGGCGCACGCCTGATCCGCCCGCTCAGCAGCCCCTGCGACACCGCCACACCGAGCAGCACGACGAGCGCGCCGACCGGCTGGTACCAGGTGATGCCCTCGCCGAGCGCCGCGACGCCGATGACGGTGGAGACGATCGGGATGAGGTAGGTCACCGTCGAGGCGGTGGTCGCGCCGGCGACCCGGATGTTGCGCATGTTGATGACGAACGCCAGGCCGGTGCCGAGCGCGCCCAGCGCCAGCACGCTCGCGATCACGTCGATCGAGAGCCCGGTGGGCGCGGGCGGGGCTCCGGCGAAGAGGGGCGCCACGATCGCCAACTGTGCGGTGGCGATCAGCAGCTGCGCGGCCGACAGCGAGAGGCCCGACGCGGCGTGGCCGGCGACGAACCTCTTCTGGTACGGGATGGCGAGCCCGTAACAGGCCGCCGCGCCGAAGCACATGAGCTGGCCGGTCAACTGTGCTCCGCCGACGCCCTGCCAGACGCCGAGCACGGTCAGCACGCCCACAAAACCAAGGCCGATGCCGATCGCCCGGCGCGTGTTCATCCGCTCGGTGCGAAACACCAGCACCGCCATGGGCAGTGCGACCAGCGGCGTAGTCGCGTTCCAGATGCCGGCGAGCACCGACGAGACGCGCTCCTCGCCGAAGCCGAAGAGGCTGAACGGCAGTGCCACGCCGATCGCGGCGACCACCGTGAGGTGCCCCCACAGCCGGGGGTCGCGGGGCAGCCGCTGCCGGCCGATCGCGAGCACCACCAGCAGGGTGAGCGCGCCCGCGCCGACCCGGAAGAGCGTCAGGTACAGCGGGTGCAGCTCGCGGACGCCGACCTTGATGAAGAGGAAGCTGGCTCCCCAGATCACGGCCAGGGCGAGGAATCCGGGCAGGAAGCCACGCAGGTCTGGCTTGTCACGGGTGACAGTGGCACTCACTCCTGACACTCTGCCCTATGGGTACGACATCGTCTCGCGACTTTCGGACCTCACATTCGCCGGTAACGGCTCGGCGGCTAGCTGCACGTTTCACGTAAGGTCACAGCGTGGGACGAATCACTGACCTGGCGGACCGCTACGTCGACGAGTGGGCGCCACTCAACCCGACCGGCGCCACGTATGCCGGAATCGCCGGTTTCGACGATCAACTTGACGACCTGTCGCCGGAGGGCTTCGCTGCCTTCGCCGACCTGACCCGGCGCACGCTGGCGACGCTCGCCGCGACCGAACCCGACGATGAGCCCGAGCGGGTCGCCAAAGAGGCGATGGAGGAGCGGCTGAGGCTCCAGCTCGCGCGGTACGAGGCCGGTGAGACGGCCAGCGAGATCAGCGTCATCAGCAGCGCGGTACACGGGCTACGGCAGGTCTTCGACCTCATGCCGACCCAGGGCGAGGAGGCGGTCGCCAACATCGCCGCTCGGCTCGCGAAGTTCCCCAGCGCGGTGGAGCAGTACAAGCAGACGCTGCGAGCCGCCGCCGACGAGGGACACGTGAGCCCCAGCGCGCAGATGCTCGAGGTCGCCAAGCAGTGCGACATCTGGACCGACACCGAGCGCGACAACTTCTTCCACGGCCTGGTCGACAAGCTCGAGGCCGGCGACGCGCTGGCCGCCGACCTGCGCCGCGGCGCCGCGGCGGCGACCGCCGCGCCGGCGCAGTTCGCCCAGTTCCTGCGCGACGAACTGGCGCCACGAGGGCGGGGGAAGGAGGCCGGCGGGCGCGGGCGGGTCCAGCTTACCAGCTCGCCTCCCGGTACTTCCTGGGCGCCACGATCGACCTGGACGAGACGTACGCGTGGGGCTTCGAGGAGCTGGCCCGGCTGGAAGCCGACATGCGCACGGTGGCCGCCCGCATCGCCGGGCCCGGTGCCACCGTGGATGAGGCGGTCGCCGCCCTCGACGCCGACCCGGCCCGCAACATCCAGGGCAAGGAGGCGTTCCGGGACTGGATGCAGGCGCTCGCCGACAAGGCCGTAGGCGAGTTGGCCGGCACCCACTTCGACATCCCGGAGCAGGTACGCCGAATCGAGTGCTGCCTCGCACCGACGAGCGACGGCGGCATCTACTACACGGGCCCGAGCGAAGACTTCACCCGCCCCGGCCGCATGTGGTGGGCGGTGCCCGAGGGCATCAACGAGTTCTCCACCTGGCGCGAGGTCACCACCGTGTACCACGAGGGTGTGCCCGGCCACCACCTGCAGATCGCGCAGACCCTGGTCCGCGCCGAGCTGCTCAACCGCTGGCAGCGGCTGCTGAGCTGGAGCTCGGGCCACGGCGAGGGCTGGGCACTGTACGCCGAGCGACTCATGGACGACCTCGGCTACCTGGAGGACGCGGGCGACAAGCTGGGCATGCTTGACGGGCAGGCGTTCCGGGCCGCCCGGGTGATCGTCGACATCGGCATGCACCTGGAGCTGGAAATCCCGCGCGACAATCCGTTCGGCTTCCACCCAGGCGAGCGGTGGACGCCCGAGCTGGGCTGGGAGTTCATGCGCGCCCACTGCCGGGTGCCGGACGAAAACCTGCGCTTCGAGCTCAACCGCTACCTCGGCTGGCCGGGGCAGGCGCCCGCGTACAAGGTCGGTGAGCGGATCTGGCTGCAGGCCCGCGAGGATGCCAAGGCGCGCAAGGGTGCCGCGTTCAGTCTCAAGGACTTCCACCGCGACGCGCTGAACCTGGGCTCACTGGGCCTCGACCCGTTCAAGGCGGCGATGGCCCGTATCTAGCTGGGAATGACGAACGGGCCGGCGCCGCACGGGGGTAGCGGCACCGGCCCGTTCGCCCGTGGGAACGGGGCTTGGTTTTAGAGGGTGTTCACCAGATCCGGGGCTTCGAGCTTGTCGCAGTCCACATAGGCCAGTTGTACCTTGATCTTCGTGTAGAACACCGGGATCGGCAGCTCCAGCTCCTCGGGCAGGGGCGGGAGCGACTCGGGGGTGTACACCTGCGGGAGTACGCCGAGCAGGTTGCCTTCGAAGCGCGGGGTGAAGAACCGGACGTTGCCCTCCACGGTCAGCGCGCTGCTCTTCAGCGACATCGTGCGGCCGCCGCTGAGGACCGTGGGCACCAGCTCGAAGTCGTCGGTGGTCGACTTCGTCATCGAGAACTGGAGCACCTTCTGCGTACCGCCGTCGGCGGTCGGCAGGTTCGTGACGCCCTCGAACTTGAGGTTCCACATGGTCAGCTTGGTGCCGGTCATGCGGGACGGCGTCTCGTTGATGTCTGGGATGTCGCCCGGCGCCGCGAGAGGCGCAAGGCGCGGGTCGTCCTTCGCCGGGTCCTTTCCGCCACCGGAGTCGCCTGGCTTCGGGGTACACGATGGGGCCGGCTTGGTGGGCGATGGAGACGCGGAGGCCGACACCGACGGCGATGCCGACGCCGATGCCGCTGGTGTCGGCTCGGCCTTGCTCTCGCTCTCGCCGATGCCGAAGAGGTCGCCGATCCCGTCCACGATGTCCGTGATGATGTTGCCGCCGTCCTCCGTCGATTCGCGCGGGGACGGTGACGGCGTGGGCATGGGGCTCGCCTCGCCGCTGCTGGACGGGGTTGGCTTGGGTTTCGTCGGTGTGGACGCCGCGGGCGGGCACGGCGCGGCCTGCGCGGCGGTCGCGCCGTTCCCGATGACTACTCCGCCCGCGCCGAGGCTGAGCAGCAGCAGCGTGATGACGAACAGGTGCGGGTTGCGCCGCTGTGGTGGCAGTTCGCCGGTGGTTTCCGGGTCGGCCGGTCCGTCAAGCAGGTTGTGGACCGTGGTGTGCTCCGGTGCCGCTGGTTCCTCAGTGGACGAAGCGGGCTCTGGCGGCGGGGCCGCCGGCGTGATCGGCGTCCACGCGAACCCGAGCGCGGTGCCGATCATGCCGAGCAGCAGGCCGAACAGGAACCCGCCGAGGTTGACGGCGACCAGGGAGAACACCGCCGTCACGGCGCCCACGATCGAGTAGAACATCCGCTGCTGCGGCGTCAACCACATCAGCACGCCGCACAGGCACAGGATCGTGGGGATGAGCCAGGAGAGGAATCCGGTGGGCCCCATCTGGAAGGTGAGGCCGCCCAGGCTCATCTGGGTGGTCCCGAAGATTTCCAAGCCGGCGAGCAGCGTGAACAGGCCACCCCAGAACGGCCTCGACCGCCGCCATCGGGTGAACGACCGCCAGAAGCGGACGAACATCAGAAGCATTCCTTGGCATCGGCACCCACGTTGACCTTGAGCTTCAGTCCGTTGAGGGTGAAGGTGCCGGCCGTGGTCGACCAGGCGACCTGACGGAGGTCCTCGATGACGACCCGGTCGGCCCGCTGCCCGAAGGCACCGAGCTGGCCGCCGAGGTCGGAGGCGTCCCGGCCGATCTGGATGTTGGTGAACGTGGCGTCGCCCTCCAACTCGGTCACGTCGAGCAGGAGGTCGCTCGCGGTCGCGGGGTTGCCGCCGCCACCGGCGTTGATCGTGAGCACGACCGGCATGTTCGGCACCTTCACCGACTGGCACAGGTCGTACAGTTTGGCGCTCGCGACGGCCGAGACCGCTACGGGGTGCTCCTTGCCGGTCGCCTTTTCGGTGACCACACCGCCGTACTGGGCGAAGCCCGTGCCGTCGAGCTTGCTCGCCGAGACCTTGAACGTCTGGCCGGAGACAGCGAACGAGGCGGCGATGGCGCCGTTGGCCATGCCGAAGACGATGGCACCGGCCAGCGCGGCAGAGGGGATCAAAAGCGCGGCGAAGCGCCGCCATCTGACGCGTCCCTGCACCAGACCGCCCTGCGGATCGTTCACAACGTTCTCCTCACGGAATTCTGGGGCCGCACTGCATTACCAGGCGGTAGCAAGCGGTGGGGCTGATGTTGCCCCGTAGCGACGCGCGTCACAAGACCCTTGCTACTAGCTGGTAACCGAAAAGTTGCGCGTGGAACGCACGTCTATGCGATGCGCGGATGGACATTCCGGCAAATGCCCTCAAAGACCCCCAGGAGACGCACGCTGGGTAGCGATCGGTGACTACGTCACGATTCCGTAACGGAGCCGACATGCGATCGAGGGCGGAGGCGATCGCCTCCGCCCTCGATCCGGCCGCTGCCTCAGGCGGCCGCCGCCCGCAGCGCCCCCGCGGGGCGCAGCGCCCGCTCCAGCACGTCCGCCACGTCGCCGACCACGTGGATCGTGAGCGCGCTCCGCACGCTCTCCGGCAGGTCGTCGAGGTCCGGCTCGTTACGGGCCGGGATGATCACCTCGGTCAGGCCAGCGCGGTGCGCGGCGAGCAGCTTCTGCTTCACGCCGCCGATCGGCAGTACCCGGCCGGCCAGCGTGACCTCACCGGTCATGCCGATCTCGGGGCGCACCGGGCGCCCAGAGGCCAGCGACGCGAGCGCGGTCACCGCGGTGATGCCGGCGCTCGGCCCATCCTTCGGCACTGCCCCGGCGGGGAAGTGCACGTGGATCCGCCGCTTGGCCAGCGCGCCCACATCTACGCCCAGCTCCGCGCCGTGCGAGCGCAGGTACGACAGCGCGATCTGCGCCGACTCCTTCATCACGTCGCCGAGCTGCCCGGTCAGGACCAGGCCGGGCTCGCCCTCCATGGCGGTCGCCTCGATGAAGAGCACCTCACCACCGGCACCCGTGACGGCCAGGCCGGTCGCCACGCCCGGCACCCCGGTGCGCTCCGCCGACTCCGGCGTGAAGCGCGGCCGGCCCAGGTACGTGCTCAGGTTGCTCGCGTCGACGCGTACCGGATCGCCACCGGACGCCAGACGGACCGCGACCTTCCGCAAGATCTTGGCGAGTGCCCGCTCAAGCTGTCGCACGCCCGCCTCGCGGGTGTGCTCGGGGGGGACCGCCCCCCGGGCGTCGGCGCCGATGCCGGCCTCGTCGGGCCCTAGGCCGGCGCGCTCGGTCTGCCGGGGCAGCAAGTGGTCGCGCGCGATCGCGACCTTCTCCTCCTCGGTGTACCCGTCCAGGGTCACCAGCTCCATCCGGTCCAGCAGCGGTCCCGGGATGGTCTCCACCACGTTCGCGGTGGCGAGGAAGAGTACGTCCGACAGGTCGAGGTCGACCTCAAGGTAGTGATCGCGGAACGTGTGGTTCTGCGCCGGGTCGAGCACCTCCAGCAGAGCGGCGGCAGGGTCGCCCGAGAAGCCCACCGACAGCTTGTCGACCTCGTCGAGCAGCACGACCGGGTTCATCGAGCCGGCCTCGCGCAGTGCCCGGACGATGCGGCCAGGCAGGGCACCGACGTAAGTGCGCCGGTGGCCACGGATCTCGGCCTCGTCGCGGATGCCGCCGAGCGACACCCGGACGAACTTCCGGCCGAGCGCGCGAGCGACCGACTCGCCGAGACTGGTCTTGCCTACGCCGGGCGGCCCGGCGAGGGCCAGGACGGCGCCGGAGCCGCGGCCGCCAACGACATGCAGGCCGCGGGAGGCGCGGCGGTTGCGCACCGCGAGGTACTCCAGGATGCGCTCCTTGACATCGTCCAGGCCGGCGTGGTCGGCGTCGAGCACCGTCCGTGCGGCGGTCAGGTCGGTGTTGTCCTCGGTACGGGTGTTCCACGGCACGTCGAGCACGGTGTCGAGCCACGTCCGGATCCAGCCGACCTCGGGCGACGCGTCACTGGCCCGTTCGAGCTTGTCGACCTCCCGCAGCGCGGCCTCGCGCACCTTCTCGGGCAGGTCGGCACCCTCGATCCGGGTCCGGTAGTCGGCGGAGCCGTCTGGCTCATCCTCGCCGAGCTCCTTGCGGATGGCCGCGAGCTGCTGCCGGAGCAGGAACTCCCGCTGCGACTTTTCGAGGCCCTCGCGAACGTCGTCGTTGATCTTCTCGGCGACCTCTTGCTCGGCCACGTGTTCGCGTGCCCAGCCAACCAGCAGCTCCAGCCGTGCGGTGACGTCCGGGGCGCTGAGCAGCTCGACCTTCTGCTGGTCGGACAGCCACGGCGCGTATCCGGCGGAGTCCGCCAGCTCGGCGGGGTCGGTCATCCGCTCGACGGCGTCGATGACCTGCCAGGCGCCGCGGCGCTGGAGCAGCGACGTCACCAGCGTCTTGTACTCGCGAGCCAGCTCCCGCGTGCGCCCGGTGGGCTCCGGCTCGATGAGCTGAGCCGCTTCTACCCAGAGGGCCGCACCTGGACCGGGCACACCGGAGCCGATCCGAGCTCGTGCGATACCCCTGATCACCGCGGCGGGCTCGCCGGTGGGCAGCCGGCCGACCTTCTCGATCGTGGCTATCGTGCCCACGGAGCCGTACTCGCCATCCAGGCGCCGCACCGCGAGGAGTTTCTTTTCGCTTGAGGTACGAGCGGCGTCGATGGCCGCCTGCGTCGTCTGATCCAGGGTGACCGGGATGACCATGCCGGGCAGCAGCACCGCGTCGGTCAGCGGCAGGACCGGGAGTGTCGTCATTGCGTAACCCCGATTCGTAGTTGAGCTTGTTCGGCTCAAGTTACGAACGGTGCGTTATGTTCCTTCTTGTGACTGCCGTCACGCGGCGGCCGGCGCGGCGGCGAACCGGCGCCTCGTGTTGAGCAGCACCACCCAGCCGATGCTCAGGCCGATGCTGACCGTGGCGCCCATCGTCACGAGGTCGTTTGCGAAGAGTCCGCCAACCGCCTGCCCGATCAAGCCGAGCGCCACATACAGCCCGGCCCACATCGCCGCGCCCAGCGCCGCGGAGGCAATGAACCGGCGGTACGGCATCCGCAGCCCGCCGGCGGCCAGAGGCATCAGCGCGTTCAGCACCGGCAGGAACGGGGCGGCGATCACGATGCCGGAGCCGTTCTGCCGGAGTGCACGTTCTGCCGCGGCCCAGCGCGCCTCGCCGATCCACCGGCCCAGCCGCCCCCGCCGGATGCGGTCTCCCAGGTGGCGGCCGGCCATGAAGGTCAGCGACCAGCCGGCCAGGCAGCCGGCCACCACCCCGAAGAGCACCCCACCACCGCTCATCGGCCCCCGTGCGCCGACCGCGGCCAGAACCATGACGTCGCCCGGCACCAGGACACCCACCAGCGGGATCGCGTCGAGCAGCATGATCACGCTCAATGCCGCCATCACGACGCCCGTCGGAAGGTCCCCGATCCACCCCAGCCACTCCGTCATGTCCATGACGCTATGGGCACGCACGCTTCGGGACATCAGGGCCGATGCCCCGAACCGGCACCTAGATCCGACCCTGAGGCGATCTAGGGGTCGACCCTTTATTGGGTCAGCGCGGACGCCCGGTATCGACTACGGTGAGGCGCACTTGCGGGCGTGGTCCACAGTAGATTCGCCTGTTTTCAATGACCTCGGGGGTTTCCTTGCGATTGTTTGCCGGTGCCGTCACTGGCATCGCGACCGCGGCAGCGGTCCTCATCCCTTCGGCAGCCAGCGCTGCCGCCCCTTACACGGCGTTCACCGTCAACGGTGCGCCGGGTTCGTACGTCCTCGGATCGGGCAGCCGGCTGTTCGACGGCGCCAATTCGAGCATCACGCTGACGTCGCATGACACCGGCTCCCTGGGCCTCACCGTCTCGACGACGAACGGCACCTGGAGCATGTCCATCGTGCCGCCCACCGGCGCGCAGTTCGCGGCGGACACGCGCTACGACGTGTCGTGGCCGGTCGACGCAACCCACGCGGGCGTCACGCTCGGCGGCGAGGGCCGCGGGTGCGGCACCGCCGACGGCTGGTTCACGGTCAAGGAGATCGTCCGCGACACCGACACCAACGCGGTTACGGCCTTCGCCGCCTCGTACGGCGTCCGGTGCGACACCGCGCTCACGCCGAACACCGGCGAGATCCGGTACAACTCGGCCATCGGGTACGGCGGCGCCACCGTCGATCCCGCCGGCCTCAGCTACGGCTACTCAGAGATCTCGCCAGACGGTCCACAGAAGACAGTGACGGTGAAGGCCGGCGGCAGCGAGCCGACGACGTTCGAGCCGGCACAGCTCATAGGCGCCAACCCGCGCGACTTCGCCGTGGTGACCGACGGATGCGCGGGCAAGACGCTCACCCCCGGCCAGACCTGCGCGATGACCGTCAAGGCGACGCCTCGCCAGACCGGCGCGCGGACCGCCTCCGTGCTGCTGCCCACCGGTGACGGCACCGGCCCGACGATAGGCCTTTCCGTCGAGGGCTTCATCGGCGCCGTCGGCACCTACTACCCGCGTACGCCGGCCCGCCTCATGGACACCCGTAACGGCACCGGCGTCCGCAAGGGCGTCGTCGGCAAGCAGAGCACCGTGTCGCTTCAGGTCACCGGGCGCGGCGGCGTACCAGCCAGCGGCGTCTCCGCGGTCGTGCTGAACGTGACCGTGACGTCGCCGACATGGGCCAGCTACCTCACCGCCTACCCGACCGGCCAGTCCCGCCCCACCGCCTCCAACCTGAACTACCCCAAGGGCTGGACCGGCGCCAACTCGGTGACCGTACCGGTCGGCACCGGCGGCAAGGTGGACTTCTACAACCACAGCGGCTCGACCCACGTCATCGCCGATGTGGTGGGCTTCTACGCCGGTTCGAGCTCGGTGATGTCCAGCGTCGGAGTCGGCAACGAGCTCATTCGCACCGTGCCCAGCCGTCTCATGGACACTCGCACCGACCCCGACGGTAAGCTGCCCGGCGGTTACTGGATCCGGCAGGCGATCGACTACGGCGAGTGGAACTCGTTCATCCAGGCGTTCGTGGTCAACATCACCGCAGTCAGCCCCAGCGGCCACGGATACCTGGCGGCCTGGAACGGCGTGGGCGACCCGCCGAACACCTCGACGCTCAACTTCTCGCCCGGCGCCACCGTGCCCAACATGGCCGTCGTGCCGGTGCAGACCTGCTACGAGGACTGGTGCTACGGCATGCCGATGTACGGGGTCTACAACGGCTCCAACGCCGGCACGCACATCGTGGTCGACATCGTCGGGTTCTTCGAGATGCGCAGCGACGTCAGCGGCTTGCGGTTCAAGCCGATGAAGCCGACCCGCATCGCCGACTCGCGGATCGCGCAGGGCCTCCCGGGCGCGGTCGGCGCCGGGACGACGTCCACGGTCACCACCCCGAGCGCGCTCGTCGGGCCCGACACCTACGCCCTGTCGCTCAACGTCACGGCGGTCGCCCCGACGGCCAACACCTACCTGACGGTGTGGCCAGCAGGCGTCTCCGGCATCGGGCGCCCCACCGTCAGCAACCTCAACCCGTCGAAGGGACAGATCGTGCCGAACGCCGTCCTCACCGGCATCGGCCCCGAAGACGCGTTCCACATCTACAACAACCTGGGTTCGACGCACGTCCTTGTCGACGTCGCCGGCACGTACGACCTGCCGTGGGGCTCCGGCACCGCGATTGGCGCGGGTCTGCGGGCCGGCACGCAGGCGCCCACCCTCGTCGGCACGCCGACGTCGCGGCGGTCCGGGCCGTAGCAGTCGCCGGTCAGGGCCGTAGCACGAGCGAGGTTTCCGGGTCGTAGAGGCGCAGCGCCTCCGGGGCGCTGCGCAGCCAGACGGTGTCGTCCGGCGCGACCCGGAACCCCGGCGCGGTCTGCACCTTGATCTGGTGCTCGCCGAGCCGCACGGTCAGCAGCACGGCCGCACCGGTGGGCTCGACCACCTCCACCGTGGCGGTGACCCAGCCGGGCGCCGCCTCGGTGGAGACCTCGATGTTTTCCGCTCGCACGCCGACCAGTACCGGCCGCCCCACCCACTCGTCCAGAGTGGAGGGTGCGGCCAGGTGCTGGTCGCCGAGTGCCAGTACGGGTCCGCCGCCGTTGCGCGCGACGGTGGCGGGTATGAAGTTCATCGGCGGCGCGCCGAGGAAACCGCCCACGAACCGCTCGCTCGGCCGGTCGTACACGTCGAGGGGCGCGCCGATCTGCACGATCCGGCCGCCGCGCATCACAGCGACCCGGTCGCCCAGCGACATCGCCTCCGCCTGGTCGTGCGTGACGTACAGCGTCGTGGTGCCGATCTGCCGGACGATCTTCTTCAGTTCCGCCCGGAACTCCAGACGCAGCAACGCGTCCAGGTTGGACAGTGGCTCGTCCATGAGCAGTACGACCGCGTCGACCACGATCGCGCGAGCCACCGCGACCCGCTGCCGCTGTCCACCAGACAGCTGCGCCGGGTACCGGTCGAGGTAGTCCTCGAGGTGCAGCAGCTCTGCCGCGCGGCGTACCCGACGGTCGATCTCGTTGCCCGGCACCTTGCGCATCGCGAGGCCGAAACCGATGTTCTGCCGCACCTTCATGTGCGGGAAGATGGCGTACGACTGGAACACCATCGACAGGCCGCGCTCCCGGGCGGGCAGGCGCGTGACGTCGCGGCCGCCGATGCTGATCGTGCCGCTGTCGGGCCGTTCGAGTCCGGCCACCATTCGCAGCAGCGTCGTCTTGCCGCAGCCGCTGGGGCCGACCAGTACCAGGAACTCGCCCTCGGCCACCTCCAGTGACACGTCGTCGGTGGCCCGAGGACCGTCCGGGGTGTACGCCTTGACGAGGTTGCGCACCACGATGTCGCTCATCTCAACGTCGTCCCCCACATGTTGAGCAGATACCGTCGCATGATCGCGATAAAGACCACGGCGGGCAGCACCAAAGCGAAGCCGCCCGCGAACCGGTACGCCAGCGGCGAATCGGACAGCGTGGTGAGCACCTGCGCGGGCAGGGTGCGTTGGTTGAGAGTCAGGATCGTGGCGCCGAGCACTTCGTTCCACGACAGCACGAACGTGAACATCGCCGCCGCCGCGATGCCCGGCAGCGCCTGAGGCATCACCACCCGCAGAAACGCCTTCAGCGGCGAAGCACCGAACACCATCGCCGCCTCCTCCTGCTCGCGCGAGACCCCCACAAAGATCGCGGCGGTGATCAGCACGGTGGTCGGTAAGGCGAGCGCCGTGTGCAGCAGGGTGACCGCGTACGTGGTGTCGTAGAGGCCCGCGTTCAGGAAGATCCGGGCGAGCGGCACCGACAGCACGACGATGGGCAGCGCCCGGGTCAGCAGCAGGAACATCTGGTACGGGCCGCGCCCGCGAAACGCGTACCGGGCCACCGCGTACCCGCCCGGCACCCCGATCAGTAGCGACAACACGATGGTGCCGATGCCCACGGTCAACGAGTTCACGAAGCCGGGCACGATGCCGGTGGTGTCCAGGAACGTCCGCAGCGTCTCCACCGACGGGTCGGTGGGCAGCATCGGCATCGGAAAGCGGTTCAGCGACTCGCGGCTCGACAGCGCCGCCAGCGCGATGAAATACAGCGGCACGCCCATGAAGAGCGTGATCGCCACGCAGGCGATCTGCACCCAGACCCGGCGGTTCATCGCGCCTCCGTCGCGTCGCGCATCATCCGCAGGTATCCGGCGGCCGCCAGCATCGACACGGCGAGGATGACCAGGGCGATGGCGGCGGAGACGTTCGGGTTGAGCTGCACCGAATACCACTGGTAGGTCTCGCCGACGAGCAGCGGAAGGTTACGCCCGGTCAGCGCCTGCGCCACCGCGAACGTCTCCAGCGCGAGGATCGTGCGCAGGATCAGCGCCACCTGGAGGCTGGGACGCAGCTGCGGCAGGATCACATGCCGCACGCGCTGCCAGTAGGTCGCGCCGAACACCTCGGCAGCCTCGTCGTAGTCCTTCGGGATGCCCTGCATGCCGGCGACGACGATCACGAAGACCAGCGAGGTGGAGCGCCACAGTTCGGCGACCACGACAGCGATGAACATCGTGACCGGGTTCTGGTACGACAGCCACGCATACCCGTCGACGCCGACCAGGTCGAGCGCCGAGTTGAGATATCCGCGGTCGGTGAAGACCGACAGCCAGACCAGCCCGGCGGCGAGATCGCTGATCGCCAGCGGGATCACCCAGATGTAGAAGTGGAAACCGGCGAAGCGCGGCCGTTCCCGCAGCAGCAGCGCCATCACGACGGCGAACGCGAACTGGAGCGGGATCAGCACCACGACAAGCAGCAGCGTGTTGCGGGTGGCCGTCCAGAAGTACGGGTCGTCCAGCATCCGGCGCAGGTAGGCCGTCGTCGGGCCATCCGGGCCGACCAGCGCCTGCCCGACGCCGACCACCAGCGGCCACATGAACAGCGCCGTCATGAAGATCAGTGACGGTGCGATCAGCAGGACCGCGGCGGGCGGCGTCCGCCGGCCTGTCCGGGCCATCAGGCCACCCGGCAAGGGGTACCGGTGGGGTCCGGCCGCCAGCACGCCACCTTCAGCTCTTCGAGGATCGTGTTGAGCTGCCCCGCCTGCCGGTCGAGCACCTGCCGGATCGGCTTGCCATCGAGGCAGATCTCCTTGAAGCAGTTCTTGAAAATCTGCGTGACCTCGCCCTCTTTGGCGCCGAGGCCCACGGGCGGCAGCGAGGCGATCGCGTTCTGGGCGCCTTGCTGCCCGCGTACCGCCGTCGCCTCCAGCCCGACAGCGGCGGGCAGGTCGGAAGGCAGGTCAGCGCTCGTCACCGGGAAGAACGCGTTTTGCTTCAGCACCTCGGACTGCACGTCCGCGCTGGTGAGCGCCTTGATTACCTCCTTGGCCCGGTCGGTCTCCGGTGCGCCCTGCGGGATGCCGAGCCCGGCGACCACGAGCATGTACCCGAGCCCCTTCGGCCCGGACGGCGCCGGCACCATCACCCAGTCGTCGGGCTTGTCGCCAGGGGCGTTGACCAGGCGCGCGACGTGGTCCCACGCGACCAGTACCTCGCCGCGCTGAAGCGGCTCCTGCATGTTGTCGTAGTTGGTAGACGCCGGCGCCGCCTGCGCCCACAGCTCCTTCATGTATTGCCAGCCGGTGACCGCCTCCGCGCTGCGGAACGTGGTGATCTGGCCACCGGTGAAGCTCGGCAGCAGGAAGCCCTGGAAGAACCGGTGGTAGAGGCCCTTCGGCCCGGCCGGGAACCCGAAGATCGGCTTATTGCCGTTGGCCCGCCGCCCGGCGGTCATCCAGGACAGGAACTGGTCGTACGTCAGCTTCTGCACGTCGGCGCCGCTCGGCAGCCACTGCAACGCCTTCTTGTTCACGGCGACCACATAGGTGGCCTGCATCCACGGGATGTACTTCGTGGTGCTCCCACCCAGCTTCGCCAGATCGGTGAGGTCGGACGCGAAGCCACGGTCGCCCAGGTCGCCGATCAGGTCGTCGAGGTCGGTCAGCCGGCTGCCGTGCGGCGCCAGGTCACCGTGCAGGCCGCCGGCGATGCTGATCTGCACCTTCTTCGCGTCGACCTGCGACTGGATCGTGGAGGCGAAGATGCTCGGCTCCACCGGGTTGTACGCCACCTTCGCGGCGGTGACCTTGTCGGCCAGGATCTTTTCGAACCGCTGCCGCTCCTCGACGGGAGTGAACTGCGTCGACATGAAGTTGACCGTGCCGCTGCCACCATCGGCGCCGCTGGTCGAGACGCCACCACAGGCGGAGAGCGCCGGTGCGGCGACCGCTCCGACTCCCAGGCCAAGCAGGGCGCGGCGACTGAGTCTTGGTCCTGCGTTTCGCTTCGTCATCGTCACTCCCCGGGATCGGATGCTTCGCGTATCTCATACCCACAGCCATCATTGGATAGCCGTGCGGTTCACAGCAGGCTATCCGATCAGCGGAGGCTCCCTGTGTGTCTCGAATGGCAACATGTGCCAGCCGAACGCTGCTCCGGCGCTAGCCGTCGTTGCCGTTTTGGCAGACTGCGGCGGTGAACGCCTTCCTGGACCAGTTGCCCGCGCTGATCGGCGTTGCCGTCGGCACGCTGGGCACGATCCTCGCCACCTCGGTCAGCGAACGTTCGAAGTGGACACGCGCGCAGGCGGTCCGGTGGGATGAGCGGCGCCTCGACGCGTACGCCACATTCGCGCGCGCCGTGAAGGAGATGCACCTGGTGGCGATGCGCATAACGCGGCGTTCACCGACCGAGCCCGCCGATCGAGAAGCCGACCTGCACGCGCTGAACGAGGCCGACAACGAGTGCTCCAAGGCATGGGAAGGCGTGCTCCTGCTCGGCGACGCCGGGACGATCGACGCCGCCCGGGAATGGCGCGAGGCGGCGTACCAGCTCGTCTCGGCAGCCCGCGGACGCGCGAGCGCGGACTTCGACCGCGAGTCGGCGGTACGCGATACCGACGAGGGCCGTGACCGCTTCTACGCCGCGGCGCGCACGAGCGTCGCGGTCGGCGGCGCGGTCGCCCAAGCCCCCTGGCTCACCCAACGCCGCCACCCCTAACCCACCTCATCGGGTTCCCCACTCCCCCTCCTCCCGTGCGCGCGGCCGGCCGCCCCCCGTCTCGCTGGGGATTTAAGGACCCGGTTGTGATCTGCGTTCTGTTCGGGTGGGGTCTACATAGGAGCGG
>NZ_JAIBNX010000080.1:0-30686 GCF_026130045.1 Micromonospora sp. CPCC 205371
GGCCACCCGGGGGCGCCGACCCCCAGCCCCGGCCGCACGGCGCAGGACCAAAGGGCGGGGATCGTCGGGCCATGAAAAGATCGGGGACGGGCCTGGGTCCCCGTCCCGGATCTTCTCGTGCCGCCGCGCTCACCGTTGCAGCGCGGGCTCCTCATCGTCCACGAGCGACTGTTGCCCGTCCGGCGGCTCCACCGGTCGGGAGAGCCGGCTCGGCCACCAGATCCGCCGGCCGATCAGCAGGGTGAGGGCGGGCACCAGGACCGACCGCACCAGCAGGGCGTCGAGCAGCACGCCGAAGGCGACCAGGAACCCGACCTCGATCAGCATCACCAGCGGAAGCGTGGCGAGGACCGCGAACGTGGCCGCCAGGACCAGGCCTGCCGAGGTGATGACGCCACCGGTGGCGGAGAGGGCTTTGAGCATGCCCTCTTTGGTGCCGAGACGCGCGGTCTCCTCCCGGGCCCGGCTGGTCAGGAAGATGTTGTAGTCGACGCCGAGCGCCACCAGGAACAGGAATGCCAGCAGCGGCACCGAATAGTCGATACCTTTGAACCCGAGGATCGTGTCGAAGACGAACACGCTGCCGCCGAAGGCCGCGGCGAATGAGACGATCACGGTCGCCATCAGGACCAGCGGGGCCACGATCGCGCGCAGCAGCAGCCCGAGGACGATCAGGACGACGGCGAGCACCAGCGGGATCACCAGCTTCTCGTCGCGGCTGGTGGTCGCCTCGGTGTCGAGGTTCTCCGCGCTCGGCCCGCCGACGATCGCCTCCGCCCCGTTCACCGCGTGCACGGCGGTGCGTACCCGCTTGATCGTGTCGTACTCGGCGGCGGTGTCCGGCGCGTCGGTCGGGAACACGGAGATGTCGGCCCAGCCTCCGCTGGTCTGGCCCGGGATGGCCTCTGCCACGCCGGGAGTGCGCTTGACGATGTCGAGCACCCGCTCCTGGTACGCCGGCCGCGTGAAGATCGTCATCGGCTGGCCGCCGAGTTCCGGGAAGTGCTGGCGGAGAACGGTGAAGCCGGTGACCGACTCCGGCGCGTCCAGGAACTGGTCTTGTTCCCGCAGAGCGCCGGTGTTGCCCGCCAGCCCGATGGCGAGCACGCCGAGGATTCCGAGCGAGCCGAGCGTCGCCACCCACCGGCGGCGGCTGATGGCGGCGCCGAGCCGTCCCCACAGCCCCGGCTTCTCCTCCACGGTCGTGCTGAACCGCGGGATGGCCGGCCAGAAGATCCGCCTGCCGAGCACCACGAGCACCGCCGGGAACAGCGTCAGCATGGCCACCAGCGCGCACAGGATGCCGGCCGCGCCGACCGGGCCCAACCCGCTGGTGCTGTTCAGGTCCGCGACGAGCAGGCAGAGCAGGCCGGCGATCACGGTGGCCGCGGACGCGACGATGGCCGGCGCCGCGCCGCGTAGCGCGTGGACCATCGCAACCCGGACGTTCTCGTGGTGGTGCAGTGTCTCCCGGTACCGGGCGATGAGCAACAGCGCGTAGTCCGTGCCGACGCCGAACACCAGGATCGTCAGCAGCGCCGAGTTCTGGTCGTTGACCACGATGCCGAAGCCCTTGACGAGCAGGTAGACGGTCGCCATTGCGGTCAGTGCGGCCGCGCCCACGGCCACCAGCGGGATGAGCCACAACACCGGGCTGCGGTAGGTGAGGATGAGCAGGACCGTGACGACGACGATGGTGGTGAGGAGGACCTGCACGTCGATGCCGTCGAAGACGGCGTCCATGTCGCCGTCGACCGCGGCCGGGCCGGTCACGTCGAGTTCCAGGCCGGCGGGGCGGTCCTTCGCGGCCTCACGCAACGGGCCGACGATGGTCTCCGGTCCGCCGTAGCTCGTGCTCACCTCGAGGGTGAACATCATCGCCTTGCCGTCGGCGGAGAGTCTCGTCGGTGGGCCCTCGTCGTCCTCGCCGCCGGCCGGGGTCGTCACCTTCGGCGGGTACCGCTTGGCAAGGATGTCGTAGTGGCGCTCGACCGTCGCGCGGTCGGCGTCGGTCAGGCCGCCGGCGCGGTGGTACACGAAGACGAACGTGTTGCCCTCACCGCCGGAGAGACTGTCCTCCAGCACCGCCACCTTGGTGGACTCGGCACTAGCCGGCAGGGTGTCCACGGCTCTGTCGGTGGTGACCGAGCTCAACTTCCCACTCAGCGGCACCATCACCGCCGCCAGCGCCACCCACAAGCCAATGACCAACCACGGCACCCACCGGCCCGCCAACCGACCGGCCGGTGCTTCCCCGGACGGCGCTGCGCTGACTGCCATCACTAGCCTCCTACATACGGCTACATCGCTTATCTAATGCCGACTTTCTTACCGAGCGAATCTGAGACGACTGTTAAAACGGCGCTTAGGCCGGTTGGCCGAACCAGGTGCCCAGCGCACGCACCAGCGCGTGGGGGCGTCGAGGTCCTGCCCGGTAGGCAAGGGCCGGGCGACACAGCCGCCGGGCCGGATGAGCAACGTGTCGACGTCCACCCGGTCCGTGCGGGCGGTGACAGTGTTGACCCGTCCGCTCGGGAGAGCAGTACCGTGGTGCCACCTCCCTCCCGAGGATGAGGCCGCAGTACGACGAAACAGGACGGAATCGGGCCTAGCGTTCAGGCTATGAGGAAACCCGACAGTCCACTGTGGAGGCTTGGAGCCGCCACCATGGCGCTGACGACGGCGTTCGCTGTCGTCGCCTGCGGGTCGGACGCCGACAAAAGCGCGGCGCCCGCCGCGGCCGGATCGCACAGCGCGCACGCGGGCGGGTCGCCGGCTCCACCGCAGCCGCTGCGCGCCGGCGAGCGGTTCGTCGACCTGAGGATGGCCGAGGCGTACACGCCCGCGCCGCCGGAGGGCGGCGGCACGGACGAGTACCGGTGCCAGATGATCGATCCGGGTCTGACCAAGGCGGCGTTCCTGACCGGTACACAGTTCACGCCGGAGAACGTCGCCATCGCGCACCACGCCATCGTGTACGCGGTACCGCCGGGCGGCGCTGCCGCGGTGCGCGAGAAGGACGCGAAGACCCCCGGCCTCGGCTGGCAGTGTTTCGGCGGGACCGGCGTGGACGGCGCCGAGGTGGAAGAGGGGGACGCGGCGTGGGTGGACACCTGGGCGCCGGGCGCCACGGAGACGCTGCTCACCCAGGACGCCGACTACAAGCTGGAGCCGGGCAGCCTGCTCGTCCTCCAGATCCACTACAACCTGCTCGCAACCGACGGCAAGCCGGCCGGGTCGGACCGCTCGGCGGTACGGCTGCGGCTGACGGACGGCACGCCGCAGACCCGGGAACTGGTCACGTTGCCTCTCGACGCGCCGACCGACCTACCCTGCGCTGCCGACGAGTCGGGTCCGCTCTGTGACCGGGCGGCCTCGATCGCGGACGTGAGGAAGCGGTTCGGGCCGGAGGTCGGCGACATGGCGGACGAGCAGCTGGAGGAGTGCGGCCAGAGCGCGCCGAAGCCCGGTGACACCCAGACCTGCGACCACAAGGTGGAGGCGCCGATGACGCTCTTCGCCGGTTTGGCCACATGCACCTGCTCGGGCGGGCCATAAAGGTAGAACTCAACCCGGGCACGCCGAACGCCAAGGTCGTGCTGGACGTACCGCGGTTCGACTTCGACAACCAGCGGCTGGTCAAGCTGCCGTCGCCGGTGGAGATCGGTCCGGGGGACACCCTGCGGGGCTGCGCAGACGGCTGCCGCAGCTGAGCAAGCTGCCGCCGCGCTACGTGGTGTGGGGCGATGGCACCAGCGACGAGATGTGCATTGGCATCATGACGGTCTCCCTCCGCAAGCCCTGACGAAGCGTCGAACGTGTGTGAGCTCACTGAGGTCAACAAGCCGAGAAGCAGCTCTGAGCTCACACACGTCCGCACTGAACTGACCAACACCCGGGGCATCACCTTCACCAACAACACCGTGCGCAGGAGGGGCAGCGGCGGACTGCAGCTGCTGACCGGAGCCGAGGACGTCGCCGTCAGCGGCAACCATTTCCACAACCTGACCGCCGCCGGGGTCATCGCTGGCCGGTGGATGGACGTGCACGTCAACGGCGCCCAGCGCACCAGGAACGTAACGATCAGCAACAACGTCGTGGCCGACACCGGAGACGACTTCTTCCCGGCGACCGGGATCAGCCTGATGAACACCTACAACGTGGCGGTCACCCACAACCTCGTCTACGACACCGCATTCATGGGCTTCCATCAGCGCAAGGCGGAGGAGTACAGCCTCCTCGACGGGGTGGACGGGATCGGCAAGACGACGTTCAGCCACAACGAGGTGTACAACGCCACATCCAATGTGTCCTGGGGTGTGCACGACTCGGGGGCCGTCTACTCGTTCGGGTCGTGGCCGGGCAGCGTGGTCAGCCACAACTACGTGCACCACGCGACGTCGACCGCGAACTACTACAGCGACAACCAGAGTCACCAGACCCGCTGGGACTACAACGTCGGGCAGGGCGGGCGGTTCGACTTCTCCCCCGTTACCGCCAGCCCCTGTCCGTGTACGCGTCGCACAACTACACCGACTTCGCCAACAACTGGCTCAGCGGGGCCATCTACGACGGCGACGGGCCACCGCACGTGGTGACAGACGGTGCGTGGCCGGCCGAGGCGCTGACCATCATGAACCAGGCGGGACTGGAACCGGCATACGCCCCGCTGCGGTGGAAGGTGCCCAGGGAGAACCTGGCCGACCACTCCACCCTGGCGCAGCGCAGCGCCTGGGACAGCGGCCTCGGCAAGCTTTGGGACGGCGTCACCGAGACCGGCGAGGCCAGCTCCAACACGAACGAGTCCTGGGTGCAGTTCGATCTCGGCGCCGACTACGAGCGGTTCGCCTTCACCATCCAGCAGGACAACTGCTGCACCTGGATGACCACCCACTGGAAGGTGCAGCGGTGGAGCGCCAGCCAGAACGCCTGGATCGACATCATGCCCTACCAGGCGATCAACACGGCGGCGCCGGTCGTCTACCGGCCGCCGGCCGACCTCGCCACCACCAACATCCGGCTCTACGTGCGCAACAGCAACCAGAACGGAAGAGTCGGCGTACATGAGTTCAGCGCGACCGGCGTGCGGAAGTAACGGCCTCAACATCACGCGGCAGGCGTAGCGCAGCGGGCGGGTGCACCGAGTCGTGCGCCTGCCCGCCGCAACCTGCCGACCGCATTATGTGATCTGTCAAGGCGTCCAATGCAGGGTGTCTCACGGTGCGAGCGTCGAGCCACAGGAACGGCTGGCGCGTAGCCAGAAGCACGGTCGGGGTGACGATCGTGTGCCTGCGGTGGAGCACTGTGGAGCCGTGTCCCGGCGGTGTCCGGGAACGGCGTGGCCTGAAGCTCGGGTGAGCCGCTTCCCCAATGGAGCTGGGTGACTTGGGTTGGCGGCGGATCACCCCTGCCCGCCATCACCAACAAGATCAGCATGCCCCGAGCATCGCGAAACAACGGCCACCATCAATCAAACCCGTGGATCGAGGCTGATAGATCGAGCACCATGCCGCTGTGGATGGTCGAGACAGACGCCCGTGAAGCATCTTTGAAGACGATATGAAAGCGGCCGACGATAGGGTCGTTCGCCAGCGACGCGCAGGCGCACGGCGGTTCCATTGCATCACTGCTCACCGCACCTGCCGATCCCGTCGCGACGCGTCGCCATGGCATGAGAGCCCTGGCCCGTCCAGATGGCTAGGGCATACAGGTATCGCTGCGGTATCGGTGGGGGACAGGTCATGGACGTGGTCAGCACCGCTGCGGTCTCGCCGGGTGAGCGGTTCGCCTTCTGGCGCGCAGTGCACAAGAAGCTCTGGGCACCCTACGATTTGCAGTGCGACCCACGGTGGGAAAACGGATTCGAAGCCGAGGTCGGTATCAGCTACTTCGGCCCGATGCAGGCGACGCTGATGACAACGATGCCGCACTCGATTCACCGCACACCGAAGCTTGTTCGCCAGTCAGATCCCGAGGTATTCATCCTGGGCTGCACGGTGCGTGGTGGCGGCTTGATCATGCGCGATGGTCAATGCGCCGAGGTCGGTGCGGGGGATCTGCTGCTGTACGACCCCTCACGTCCCTTCCTGGCCGAGCTGACCCCGGGGGTCGCAGTGCACCGGATGCTGCTCCTGCGCTTCCCGCGCTCGCTACTGCCGTTGCCTGCCCGGGACCTGCGCGGTCTTGGCGCAGGTCGCATCCCGGGCACCTGCGGGATCGGTGCATTGTCGTCACAGTTCCTGCTGCAACTGGCCCGGCACATGCACGAGCTCAGCCCGTCGGACGCGTCGCCGGCTGGGTCCGTGAACGCCGGCTGGAGCAGCGCGGTCGTCAGCACATCGAGGGTCAAGGTGGACAGCCGAGCCGCTGGCCGATCCGTTGCCCAGCCCCGACGGCGGGCTGACCCACACGTTTCCGACCCCCGCAGCCTTCGCCGCCGCCGACCTGTCTCTGCCCCTGGCCACCGCGAGCATGGTGTACGAGATGGCGCAGCGGCTGGCCACCGGCGAGCTGCACCTGGACGAGGGCGCCGACCGGGCCGCGGCCCGCCACACACTGCGCGCCGTTCCCGGCCTCGGTCCAGTCCAAGTCGAGGACCTCATGCTGCACGCGCTCGGCGATCCAGACGCCTTCCCCGCCGCCGACCGCAAGCTGCGCGCGGCGGCCAAGGCGCACCAACTGCCCGCCGACACAGCCGGCCTCACCCACCACGCCAACCAATGGCGGCCATGGCGCGGCTATGGGGCACACCTGCTGTGGCGCCGCCCAGTGACAACAAAGTCGTAAACGTCCACAGGTGACACGTAGTACTTAAACTCGGTGACAACCATCGCTGGCGTTAATGCACTACTGCGCCCTGCGCGTCGGCCAGGTCATGACGCTCAAGAGGGATTGCCGATTTCTACGGCGGGCTTGATCGGATTTCGGTGACTTTCTTTCTACGGTACGCTTCTACCCCACCACCGGAAACGAACCCAGTGCAGTCCACGTTGGGACCGGCCATCCATGGGTGGCGCTTTACCTCGAACCTCGCCTCCCATGGCGCTGAGGAAAAGCTTTCGAGTCGGAACGGAGACTTTGGACCCGACTTTAAGATTACCTCTGTTATGTTTTGGTTACCGCGGCCCGCCCTTACCCAGGATGAGATATGGTCAATCGTAACGGCGGCACCGCCTTCGTTTGTGACCCTCATATAGACGTACAGAATCCCGTTGAGCCGTGTTCCGTTGACCCACAGCTTCAGTTTGGGCTGCGGGGAATGTCTCGCGGCTACGCCAAAGATGCCACGGATTATGGCGGCGACTGCTGTCCATGGTCCGAGCCCATCGGTCATACTCCAATGCTCGCAGCCCGGCGCAAACCTCGCCGTCTAGGAGCCGACACTGAAGCATGCACTTCGCCTCGACCATTCGCGCGCTGACGCGCTCAGGCCGGCCAGCAAAAGAGCGATGGTTGTCGGTGGCTCGGGTTGGCCGTCCGTCGCAGCCGTGGACCGCAACCATTGCAGTGCCACCCCTCGGCCAGAAGCGGATACTCGGCAGGTTCGCGCTGGCGACGCAACTCGACCGCTCGGCATGGTAGGGCCGGCTTAGACCGTCGCAGCCCCATCAAGTTCAACCATCGACGGTGATCGTCGGTGCTGGCCGACGCGTGCTTCGACCGCGAGATGGCTGGTTCTCTGCTGTTGTGTTAGGCGGCGGGACGGTTCCTGGTGCGCCATTCGTCGAACGTAGTGCTGGCGCCTTCGAACTGACGACCCAGGAGTACCCGAACAGACTGGATGCCCCCGACCTCGCTCCCGCCGTCCAGATCGAACGCGAACGTGCGGCTGCGGCCGTCGGCGCCGCGGCATTCGACGTCGAGGAAGTTGCCGGTGGCGTTGGTGTTGGTGTAACCGCGCTGCGGGACTGTCGTATGTGGACAGCCACGCGGCCATCAGGAAGCTGAGCGGTGGCGCCCCGTCGGGCGTACCGGCGAGGGCGTTCAGGTCGGCTCCCCGGATACCGCCACCGTTGGCGGCCTGGGCGGCCAGGTTGCGCGCCTGCCAGTCGGTCAGCCGTACCAACCGGCGCTGTAGCGGCTCGGCAGGCTTCGAGGCGGTGGATCCGCCGTGGCAACCGACCAACGCCAAGGCGACGGACAGCAGTACGGCTATCGCCATCCGGCGCCGGCCCCTTGCCTTGCCACGCGTACCCCAAGGTGGAATGACCTGTACGGCGATCGTCACCACCGGGGGCCTTCGCGTCGCGAGTAGTGGACTACCCGAACTTCCCGTCGAGGCCGAGCAGGCCCGCGTACTCCGCGCGGTTGCCCGTACCGAGCTTGGCCGACGCCCGGTACAAATGGCCCTCGACGGTCCGGACCGACACGACCAGGCGCGCGGCGATCTCGCGGTTGGACAGGCCGCGGGCCGCCAACGTGACGATCTCGCGTTCCCGCTGGGTCAGCGGCAACGGCCGCGCCGCCGCGGTCAACGCCGGGGTGCGCGCGCCCTCGCACGCCTGCGCGAGCCGCAGTGCCCGGCTGGCCGCGGCGTGTGCGGCACCGCGCTGATCGGCGGCGGCGTGGACGGCCGCGGCCTGCGCGGAGGCGCCGGCGGCGGCGAGCGTGTCGCCGAACTCCACCATCGCGGCCGAGGCGGCCAGCAGCGCCTCGCCGTCGCCTGCAGCGAGGGCCGCGGCGTGCGCAGCGGTGGCCGGCGCGCGAGGACCGTCGACCTCGCGGGCCAGCGCGGCGAGCCGGTCGGCGGGGCTGTGGTCGCCGAACCGTACCGCGCTGTGCAGGCACAGGACCGTGTGGGCGAGCTGGCCCTGGCGGTCGGCCAGGTCGGCGGCCTCGTGGGCGAGCGCCACCGCCCGACTGAGTGCTCCCTCAGCGGCAGCGACCCAGGCCCGCGCGAGGACCGCCTCCGCGTCCATCAAGGCGAGCCCGGGGTGCCGGTGCTCGGCCAGTTCGTCCGCCGCCCGGTGCGCGTCGTCGAGGTCGCCGGCCAGCGCGAGCGCCCGGGTCAGGGCGATGAGGGTGACGTACCGCCAGCCGCCGGCGTCGCCGAACGGCTCGATACCGGCCCGCCCCTCCCGTAGCCACCGCACGGCGTTACCCACCAGCCCGCGGCCGAGCTCCGTCTCGCCCATCAGGTAACAGCCGATCTGGGTACCGAGCGGGAGGTCTTTGATCTGCTCGTGGCACTCCCGGGCGGCGCTGGCCGCCTGGTCCAGGTACCCGGCGAGCCGTAACCCGGTCATCTGGCAGGCGATGAGTGGTATCCGGTAGCTGGCCCGCTCGGTCGGTCCGGCCGCCGCCTCGATCCCGCGGGTGACGTACCCGTCCATCGCGTCCGCCCGGCCGGTCACCCCCAGCGCCGCGACCATCCCCACCGAGGCCATCAGCACGGCGTCCGCCGAATAGGTAGCGGCGTCAAAAACGTCCCGCGCCGCGCGCTCGGCCTCGGCCGGCCGGCCCAGCTCGCCGTACAGCATCGCCCGCAACCCGGTGACCGGAAGCCGATCCGCGACGGCGGTCACCCGCGCCGCAGCCTCGTCCAGGATGGCCTCCGCCTGGTCCGGGCGGCAGAGCATCCAGGTGAGGAAGGTCGCCCGGTTCATGCTCGCCCGCGCGAACTCGCCGTCGCTGCCGGCGAGCCGGGCGAGGGCGGCCAGCTCCACGTCGGCCTCCTCCGGCCGGCCGAGGAACGACGTCGCGTGGGCCACGAGCGCCTGCGCGCGGAAGCCGCCGCCGGCCGGTACGGCCACCTTGGCGAGGCGTCGCGCCAGCGCGAGGGCGGCCAGGTACGACGCCCGCTCGGCGGCGGCCACCAGCCCATCCAGGTCCGGCGGGAGGGCGGAGACCACGGTGAACAACGCCCGGCGCAGGAGGTCGTCGGCGCCGGTGCCGTCCAGTGCGGTCGCGATCCGGCCGCGCAGGCGCCGCGCCCGCAACTGCCCGATGGCGGTACGCCGTGCCTCGCCGTACAGCGGGTGGGCCAGCCGGGCCTGCAGCCGCTGCCCGTCCGTGTCCACCCGGACGATGCCCTGCTCCTCGGCCTGCTCGACGGTCGCCGGATCGGTCAAGTCGCCCAGCACCCGGGCGTCCAGTGGCTCGCCGAGGGCCAGCAGGTCCACCACCTCGCCGACCGGCCCGGACAGCGCGCCCATGCGAGCGGCGATGAGGTCGACCAGGCGCGGCGACACCGGCGGTGAGCCGGTGAGCCGCCACACTCCGCCCTCCTGCCGCAGCGCTGCGTTGTCGATGGCGCTGTCCACCAGCTGCCGGAGATAGAGGACATTGCCGTGGCTCATCGTCCACAGTCGACCGACGGCCCCGCGGTCGACCTGGCCACCGAGTACCGCCTCCAGCAGCCTCCCGCTCTCCATCTCGGACAGCGGCTGGACCTCCAGCCGGTCGAGGCCGCAGTCCTTCCACAGGGCGGTGACCGCGTCCGGCGCCGGCTCCCCGGTGCGCACCGTGACCAGGACCGCCGCCGTCCGGCTCTGCGCCAGCTGGTGCACCAGCGTGGCGGACAACTCGTCCAGCAGGTGGGCGTCGTCCACACCGACCACGACCCCGGCGCTACCGGCGCCGACCAGCAGCGCCTCGGCCGCCCGGGCCAGTACCCGCGTCGCCTCGTATCCCACGTCGCCCAGCAGGCCAGCGAACGCGCCCAGCGGCAACGCCCGGGACGAGGCGGTCGCGGTCGCCCACCGCACCGCCACCCCGCGCCGCTCGGCCTCGGCCAGCGCCTCGCGCGCCAGCCGGGTCTTGCCCACCCCGGCCGCGCCGGCCAGCACCACGCCCGGCGAGCCCGAGCGTGGCCGGGTGGCCGCGGTGACGAAGCGCAACTCCTCCAACCGTCCGACCAGCGGCCACGCCAACGCCAACGCCACGACGGCATCGTAGGACCCGGACGGGACCCGCGGGCCGTCGGCTATGCGACAGGTTCTTCGCTCCGCGCCATGTCCTCCAGGATCGCGGCGAGCTTCGCCTCGGCCATCACGAGCAGCGGCCCGATCGCCGCCGGCTCGAGCTCCAAGCGCTCAGCGATCGCCGGCGCGGACAGGCCGGCGTCCCGCAACCGCAACGCCGACGCGTATGCCGGAGGCAGCCGCCGCATCGCCTCCGCCCGCGGATCGACAGACATGCCACCACCCTGGCCGCCGTTGCCGAGGCGGCCACTACCCACATCGCGCTCGGGCCACATTCGAGTACCGGACTACTCGTGCCGGTACCGGCCCGGGACGGCAGCCTCGAAGCAGGGAGGTACACGATGGATTTCGGCCTGCTGCTGAGCTTCGCCATCCCGATTGCGCAACAGGTGATCGGTCAGCTGATCTCCGAGTTCGTGGCGGGGCGGCGCCGGGCCGCGACCAAGCGGGACCTGCAGACCATGTCCGCGGGGCTCGTCGCCAAGCGGTACGGCCAACTCGTCCCGGCACAGGCCAGGGCGGTCAACGACTACGCGCTGTCCGAGATGCGCCTGCTGGCCCACGAGCACCCCGACCTGGAATGGCACCTGAACCGGCTACGACCCAAGCCGGTACCGGACGAGGTGCGGTCGGCGCAGGACGTCAACCGGACCATTGCGGTACAGCTGCGGGAGCTAGACGAGCTGGTGCGGACCCGGCGCCTGGCCCTCGGTCTGCCCACGACGGAGGCCGGTGGTCCGGTCACCCGGCCGCCCGCCGGGGACGTGCTGCCGCTGGACACTGTCGAACCGCGATCGAGTCGGGACTACTGGAAGGGCCGGATCGCGCGCGCGAACGAGGAGATCGTGTCGTGGCGGGCGCGGTTCCCGGCCGCCGAGGACGACGAGGACGGGCGGGCTGACCGGTGACCTACATCGCCCCGCGCCTCCGCCGGGCATTGGCGCTGCACCTGTTCAAAAACCTCGGTCCGCGCCCCGACCGGCACGGGGCCCTACTGCTCGGCGTGCACGGACCGGCGGGCGAGGGCAAGACGTACCAGTGTGCCCAGGTCTTCGAGGAGATCGGCGCGCACGTCGAGTACGTGTCGGGCGGCGAGCTGGAGAGCAGGGACGCGGGCGAGCCGGCCGAGCTGATCCGGCGGGCCTATGAGCGGGCGTCCGACGCGCGCCGGTCACCGTCCGGCATCGCGGCACCGGCGGTGGTGTTCGTCAACGACGTTGACGCGGCCATCGGCGACTGGGGCCCGCAGGTGCAGTACACCGTCAACCGACAGAACATCATCGGCGAACTGATGCACCTCGCCGACTTCCCGGAGACCGTCCGGAACAACCCCGTCGCGCGGGTACCGATCGTGTTGACTGGCAACGACTTCACCAAGCTGTACGGCCCGCTGGTCAGGTTCGGCCGGATGACGCTGTTCGAGTGGACACCCGACAAGCGCGAGAAGCTCCTCGTGCTGCAGGGTGTTTACCCGGAGCTCTCCCCGACCGAGGTTGGCACCCTGCTCGACGAGTACCCGGACCAGCCCATCGCATTCTTCACGAGCCTCCGCGCGGCCGTCCACGACGACGCGCTGTGGCGGCACCTCGAGGCGGTGGGGGTACCGCGGGCCCTCACGGACCTGTCATACGGGCGGGTACCCCGGACCGCGACGGCGACCTCCCTACCCGACCTGCTCCGGGTCGCAGGGGACCTCGCCCGTTCGCAAACCGTCCACAGTCACCTTCAGGAGCCGTGATGGCGTACACCCGGACCTACTCCGCGACGAACACGTACGTCCGCAAAGAGGCGCTGAAGCTGCAGTTCCACATCGCACTGATGCGGTCTATGGACCCGGCCTCGCTGTCCCAACTGGGGCTGGACGGGATCCTCAAAGGCGTCGGCAACGAGTGGATCGACAACCTGACCATCTACGGGCTGGACCAGGCAGGCCGGGCGCGGGCGGCGCTGGTGCTCCAGATCGACTGGAGCCGGTACCTGGTCCACATGAACGCTGGCCGGACCCACGTGGTCATCGACGAGCGGTGGCCGGCTGAGACGGCCATCGAACTCACGGCCGCCATGCGCCTATTCAGCGAGTTCTGCCGCAACAACCGGCTCCGTACCCAGTGCCGGGTCGGCTACCGAGCCGGCCTCGACGCGGCCGCGATCGACCGCGCCCTCGGCTTCCGCCGCGCGCACCCCATCCCCTGGGCCGGTACCCCGGAGGACGCCATGGGTAACCCGATCCCCGAGCTCGACGAGATGCGCGTCCAGCTCCGAATGGTCGTCTAGGCGGTGTCGTAGGTCGCGGACCGATCCAGCCATGCGGCAGCATTGAACAACGGCCGCCTGGCCCGCCGCTACGAACGCAAAGCCGAGCATTTCCAAGCCTTTGCCGACCTCGCCGCCATCCTCGTCTGCTACCGCCGACTCCAGAAGGTCACCAAATGAGACACTCCCTTAATCCATAGGCACGCGACCATTTTCTCAAGTGGGACAGGTCTGAAGGTCCCGCGGAAGCTCGGCCGACTGATCAGCTCCAGCCGGGATCGCCCAGGCAGGAGCCGCAGAATCCGCTCGGTGGCGGCGTCGTGATCCAGTTGACGGGCTTGGCCACCAGCGGGTCGGTGGCGGGGATCGGCTCCATCGTGGCGGGCCTGTCCGCCGGCCACGTCACCCGTACGCAGGCGATCCTGTCGGAGAGCGTCCGCATGGCGCACACACCAATGTGCCCTGCTGCCGGCGCCGAATTGAAGAAGCGGGAGAACGGGGTCGGCCCTTCGGGCCGGTACTCCACCAGCGAGTAGACGTCCACCTCCGCAGAGAAGTCTTCCGGGCCGAAGTAGGCCAGCGCGAAGGCCGTGCCCGATGCCGGCGCGCACGCCGTGACATCGCCGTGCAGCGCGGTCCGCCCGTCGGTCATCGTCTCGATCGCGGTGAACTGCCCGGTCGCGCAGGACGCCATTCGCCAGGGATGGGCTGCGTGGGCTTGCGTGACCGTGCCGAGCACCAGCGCCAGCGCGGCGGCGAGCACGGCGATGGCACGACCGGCTGGCCGTACGAAAGGTTGTGACACTGAATCTCCTCAGGTGATGGCGGCGTCGGCGGGCCCTGGGCGCCGGTGTCGCCGTGACGCGGCGGCTGGGGTGCGGCGCCGGCGGCGCCGAGCAGCAGCGCGAGCTGGAACCGGTTTTCGACGCCCAGGCGGTCCATCAAATGCCGCATCGTGTACGCGACGGTGCGGACGCTGAGCCGCAGCTCCTGCGCCGCCGACTGGTCGGTGTATCCCATGGCGAGCAGGCGCACCACTGCCTGCTCGCGGTTGCTGGGGTCGATGGGCGATACTCCCTGCTTCCGTGGATCGGTGCCATCGGCCCACAGTCGATCGAACATTCCGGCCAGGGCGCGCACGACCTCTGTGTCGGCGACTTCGACGTAGCCCTTCTCCAGGTCCAGGGGGTCGCTGGGAAGGAACGCGACCCGCCGGTCGAAGACCATCAGCTTGAGCGGGAGCGGCGCCAGCTCCCGGTACATTCCGCCCGCACGGCCGAGCACGGTGGCGTACGCGTGCAACCGGTCGCCGTCCTTGCGTGGCAGGCCGAGCACCCGCAGTCGGATGCCGCGCGCCAGGATGCTGTTGTCCAGCGGCAGGGCCGCCGTGGTGGCTTCGGCGTCGAACACCTCTTCGGTGTTGATGGTCAGGTGCTCGTGGCGTTCGGCGGCGATGAGGCTCGCCGCCCGCTGCCGGGCCTCGGCACGGGTCGGCCACCGCCGCACCGAGGCGTCCGTCAAGGTGGTCAGGCCTACGCCGCTGACCGTCGCGACGTGCCGGCGCCACCGTTCGAGCGCGGAGTCCGGCCTGCGGCGCTGCCGCAGCGTGTCGAGCACGCGTTCCAGCGCCACCGCCTCCCACACCAGCCCGTCCGTCGGCCGCTGCCCGCCGTTCGCGGCCGTGCGGGCGGAACGTACCGCCTCCACGGCCACGAGCTCGTCGAGCGCCTGGCTCACCCGGGTCTGGGACATGCCCAGCTCCCGGGCGAGCCGCGCGACCGTGCGGGGGCCCAGCATCGACAACGCCCGGTAGCCGAGATCGGCATCGGGCGTCACTCCCCATCTGGTCAGCCTGGGAACAACCTTCGTCGGCAACCCCAACGGACCCCCTGTTTAGGACCCAGTCCTGCCCCCTTACGAGGACAGGAGAACACCTCCAGGAAACCCTGTGAAGGCCAGGACCCAGGTTTGCAGGTTCCTGCAACCGCGCCCGGAGGCCGTTGCAGCATCCTGCAACCATTCGGGACGTTTGCCGCGCCGCTCGCACGGTGGATTGTCGCCGCCAGAAATCGATGGGTACCTTCCCCGCCGTTCATGCACGTTGGCGTGTGCCCATTGGCTGGCCGTGTTGACTAACACGTTGCGGCTGGCGGTCAGAGGGCCGTCGCCGGTGAACGAGAAGTTGACTCCCAGCGGCAGCGGCTATGGTGCAGGCGTCTGGAACCGGATCGCCCGCGCCGTCGTACGCGCCCTGGAGAGCCAGGTGGTCAACACGGCCCGCTATATGGGCCGCCCCGAGCGCGCCTTGTGGCCTCCAACCGCGGCCACCGGCGCATCTACGAGCGGATCGCCGCCCACGATCCCGATGGCGCGGCCGAGACGATGTTCACTCACATCACCGAGGCGTGGGGGTGCGCCGCAACGGGCCGGGCGAGCCGACCCGGCTGCGGCGCTAGAAACAGGTCGTCCCACAGGCGTTCCGCAGCCTCGCGAAAATTCCGTGTTGAGGTTGCGATGGACGACCCACTTGGCATCCCCTAACCCAGGCCGGTCGCGTCGGCAACAGCCTTGATCACCGGCACCGCCGAATCGGAGCGTCGGAGCAGTACGCGCGGGCGCCGTTCGCCGATGAACCCCAAGCGCTGGCCATCGCGGCGGCACGCCGGATACCGGTCCCCACCGTCCTCGGTACGACCGGCTCGGCCGACGCGATCGCCATGATCCTCGTAGACCTTGGTGCGGCTACCCGTCTGGCGCGCCCCGGCGACGCCGCACGAGCTGGAGCGTGGCTACACCGCGGCGGGCCTGCGCTCGGACTGCCGCTGCTCGACGAGGCCGCGCTCACGTCGCTACCGACCCGCACCCTGGCCGCCTTGGACACCGTGCCCGGGCGGCGTACCCCAGCGGCGCGGCACGCGGCGTCGCTGCTGGCCCCGCTCGAACGAGTCGCAGCCCAGCGGGCAGCCGGAGGCGAAAGGGAGCCGTTCGGCATATGCCACGGCGACCTGCACCACCCAGCCATCCACATCGGAGCCGCCCGGTGGCATGTGCTCGACATGGCCATGGCCCGCAACGGGCCCGGCCTGCTCGAGCTGGCCTCCTGGTACGGCACCCGCCGGCCACCCGACCCACACCGACTCGGCCGGCTTATCGACGCGTACGTTGCCGCCGGTGGCTCCTCACACGCCCGCGCGGACCGTGGAGGCCTTGCCGCTCCTGTGTGGGCGCTCGCGTGGCACCGGATATGGGCGGCGGCCTGGCACATCGAGCAGGCCCTCTCCTGCCTCGATGATGCGTCCTTGGTGGTGGCTCACAGGCAGCTCGCGGCCGCCGCGGAGCTCATGGGCGTGTAGGGATGGCACGTCGTGCCCGGGTCACCAGTCCGCAAGGTCCACCACCTCCACCCAGCTCGGGCCGATGGCCGCACCGTCGATTCGAATGTCGTCGTCCGCGTCACGGCAAACCGCCGCATGCCAGCGATCACGCTGGTTTGGGTAGCCCTGCCGCCGCCACGTACGCGCGATAGCGGTACCCGTTCCCGGCCGTCAACGGCCGTCACGCGGCGTGCCCTCGGATACGCCTCAGCGTAGGTCGCCAGGTACTCCAAAACACTCCGCGAAAGCGGGGGGAACTCAACCACACCTCAGCCGGTGGTTGCCGGTGCTGCCGCTTGTGGGTAGGAGTATCCGGAGAAGTCTGGCTGGCTTCCGTCGGTTGCCTGGCAGTAGGCGTAGAAGCTCCACCGGCTGATGTCACCTGTCGGCATGGAGATCTCGACGGGGCCCCACCTACCGTCGGCGTTGACGGGCCGGCGTACCTCCTTCAGCGCTGAGCCGCCCAGGACGGCGTCGAATACCCCGATCGTGACGGTCTGTGCGGGGGTGGGATAGGCGCCGCAGCCGCCGCCGTCCCGAACAGTGATGATGGAGCCTGGTGGGATGACCGCTGGGCTGATCTGTAGATGGTTCGTTGGTGCGGTGATCGTCTGGGTGAACTCGTAGGTTTTGACGATGGTGCCGTCCCATTGGGAGCCGTCAGGCGAGTGTCGGCACGCGATGTAGGCCGTGTAGCTACCGGGTGCGACGTCGTTCGAGGTTCCAACGGTCATGGAGATGCCGGGCCACGCGTAGGGGCCCATGGCCCCGCCGTAGTTGGTCTGCCCGGCGCCTTGGGTGATGAGCCACATGGCTCCGCCGGTGAAGGCGGGGCAGGTGATTCCGCTGACGTTGGACCGAATTCCCGCCGGGCCGCTTGCCCGGTGGATGGTCAGGCTCGTGCCGCCGGGCGAGAGGATGTTGATCCGGACGTCGGCTTGAGCGTGTCGGCCCTGGGGGTCGGTTGCCCGGATAGTGGTGGTGTAGAGGCCCACCTTGGTGGGTGTACCGGTGATCCTGGTGCCGGCCAGGGATAGTCCCGGTGGCAGGGCGCCCGCGACGACCGCGGTGGTCAGTGTGCCGGTGCCGGTGATCTGCAGCGGCCGGTCGTATCGCAGGCCCACTTCGCCCGCGGGTAGATCACCGCCGGTGATCCGAGGGCCGGGCCACACACCAGCGGAGCGGGCTAGCTGGACGCGCCCGAAGGTCACGGCGGCAAGGGTGAAGGAGAAGTCGGTGAACCAGAGGTCGGCTTCCAATGCCACGGCGGCTTTCAGACCGCCGTCTACCTTCCACCAAGGGTTCCCGGTGGAGGACAGGGTGGTCTCGGCGAACAGGCCGCCGAAGACGGTGGCTCCGATGAGGTCAGCGAACTTGACGGCCGCTTTGGGACCGACGGTTATCCGGACGGTGGCGTTCGCCGCGGTTTGCGGCGGGTTCTGCCTGCCGGACACGCTGCCGGAGTGGATCCACTGAATGCCGTTGTTGCGGTACTGCGCGCCGACGCTCACCCGACCGTAGAGCTCGTTACTCACGCTGACGCCGCCGTCGACCTCGACCTCGACCATGGGTTGCAGGCTGGGCACGAAACCCCACACCGGCGGCAGGTAGATTTTTGGTGGTAGCTGCAGTTCGCAGCGGCCACGGCCGCCGACGGTCGCGGTGGCCTTGCCGTTGACCTCGAGTTCGAAGACCATCCGAAGCTCGTCCACGCCGCCCAGGCCCCACCGAACGTCGAGAACGAAGCGGGCCTCGACCCGTAGGTCCACCTCGGCGGTCGCGACGGCGCCGTCGCAGTCGAGACCAACTGGTCCCGCGGTCCGTGCGTCGATCTTGCCGTCCTGGTTGGCGTGTAGCGCACGCTGTCCCAGGTCCTTGGTCAGCGTCGAAGGAGCTCCTTGTGCCAGCGCGCGGGAGTCCACGCTGCCATGCACCTCACCGGACGGGAAGGCTTCCTCCAGGCGCATCGGCGTGGTCTGCAGCAGGGTTCCACCAGCTACCGGAGTCGTGTCGGTGACCCGTCCCAGCAGCCCGTCGGCGGTCTGCGGGCTCGGTGGTACGAACACCGCCTCGCCGACGGCGGGTGGTTCGCCGGTGACGGTCACCTGTCCGGCCCCGGGCTCGAAGATTGAGATTCGGTCAGATTCCACGACCGCGGTGGTGTTCGGCTTCTGGACAGTGCCGGCTACTCCTGTGGAGATCCATCCCACGACATCAGCGATGAGGTGGATCGTGCCGGCGTTGTTGAACAGGGACACCCGCCCGCCGGCTCCGACCTTGGCGACCACCAGATTGGGCACCGTCTGGCCCGCGACCAGGTTCAGATTGCTCGCCGTCGGACGCGGCTCACCTGTGGGGTACGCGGTGACGAACGTCGAACGGGTCGGCTGCGTGCCGGTCACGTTCAACACCACCGCCGCCACCCCGTCAGCGGGCACACCACCACGACCGGTCACCTGCAAATCCAGCGACCCACCGGCGGCGACCGGCGCACCTGACCGGGTGTCCACCAGTCGGGCAGGTGTGAGCGCGTCGAGGTCTGCGCCTGTCGCGATCCATCCGACTACGTCGGCGACCAAATGGGTGGTGCCGGCGTTGTTGTACAGCGACACCCGGCCACCGGCACCGACTTTGGCGACCACCAGATTGGGCACCGTCTGGCCCGCGACCAGGTTCAGATTGCTCGCCGTCGGACGCGGCTCACCCGTCGGATACACCGTGACAAACGTCGAACGCGACGGCTGCGTACCCGTCACGTTCAACACCACCGCCGCCACCCCATCCGCAGGCACACCACCACGACCAGCCACCTGCAAATCCAGTGACCCACCCGCGGCAACCGGCGCGCCAGCTCTTGTGTCCAGCAGCCGGCTTGGTACCAGGCCGGTGACTTCCGGTCCCTGTGAGAACCAGCCCAGCACATCGGCGACCAGGTGGACGGTGCCTGCGTTGTTGTACAACGACACCCGGCCGCCCGCACCGACTTTGGCGACCACCAGATTGGGCACCGTCTGGCCCGCGACCAGGTTCAGATTGCTCGCCGTCGGACGCGGCTCACCCGTCGGATACACCGTGACAAACGTCGAACGCGACGGCTGCGTACCCGTCACGTTCAACACCACCGCCGCCACCCCATCCGCAGGCACACCACCACGACCAGCCACCTGCAAATCCAGCGACCCACCCGCGCCAATCGGCGCGCCTGACCGGGTATCCAGCAGCCGGGCAGGGGAAAGAGCCGTGTACGCCCGGTCAGTGAACGAGATTGTCTCCTCCGCCGCCGCAACGCTCGTTGGCGGCAGCACGAACGCGACGATGACCGCAGACACGGTCAGGACGGTCGACAGGATGGCGGCGAGGATCCGGCGCGGACTCATTGGGCCTCCGACAACGGTGGGCGTCCAGGTCAGTGGCCAACACCACCCGGCACGAAACGGCGGGGCGAATGGTGTAGCGGGCTGCGGTCAAGGCGACAACCCTGTCCACTGTGGCGGCGCTAGTCCGGGCCGGCTGATCGGGGCCACCCAGACCTCCGCCACCGCTACGCATCCCATGCACAATTGGACGTGCTTCCATCACTTCTGTTCAACTGACCATTGGTCCGGGTCGACGCCCACTCGGGCCGACCTTGTCGACCGTTCCGTTCGACATACCATGCCTGTCTGCAAACAGACTCGACTCACGACGACACTCCGCTTGTCTCGGCAAGCCGGAGCGTGTATGTGGGTCTTTGGGCACGTGGCAACTCGATCCGCGCGATGAACACCAGGCCCAAGAGATCGAGGACCTCGTCGAGCTTTGGCACGGCGTACTCGGCCCCGTCAACCGCCAGGCAGGGCGCAGCACCGGACGGAACGGATCCAGCAGTCCCGGGGCTGAGGAACCCGCGGACAGCACCTTTCGCCAAGATTGATCTTGGCTGGCGAAGTGCGGCGCGCGTCGTTGCCGCAGTGCGGGCTCGCGAGGGTGACCCGCGCAAACGGAAGCGGAAGCCGAACTGTGCGATGTGGTCGGCGATCTCGGTGAGCGGCGTGGCCGCGCGGCAGCTCATCGTGAACGTCGAACTGGCAGTGATGTCGGCGCCGGGCGCATCGCTCGTCGCGCAACTGTCGCCAGTCCGTGTTGAGATCCTCGCCGACGGCGGTCCGGCGGCGCCGGGCCGCATCTTCGGATCCAGGTCCCGGACGTCAGTGGTGCTGACCCGGTAACGCCACTACGAACGGAGATCGCCATCGACCAAAGACAGTGTCCTGCGTATCGCCGTTGGTGTCTGTCCAAGATGCCGGCCTACCACCCGGGTCAGGTGCGCCTGGTCGGCGAACCCGTACTCAGAAGTCAGCTCGCGCAGGTTCGACGCACCCTCCTGCAGGTCGCTAAGGACGGCGCGGACCCGCAACCGGTTGCGGTAGGCGGTCATAGTCTGTCCCATGACCTCGCGGAAAACACGGCTGAGGTGATGCGGCGAGGAATTCACGGCGCGAGCCACTTCGTTCAGACCCAAGTGGTACCCGCCGCCGGCGAGCACCTCACATGCGCGGTGAGCGAGCCGCCTATGCGCTGCGTGCGTGGCGGGCCTCCGGTGCGCCGTGCCGGCCGAGTCGTCGCCCTGTCCGGTCAGGGCGAGCACTCCAGACATCAGGCTATGTAAGCGTTCGCTGGTCTCGAAGTCGTCGATGCCCCTGCGGCACGCCGTGACCAGCGTGCGGTGCCGCAAGTCCAACCGGTCGTCGATCGCGCCCTCCCAACCTCGGCGAGTCAACCACTCCTGTCCGTCAGCGCGCTCGGCCAGTACTACCGCAGGCACCTTCAGCCCGGTGAACACGTCGCCGCTACCGAGCGGATGGGCCACGCTCGACTCGTCGTCGGGCCGGATCAGCAGAGCGTATGTGGCGTCCGCGAAAGTCTCTCGACCGTTGACCCGGCTCAGGTACGCCCCGGACCGCGACAAAATCATCTGGAACTCGGATTCGAGCACCGACTCCTGCCAGCCCGCATGGTCCACGAGGCACCGCACCTCATACATCTGCATTCCGTCTGCGATGCCAAGTCGCCGGTAGACTCCGCGCGCCATGGTCGGATCTCCCTTCTCCCCGTTAGACGCCCATGGGCGCCGACCCGGTTGCGGTGCCGCATTACGGATCCGGAACCGCGCATGAAAGTTCAAGGCGGCACAGCGCACGGCGCGCAGCATGAGGGGTAGTGCCGAGCCAGGCACACAACGGAAGGAGGTTTTGAGTGAGTCAGAAGAGCAGGTTGCAAAGGTGGTCCCGTGCCCTTGCGATCTTGTCGTTGTCCATTGGGGCTGTGTTGTTCAGCGTCTCACCGGCGTCGGCTGACCACGACTTCACCTGCTACACCGATCCACCGGTGGATTCCCGCTCCTACTGCCTAACGGCGGGCATCCTCAAGTCAGCCGCCACCGGCAAGTACGTGGAAGTCATGACCGACGGTACGCTGGCCGCGAACGCGACCCACCATGGGTGGCACCAGCACATCGAGTTCGTACGACTACCCGACTGGGACGAGTGGGGGGAAGACGAATGGTGGGGCCTGTCGTTCTCGCAGCCTGGGCGGCTCGCGTCCGCCTCCGCCAGTGGCGGCGTCCTTCGAGCTGACAGCACGTTCATCGGGTGGTACCAGGCGTTCGAGATCCACTACCTCGACACCGACAGCGGTGGCGCGTACTACAGCGTCAAACACCTTGGGAGCGGGAAGTGGCTTACCGCATATCCTGATGGGCGCCTCCGCGCGGATTCCACTCACGTCGGATGGAACCAAGCGTTCCGATGGGAGTGAGCTGGTCGAGCCAAGCATTGACCCGCTGAGAGGAAACGACCCCGGATCACGACTCCGGGGTCGTTTCCAGTGCGGACAGGCATCCGAAACTTGCTCTTGGGGCCGCCGGGGTCCTCGTCCGGCTCCGCCACAGCACGCTCGGTCCCGTTGCCCTAACGGGTTAAGCCGTCGGTTTGCCTGAGCGTCGAACCGCGGCGGGCGGGACCATCTGGTATGGCGGTGGGCGACTGGCGCCCGACCTGACCCTTCCCCAGCTCCGCCGCCGATGGCACGCCGTCACGGGCACCTCGTCACGCCCTGCGGACCCCAGAACGCGTGTCCAGCAACGCGCCAACGCCTTCCGTCGCGGAGTCGGTGCTACGGAGTCCGCCGCCGATCAGCTCACCAGCCCGGAAAACAAGGCCGACGAGTTATCCGGGATGATCTATTCTGCGGCCGATGTACTGACCTCGACAGCCCGAGCGTTCGAGGGCCGCAAGGGCGGACGGCTCACCGACGCTTCGGAAATGTTCGACCGTGCTGCCCGCGAGCCACATCGCCGGCCGCCTGGCCGTTCCCGCCAAGCCGGCGAACTCCGCTCGATCTCCCGCCTCATCGCCGTGATGGGACGCCTGACAGGCAACGACGACACCATCGCAGCGCTGGAGATGGTGCTGACGATGTCGATGTTCGCCGACAACCTCGCCGACCTACGCGAGGCACAACAAAGGCTCCACCAGGCCCGCGCAGCACGGCAGGCCGCCGAACGCCTCCGCACAATCGCGCATAGTACGGCCACCGGTGTCGGAGTGCATCCAACCACGACGGCGTCCACGGCCACGCCTCTCGCCGATGATAAAGCCAGATCGCCTAACAAGCGCACCGCCTGATGGGCGATCAAGTCTTGCGGATGCGTGGGACTCCCTGAGGATCGCGAATGAATCGAGCCACATCAGCAACCGCCAATCCGGGCCCGTGCACTCCCCCTCTGCCTGGATGTCGGTGTCGGTGACGCTGCGGGATGGCGGGAACCGGACGGCTTCGGTCGTAGGGATGGTTCTGATTCATTGTCACGAACCTGTCGGAATTCTGCCGCAGGGGTACAACGTTTGCCGGCCGGCCACTACGCTCTGTCGGGCGTTCCGTGTTGCCTTCGCGCCCCACCGTCTCCAGGCGAGGTCCGCTTGACTGCCTCCCACGATCAGCAGACCATGATCGAAACCGTCAGAGCTACCAGGGAAGCTCACCGGTGGAGCACTCTGGCGTGGAGTTGGGCCCGGATGCTGAGTTCGGCGGCTTTGAAGGCATGTTCTTGGGTCATCGCCGTCTCAGTGCGGTCGAGGCAGTCGCGGATCAGCTGTCCGAAGTAGGGGTAGCCGACGTTCCCGGCAGCGACCAGGTGGTGTTCGCCCTTGCCGTCGACCAGGAAGACATGCCCAGGGCCGTCGTCGGTGGCCACGTTGACATACTTGCGCAACTCCAGGTAGCCGTCGGTGCCGAGGATGAAGGTGCGTCCATCACCCCAGGTGCTCAAACCGGCCGGGGTGAACCAGTCCACCCGGCAGTAACCGGTAGCGCCGTTATTCATCACCAGGTTCGCTTCGCCGAAATCATCGAGCTCGGGATACTGCGGGTGGTTGAAGTTCGCGACTGCGGCAGCGCTGATTTCGGCGTCGGTCGCACCTGTGAAGTGCAGCATCTGTTCGATGTTGTGGCTTCCGATGTCGCACAATATGCCGCCGTACTTCTTCCTGATGAAGAACCAGTCCGGACGGTCGCCGGCTGAGAGCCGATGCGGTCCCAGCCCGATGACCTGTAGAACGCGGCCGATCGCGCCCTGTTTGATGAGTTGGCCGGCCAGGACGGCGGCCTCGACGTGGATCCGCTCGGAGTAGTAGACGGCGTACTTGCGTCCGGTTTGTGCGGTTGCCTCACGAGCGGCGGCGAGTTGCTCGAGGGTTGTGAGGGGAGCCTTGTCGGTGAAGTAGTCTTTGCCGGCCTCGATGACCCGCAACCCGAGCGCGCAACGCTCCGACGGGACCGCGGCGCCGGCCACAAGGTGGATGGCGTCGTCGTCAAGGATCTGCGATTCGTCGCGCGCTACCTGAACCTGAGGGAACCGTTGACGGACAGCGTCCACCTTCGCCGGGTCGGGGTCGTACACCCATTTCAGGGTGCCTCCGGCACTGAGTAGACCCTCACACATGCCGTATATGTGTCCGTGGTCGAGGCCGACGGCCCCGAACACGAACTCGCCCGGCTCCACCACCGCGGCCGGAATCGACTCGGGGGCATACGCCGCTCCGCTGATCGCTGTCACCGCTGTCTCTCCTCAGGTGGCCAGGTCGGACAGGCTGCCGACGGTGATGTCTCCGGGCAGATCCCGAATCGCGGCGGTCTTTTCAAAGAAGCGCGGAGCACGCTGCGCCAGGGCGCCGAAGCGGTAGTACGGGTCGTCCTGCGCGAGTGGGAATTCCACGGACCGGCGTTCGATGCTCGATTTGTAGATCGCCGTGACCAGTTCGACCGCGTTACGGCCGTCGACGCCGTCCACAGCCGGGGGACGGCCGGCGCGAAGGGCGCGGAGCACGTCGCCGATCTGACCGGCATGCCCAAGGTGTGGCAGCGGACGATGCGCCTCAGCGAGTTCGTTGAGTTCCGCGACCAGCTTGGGGTTGCCGCCCGGGGCGGGAAACCCGTTCGGCTGTTCCGTCTCCGCCATCGCGTGCCAGGGTTGGGAGACCCGCGCGCGTTGCCCGTGCACGACGATCGCCTGCTCCTCACCGTGGTGGACCACGGAGCTGGTGATCTCAGCGAGCGCCCGGTCGTACTGAAGGATCGCGACCGATAGGTCTTCGACCTCGGCGTTGTCGTGCTGGGCGTTGGCAAGCACCGCCGTGACCGACGTCGGCCGACCCAGCATCCACAGAAGCAGGTCGATGTGGTGGATCGCATGGTTGAGCGTGCAGCCGCCGCCCTCCGAGGCCCAAGTGCCCCGCCACCACAGGTCGTAGTATGTTCGCCCCCGCCACCAGAGAGCGTTGACCTGAACGTGCGAAACCGTCCCGATGAGGCCGGACTCGAGTACCTCCTTCAGTGTCGCCATGTCGTCGCGGAAGCGGTTCTGTGCGACCACCGACAGCATCTTGCCCGATTCGGCGGCGGTCGCGAGCATGGCGTCGCACTCCTGCAGTGACGCCGCCATCGGTTTCTCGACCAGGACGTTGACCCCGGCTCGTAAGGCTGTGATGGTGAGTTCGGCGTGGGTCGATGGCGGCGTCGTAATGCTCACCAGGTCGAGCTCCTCACCGGCGAGCATCGCTTCAGCGCTGTCATAGACGCGAGTCTCGTCGAGTCCGAACTTCGCTCTGCGTTCCTTCGCCCTGGCCGGCGTCACATCGCAGATGGCGACGATCCGACACTCGTCCGCGAATTCTTGGTAGCCGCCGATGTGCGTACCGGCGATACCGCCCGCACCAATGATTCCGACCTTGAGCATGTTCCCCCTTACCTACTTGGCTGACATGAGTACATTCACCGGGCTGAACTGCTTGCGATCGCCGCATCAAGACGCCTGAAAGGCACGGACCGCCTTCTCAACGCGTCGCCGCTCGGCCAGACCTTTTATCCGGCCGATGAGCGAGTACCCCGGGTCGATGCGGCGGCCGTTGGTCTGGTCGTAGAGCATCTAGTGGCCATGGTCGGGGCGCATGGGCGGCCCGGCCGCCGTGGTCGCGTTCCCCGCGGAGCTCCACCTTCGGCAGTTCCCACACGATGGCGACACGGTCGAGATCGCCGTCGAATTGTGAGGCCTCGTAGAAGGGCGGCGGATCTGCCTCGCGGTGCGTGGAGCGCAGATGGGTGAAGTGGACCCGCGGTCCGAACTCGTCGATCATCGCTATGAGGTCGTCGTCCGGCCGCGCGCCGTGCAACCCCACGCACACGGTGAGGCCGTTGGCGGGCTGGTCGAGCGCCTGCAGTATCCAGGGCCGGCGACCTGTTGCACGTGGAGGTCAAGGGAACCTTCACCTGGTCAGCCCTTTACCGCGCCGACGATAACGCCCTTGGTGAAGTGTCGCTGTACGAATGGATAGATCAGCAGTGCGGGAACCGCCGCGATCACGATGATGGCCATCTTCAGCGACAGGGTGGGGGCCGGGGCCATTCCGGCGATGGAGCTCTGCGGGCCGCTTGAGCCGCCCGACGGCAGCGCCGCCCCGTTGACCACGTACAGGCGCAGCACCAGTTGCAGCGGCCATTTCTCGGTGGTGTTGATGTAGAGCATGGCGTTGAAGAAGGCGTTCCAGTAACCGACGGCATAGAACAGGCCGATCACCGCCAAGGCGGCCTTGGACAACGGCAGCACGATCCGTCCGAGGATGGTGAAGTCCCCGGCGCCGTCGATGCGGGCGCTGTCGATCAGTTCACCGGGGATGTTCATGAAGAACGCCCGCAGCACCACCAGGTTGAACGCATTGAGCGCGGTCGGAATGATCAACGACGCGTACGTGTCGATGAGCCCGAGCGACTTGACCACCAGGTAGCTGGGGATGATCCCGGGTCCAAACAGGAATGTGAGTAGCACGGCGAACAGCAGCGGCCGGTGCCACAGCGATCCCGGCCGGGACAGCCCGTACGCGCTCAGGGCCGTCACGGCGAGACTGAGTGCGGTTCCGGCGGCTGTAATGAAGGTGCTGACTAGGACCGCCCGAGTGACCACCCCGCCGGAGAAGATCTGCAGGTACGCCGCGGGCGTGATTCCCTGTGGCACCACGACGAGACCGCCCGTGGCGTCGATCGTCTGCTGACTCGACAGGCTGGTTATCACCACAACCCAGAGCGGGAACACCACGGCCAGCACGACCAAGGCCAACAACAGGGCTTTTCCTACCCTGCCGGCGGGCGTCGGCGGCTCCTCCCAGATCGGCCGTCCGGATCGCCGTTTGCGGCGGACCATTGCTGCTGTCGTCACCGTCATGACTTCTGGTAGATCCCTTGCTCTCCGAACCGGTGGGCCACCCGGTTTGCTGCCAGGATGAGCAGCAGCCCGACGAAGCCCTTGAACAGCCCGACTGCCGCGCCATATCCGAAGTCCTGCACGAGGAAGCCCTTGTAGTAGACGTAGGTGTCGAGTACCTCCGCCGCGCCCGCGCCGACCGATTGGCGCTGCAGGATGAACTGCTCGAAGCCGACGCTGAGTGCGTCGCCGAGGCGCAGGATGAGCAGCAGCACAATCACCGGCCGCAACCCGGGCAGGGTGATGTGCCACAGCCGTCGCCAACGGCCGGCTCCGTCGGTGGCGGACACCTCGTACAGGTTGGGATCTATCGTGCTGAGCGCGGCCAGGAACACGATCATGCCCCAGCCGGCGTCCTTCCAGACCGTCTGGGCGGTGACCAGCACGATGAAGGCGTCCGGGCTGGTCATGATGTCCAGCGGCTGCATGCCGTGCTGGCGCAGCGTCTGCGCGAGCAGGCCGGCCCCGCCGAGGATCTGCTGGAACAGCGACACCACTAGTACCCAGGAGAAGAAGTGCGGGAGGTAGACGACGCCCTGCACGAGCGACCGGATGCGGGGTGAGATCACGCTGTTGAGCGCCAGCGCGAGTGCGATCGGCACCGGGAAGTAGAAGATGAGTTGGAAGCCGGTGATCGTCAGGGTGTTGCCGAGCGCGTCCCAGAACGCGGCGTCGGTGAACATGAGCCGGAAATTGGCGAGTCCGATCCACGGGCTGCCGGTGAAACCGCCGCTGTACGGCGAGTAGTCCTGGAAGGCGATGATGTTGCCCAGCGACGGCAGGTAGTGGAACACCGCGAACAGGGCCATCCCCGGCAGCACCATCACTAGCAGCGCCCAGTCGCGGCGCAGCCTTTGCCGCAACGACACCCGGCGTCCGGAGGGCTTCGACCCCAGTGCCTGCGGGCTGGTCGAGGCCGCCCGGGTCCCGGCGGCGCCTGGACCCGGGGCCTCGGGGGCCTCCGTGCTCACAAGTTGTTGTCCTTGACAACTTTTTCGTAGAAGGCGCGGCCCTCGTCGCCACCGCCGCTGCGCCATTCCTTGCGGATCTGCTCCAGGTCACTGACCGGGCGACGGCCGAAGATGATGTCGTTGACCTTGTCGACCACCGGTTGGCCGGCCTTCTGCAGCGCCACCGGCTCCTCGATCCGGATACCGTCGAACATGTCCTTGTCCAGATACTTGACCGCGTTGTTGTACCAACTGGTCAGCATCTGCACGTAACCCGGGTATTGGCTCTCCGAGACCACGGGCGGTCTACCGCCGAGGAAATCGTAGGTGGGCACCCCGGCGTCCTTCTGTCCCTGTGCGGTGTAGGTTGGCGTGCCGTTCGCGTCGCGTCTGAAGTGGGTTCCTTCCACGCCGTACGTGAGCAGCAGGTTCTCCTCGGTGCCGAACGGGGCGCTGCACCAATCGGCCAGGGTGAGATATTCCTCGATCTTGTCCTGCGGCAGCTTCTTGTTGACGAAGGTGAACAGCCCGGCCGTGTCACCGCCGCTGACCACCGGGGTTCCACCGTCGTGGGCGAACGGAGGGAACGGCTCCATCCGGAAGGCCGGGTTTGACCGGGACTGCACCGCGTACGCCTCCCTGATGCCACCGAACCCGTCGGAGGTGACGACGATCTTGCCGCTTTGGAAGACCTGCTTGAAGTCCACCGACGCGTCTCCGCCAACGCCGGGATGCAGCACCTTGGCGTCGAAGAGCTTGCGGGCGAACGCGACGCCCGCCTCGAATTCGTCGGTTTCCAGGCCGTTCACCATCTTGCCGCTGGGATCCTTGACCCAGCCATGGCGAAGCGGGACGCGGAAAATCTGCGGAATCGGGCCTCCGCCCTTCTGCCACAGGTCGCTGAATGCCCACCGACCCTTGGCCGGGTCGGTAACCGCCTTGCCGAGAGCGAGCAGTTCGTCGGCGTTCTTCGGCGGCGTCACGCCGAGTTCTTGGAAGAGGTCCTTGCGGTACATGAAGTAGCCGGTGAAGGCCTGCCTGACCCACGGGATCGCCTTGAGTTGACCGTCCCAGACGCCCGCCTGCCAGGCGTCCGTGGGAATGTTCGCCAGCAGCGGCCAACGACCGCTGATGTCGCCCTTGAGCATCGGCGTCAGGTCGGCGAACAGATTCGCGATCGCCTCGCTGATCCGTGGAATCCCGAGATGCCAGGAGGCGATCACCAGGATGTCCGGCACGTCCGCGGCGCCCAGTAGCGCGGTCAGCTTGTCGCGGTAGGTGTTGCCGTCCTGAACGTTCCACTTCAAAGGGGTGCCGGTCCGGGCGGCGATGGCCGCGTAGTAGGCGTTGGCGCTGGCCGGGGGAGAGCCCCACAGGGGGCTCATCACGGTCAGCTGGCTGCCCTTGCCCCGTACCGTCGGGACAGCCTTGATCAGATCCCGCGGGTAGCTGAGGTAGCCAGGCAGCGCGCCATCGGCGGCGGCCGGGATGTCTGGCGGCAATCCGGCGTACGGCTGGTACTTCGGAACAACGGCGGACAGCCCGCTCTTCTGCCCTGCGGATCCCTGGCTTGACTTCGTGGCGTTGGAACAACCACCGAGTAGCCCGCCGCCGACCGTCGCCGCCGCGCCGGTCCCGAGCAGGGAGAGAAATGTCCGGCGGTCTGTCGATCTACCGGAGAAGGACGTGGTCATGTCCACCGCCTCCAAATGAGTGGGATCACCAGGCGTGATCCCAGAGATCAGTTCGTCTGTCAGTCAGCGGATCGCCGACCGCGGCAGAGTAAGCAAAGCAGCTTTAGAAAGCATTCAACACAACCATGACCATGGATGCAAGGCCCAGGAAGGCCCGGTCTCGACGTGTTCGACATGTGGACGTGCCACGGTCACTGACCCGCACGGCCGGCCCGCACCGCCCGTCGCGCATGGCTCGGCGTTGTCGTCCGCCGAAAGCGCCTGCCCGATCGCGCCGACCGGCACGAGATCCAGAACGGCCAAGTGAACCGGGTCGACACTCGCTGGAGATAACCAGCCCGGTCATTCCTCGCGTAGCACCGCGACGGTCCCGGGTGGCAGCACCACCGTTCCGTCGTGCCGCTGCGCGGTGAGCAGGTCCACACCGCGACCAGCCGCACTACCCTCGGCGTCCGTGTGGTTGATCAGGAACAGGTACGAACGCTGGCCGGCCGTGCGGCGCACCGCCTCGACACCCGGGGAGGCGGTCGTGACAGGCGTGACGCCGGTATCGTCGAGCAATCGGCCCAGCAACTCGTCCAGGCTGCCCTCGTCGAGGTCGGTGGAGAGGTACCAGGCGGCGCCTCCGGCCGCCCGCGGGCGGGGGGGGGAGGGGGGGGGGGCCGCGAGAGCGCCGCCAGCGGAGACCGTGGCGGCCTCCG
>NZ_JAIBNX010000080.1:30696-35665 GCF_026130045.1 Micromonospora sp. CPCC 205371
CCGCCGGGGGGGGGGGGGGGGAGGCCCCGGGCCGCGCCCCCCCCGGCCCGCGGCCGGCGGGTGCCGGCCGGGCCGCCGCCAAGGCCGCCGCCAGCGTAACTCGCGACGACTTCGGCGTCATGGGCACGAACCAGCTCGCTCCAGCGACGAGCCCGCCAACCGTTGTCCAGGCCTACCTGGCGCCCGGTCTCGAGCGGAAAGAACTCCTCGCTGGATGCCCCGATCAGCTGCCGGAAGGCTCCGGGGTACCCGCCGGTGCGCACGGTGTTGTGCTCGTCGACGATCCCCGAGTTCCAGGTGACCAGCACCGTCCCGCCCGCCTCGGCGTACCGCGCGATCCGGTTGGCGTTGGCGTCCGAAACCAGGAACAGTCCGGGGACGACCACTAGGGCGTAGCCGGTGAGATCGGCCCAGGCCGGTAGCACGTCGACGGTCACCGTCCGGTCGAAAAGCGCCCGGTGGATCGCGCGCGCCGTGTCGGCGTACCCGAGTTCCCGCACCGGCTTGAGTCCACTGCGTAGGGCCCAGCCCGCCTCGTTGTCGTGCAGGAGCGCAACCTGGACGCCGGCCACCCTGGTGTCTTTGATCTCCGCCAACCGGGTGAGGTGTCGACCTAGCTGGGTGATGGCACGAAATATCCGGGTGTCCCGGCCGGCGTGCGGCAGCATGGCCGAGTGGAACTGCTCCGTACCCGACTTCGACGCCCGCCACTGGAAGTACATGACACTGTTCGAACCCCGGGCCAGGTGCGCCAGCCCGTGCCGAAGGAGTTCGCCCGGCGGCTTGGCCAGGTTGATCGAATGCCAGCTAGCGGCGCCGGCGGCGTGCTCCATTAGCATCCACGGCCCGCCGTCGCTGATGCCGCGCATCCGGTCGCCGCTGAACGCGAGGGCCTGATGGCGCAACGGGTCGGGCCCGTACGTGTAATGGTCGTTGGCGACGATGTCCATCTCCGGCGCCCACCGAGCGTAGTCCACCACGTCCGGCCCCAATCCGGCCATGAAGTTCGTGGTGACCGGCAAGTCAGGAGTCAGCTCCTTGAGGAGCCGCTTCTCGGCGCGGTAATGGTCGAAGAGGGCATCGGAGGAGAAGCGCTCGAAGTCGAGCAGGTGTCCGGGATTGTGAGCCGTCCTGCCCCCCGGTGTGACGATCTCGGCGAACGACGAGTAGCTGTTGCCCCAGAACGCCATCCCCCACGCCTCGTTGACCGCCTCCACACTGGTGTACCGCTGCTGGACCCAGCGGCGAAAGGCGTCCCCGGACACCGCGCAGTGGCAGCGGGCGTTCCCGCCGCCGAGTTCATTGCTGACATGCCACATCGCGACGGCGGGATGTCTGGCCACATGTGCAGCCAGCTTCTCGACGACCCGCAGGGCGTACCGGCGGAACACCGGAGAGGACGGGCACCAGCCCAGCCTGCCCCCTGGCGCCAGGGGATGTCCGAACTCGTCCTGCGGCAGGATCTCGGGATGCCGCCGGTGCAGCCACATCGGCACCGCCGCGGTGGGGGTGCCGAGGTCGACGCGGATCCCGTTTTCGTGCAACAGGTCCAGCAGTCGGTCGAGCCAGCCGAACTCGAACTGGCCTTCGCAGGGCTCGTACCGGCACCAGGCGAACACGCCGACCGTCACGAGGTTGACCCCAGCCTCGGCCATCAAGGTCATGTCCTCGGCCCACACTTGCTCGGGCCACTGTTCCGGGTTGTAGTCGCCACCAAAGGAAAGCGCGGCGGTCGGCCACGCACCGCGTACCGCCATCGGTCCTGTGTCTGCGATGATTCCGTCCACCTTCACCAGTGCCAGGCCCGTTGCGAGCCTGTCCGCCTTCGACAGCCGAACCACCCGCCAGCGGGGGCCACCGCCGTGACCGCTGGCTGTAGCATGCTAGGCCTGGGTCACCTTACATAGGTAAGTTAACTAAGTCCACGTGCTCACACCGCCTGTAGGACGAGCCTCGGCAGTTTGAGTTCGCAGAGCCAAACCACCAGCCAACATGCGCTGGGACTCGGCTTCTACGCCAGTAGCCAAGCGGCCTCAGACTGCGGTCTCGAGCGCAATCTGACCTGCGGGCGATGGAGGGTTGTTCAGCGAACGGCCGCGGGCAACGGTCAATTCGCTTTGCAGGACGAGTACGGCGCCGCCGATCGCTGCGGCGTCCGACCCGCTGACCGATGGCACCACCCGCACCCGGTGCGCCTTCCGTACGAGGGCGCGGCGGTCCACCTCCTGTTGGATGACGGATTGGTAGATCGAACCGGCGACCGCGAAACTGGGCCCGGCGAGGACGACCATTTCGAGGTCGAACAGGGTGGTCATGGTCACCGCGGCAAAGCCCAGGTAGCGGGCCGAACGTTCGATCAGGCTTCGGGCGGCCGGGTCGCCGGCGTTCGCCGCGGCCGCGATCCGAGCGAACTCGGTGAGGAAGTCGTCTTCGGTCGGGTCGAGTGCCAGCCGCTGGCTGAGCCCAGGCGTCGCGAGCGCCTCCCTGACTAGCGCCGACGGGCCAGCGTAGTTCTCCAGGCACCCGACGTTGCCACAAGGACATTCGGGCCCGTTGACGTCCATGGAGATGTGTCCGATCTCCACGCTGTTCGAGGAGCTGCCGCGATACACCTCGCCAGCGACCACCACACCGCCGCCGATCCCGGTGGCCATGTAGATGCAGCCGTAGGTGCTGTGCGGCTCCACCGCACCCATCCAATACTCACCGATTGCGGCCGCGGCCGCGTCATTGTCGAGCAGCACCGGCAGGCCGAGGCTCTCGGCGAGTCGGTCCGCGACCGGGTAGGCGAGCCACTGGTTGGTGGGCTGTGGGGTCAATAGCCTGCCGGCTCGACGATCCTGCGGCCCATAGCTGACCAAGCCGACCCCGAGCACCTTACGACGATCGACGGCCGCCGAGTCGAGCATCGCATTGACCTGCGCGGCCACCAACGACAGCCCAGGTTCCGGCGACATCGACGCCACGCCGCTGAACGAAGTTCTGGCGATCTGCCGGCCAGCCAGATCGATGAGAACGATGACGCACGTGTTGCGTTCCAACTGCACGCCGACGCTGTAGCGGGCCGGAGGGTTGAGCTGGACTAGCATCGGTGGCTTACCGCCCGTCGACGCCCCGAGCCCCGCCTCGACGACCAGACCGTCGACCATGAGCTCACGCACGACCTCAGAGATCGTCGGCGCCGTCAACCCGGTTGCCGCCGCCAGGTCGACCCGACTGATCGTGCGCGCCGCGCGGATCATGTCGAGCACCATCCCGCGGGTCTTCGTCCGGCTTGCCCAGACCGGGTTCGTCGCCATGCGGCCTCCTCACAGGTCTTACAAAAACTACGTTACTTATGTCGCTCGTCGATGTGACAGCTTCCAATGCCGCCCGCCTCGCTCGGTCCGGTGCCCTGGGCATTGCTCGCGTCACATCCTTTGAGGGTCGTAACCGAACTTATGCTCCTCTGACCGAGACCTGGGAACAGGACATCGCGGCCTGCCTCCACCTGATGTGCCACGAGGCCGGCGACGAACCGACGAGGGCATCCCACTACGGCGTACGGGCGCAGCTCACCGCGGGTGGGTCGTTGGCTCCTTTCCAGATGCCAAGGAAACCGAACGTCGCCGTCTGGCGGGGTGACAGCGCGCCGTTCCAACCCTCGTTGAGGACGGTGTATGGACTACTGCCGGGGATCGTGGTCCGGCTGCCCCAGATCTGGGACAGGGTCTGGCCGTTGGCGAAGGTCATGTCACCGTCCAGCTCGTGGTGCCGGTCGTTGCGGTGTTGGTGATCCGCACCTCGCCCTGGAAGCCGTCGCTGCCGGTGCCCCACTGGCCGATCCTCACAAACGTGGCAGAGCAGCCACCCGTGCCCGTCGGCGGCGGCGGAGGCGACGTCGGGGGCTCGTCGGCGGCCGCGACGTCGCGGTGGTGCTCGGCGGACCGGCGGGATCGGCCAGGAGGATGCCGCGGCCGTCGGTGCCGAGATACACCCGACCATAGATCTTCGGGTCACCCGTGATGGCCGAGCCAGCGTTGCCGTGCTGGTGCTGGTCGTCGTTGATCCGCACCCAGCTGATCCCGGAGTCGTCGGACCGGTACACGCCCCGAACACCGTCGATCGTGGCCATGGTGTAGAGCGCCCGGTTGGTGCGGCCAAGGGCCGGCCCGCCGAACCGATGCTCACCGCGCTGGAGCTGGCCGTGAGCTGAGTGAACGTCGAGCCGGAGTTGGCCGAGTGGTACAGCCCAGTGTCGCTGGCGAGCCAGATCTCACCCTCCACGCCTGGCATCGCGTTGAACTGACCGGTCGTGCCGAGGCTGGTCGCGGCGGCCGTGAAGGTCTGCCCGCCGTCGGTGCTGACGTAGAACGTGCTGCCGGTGTCCAGCGCCGTCAGGTTCGTCGTGCCATAGACCGACGCGCCACCGTAGGTCATCCAGTCGGCGCGCATCTTGATGATGTACGCGGGCCGGTCCTGAAGTGCCATGTTTTCTCCCACCTCGCGTGACCTCATCTGGGCTCGTCCGGAACGCGCCGCGAAAGGGCCCGCCCCGTCGAAGAGTCGCCGGCAGATCGCTGCGATCGCCGTCGCTCTCGCGGACGCGGAAGGCGTAGAGGCGGTGTCGATGCGGAAAGTCGCCGCAGCGCTCGAGGTCGGCACAGCCTCGCTGTACGGCTACGTCGACAGTAAGGACGAGCTCTACGACTTGATGGTCGACTGGGTCGAAGGCGAGGACGGTCCGCCGCCATCACTTAGCGGCGACTGGAGCAGCGACCTCTCCTGGCTGGCCCACCGGATTCGTGGGTCGATCCTCCGGCACCCCTGGACGGCCAGCATTACCGCGGGACGACCCAACTTCGGACCGACCTGTCTGGCCTGGATCGAATACGGTCTGGCCGCCATGGACGATCTGGGGCTCAGCATCGTGCGCGCCGCCCTGATGAGGTCGAGAACCAGGCCCCGTGTCCTTGGCCGGCTTGCCCCG
>NZ_JAIBNX010000081.1:0-12162 GCF_026130045.1 Micromonospora sp. CPCC 205371
TCAGCTGCGCGGATCTCGCAGAGCCGCCCGCTGAGCCGCAGGCGCTGCAGGCGCAGTGGCGGTCCGGCGCGGCTGATCAGCACCAGCCCGAGGGTCGGCCCGGGCCAGGGACATCGCGGCCAGCCGCAGGCCAGCGGCCCAGCCTTCGGTGCGTTCCAGCAGCGTACGCACCTGCGGTGCCGACAAGGTCAGCCCAGAGCGCGCAAAGAGCTCCCCGGCCTCGCGGCGGTCGAACGCCAGGTCAGCTGCGCGGATCTCGCAGAGCCGCCCGCTGAGCCGCAGGCGCTGCAGGCGCAGTGGCGGTTCGGCGCGGCTGATCAGCACCAGCCCGAGGGTCGGCCCGGGCCGCTCGACCAGCCGGCTGAGTCCGTCAAGCACCTCCCGGTTGGTGACCTCGTCCAGGTCGTCGAACACGAACACCAGTGGCCCGGTCAGCTCCTCTAGCCCCGCCTGGACACGGCGGATCTCCCCGGCCCCGAACCGCCCGGTGGGGACCATGTCACGGAGCGGGTTGTCCGGCCGCAGGGCGCTCGATGCGTTCAGCGCGGCCAGGACGTCGAGCCAGAAGGTCGGAACGTCGTTGTCGGTTTCATCGAGCGTCAGCCAGGCCACTGCCCGATCTGTTGTGCCCGCCGCCAGCCAACCCGCGACCGCGCGAGACTTGCCGCTTCCGGGCCCGGCGCAGACGAGCGTGACCGCTCCCTCTGTGCCCTGTGAGAGCAGCGCGTCCAGCCTCGGACGGCGTACGTCAGACTCCTCCACCGGCGGCGGCGCGAGCTTGGTGGAAACCACGGGGAGCGCGCGTTCGCCCTGTTCCCCGAAACCGGACATCCGGCTGAGTACCGCATCGCGTCTCATCGCGCCGCATCACCTGCCGTTCCCAGACAGGCTAGGCAGGTGAACGCGTGCGCGTCAGGCGTTCGGCCGTAGTCACAGGCTCATGCGCGGTACCTCATGCGTCGTGGGGTGGAGCAGCGCGGCCGACCGGTGGTGTGGGCGCAGGTAGAACTCCTCGGCCCAGGTGGTGAACGCCTTGAGCTCTGCTCGGGTGTTCGCCAGCAGTTCGGCGTGGACGCCGAGCCAGGCGGCGAAGGCGAGCCGACCGTGCATCTCGTGGCGATGTTCGCCGATCTCCGCAACGGCCGCCTTACGGCCGATCATGGCCATGATCCCCTTGTCGCGGTAGTGGAAGGCCTCGCGGCCGGCACCAACCAGCTCGGCGAGGATGTTGCGGGCCGCCCAGTCGCCGGCCTGTGCCGCGACGCTCCCGAGCTGGGGCAGCGCGGGTTCGTCCCCGTACGGGATGTTCGCGAGGTCGCCGATCGCGTAGACCTCGGGGTGACCCGCCACGGTCAGGTCGGGCCGCACGTCGATGCGGCCGCCCGCGCCCTGGGTCAGTCCCGAGCGGCCCGCCAGGGGCGCCGCCATCTCCCCACCGCCCCAGACCACGAGATGAGTCTTGATCGTCGTCCCGTCGGCGAACGAAACGTGGTCGGCCGCGACCTCCGTAACCGCCGCTCCGAGCCGCACCTGTACGCCGCGCCGCCGCAGCTGCCGTTCGGCGTACGAGTGGGCCGCCTCGGAGAACGCCGGGAGCACGACGTGCCCGAGGTCGGCGAGGACCACCCTGGTGCCCGCCACGGCCAGGTGCTCGTGGGCGTGCGGCGTCACGTCGTGCACGAGTTCAGCGAGCGCGCCGGCGGTCTCGACCCCGGTGGGCCCGGCGCCGACCACTACGAACGTCAGCACGCCGTCCTGGACCAGCTCGGGCTTGGCTGCGGCCTCGCGAAGCAGTTGGAGCACCCGCACGCGGACCCGCTCGGCGTCGTCCACGCTGTACAGCGGCAGGGCGAACTGCTCGGCCCCGCGGGTGTGGAAGAAGTTTGGCTGCGCGCCGCCGGCCAGGACCAGGACATCGCCCTCGACCGTGCTGCCGTCGGCCAGCGTGACCGTCTTGGATTCCGGGTCGACGGAAACGACCTCGCCCGTGCGCGCTTCGACATTTTCGTGCCGGCGGAACATGTTCGCCAGATCGAACTTGATGTCCTCGGCCGCCAGCTCCGCCGTCGCCACCTGGTAGAGCAGCGGCTGGAACTGGTGGTAGCCGTTGCGATCCAGCAGGGTGGTGCGCACCCGGGGCGCGCCGGACAACCGGTGGGCGCAGGCCACCCCGGCGAAGCCACCCCTCACCACGACGGCGTGGATCGCGGCCATCATAGGTACCCGGTCATCTCGGTGAGGATGATCCGGCCGGCGGCCTCGATCAGCGCCAGATGGGAGAACGCCTGCGGGAAGTTTCCGAGGAACCGTCCCGTATCGGCGTCGAACTCCTCTGCGTAGAGGCCCAACGGCGAGGCGACGCGAAGCAGCCGCTCCATCAGGTCGCGCGCCCGCTGAGTCTCGCCGACGACGGCAAGCGCCGACACCAGCCAGAACGAGCAGATGAGGAACGTGCCCTCCTTGCCCGACATGCCGTCGTCGGTCTCGCCGGTGCGGTAGCGCAGCACAAACCCGTTCTCGGTCAGCTCGTTGGCAATGGCATCGACCGTGTTGCGCAGGCGCTCGTCGTCAGCTGGCAGGAAGTGGAAGAGCGCGGCCAGCAGGGTGGACGCGTCCAGCGCGTTGGTCGCGTAGTGCTGGCGCAGCACGCCGCGCTCGCTCACGCCGTTGGTGAGGATGTCGGAGCGGATCTCGTCGGCGGTGGCGCGCCAGGTGGCGGCCAGGCGCGGGTCGCCGCGGAGCTGCGCCAGGGTGGACGCCCGGTCCATGGCGATCCAAGACATCAGCTTCGACGACACATAGTGCTGAGGCTCACCGCGGGCTTCCCAGATCCCCTGGTCGGGCTCCTTCCACGCCTTCGTCGCGCACTCCGCTTGGGATACCACGACCGGCCAGAGCCGCCGAGGCAACCGCTGGCTGTTGCGGGTGTGCAGCAGGATCGAGTCGAGCACCGCGCCGTAGACGTCGTTCTGCCGCTGGTCGAAAGCCCCGTTGCCGATCCGCACCGGGCGGGCGCCGGCGTAGCCGGACAGGTCGTCACGGGTCGACTCGGTCAGGTCCCGGCGCCCGTCGATGCCGTACATGATCTGCAGTCCGCCATCTTCGTTGGCTTCCACGTCGGCGACGAACTGCATGAACTCGTCGGCCTCCCAGTCCAGGTCGAGCCAGTGCAGGGCCTGCAGGGTGAAGGTGGAATCGCGCATCCACGCATACCGGTAGTCCCAGTTGCGGGCGCCGCCCGGCGTCTCCGGCAGCGAGGTCGTCAGCGCCGCGACCGTGGCGCCGGTCGGCATGTACGTCAACCCCTTGATCGCCAGCGCGGAGCGCTGCAGCGGCTCGCGCCATCGGTGATCGGGAATCCGCGCGGCGGACAGCCAGTTGTGCCAGTACCGGGCTGTGGACGATATCCGGGCTGTCGCCTCGTCGACCGTGCGCGGCGCCGCCAGGGTCTGGCTCCAGGACAGGGCGCAGTAGGCCCGTTCTCCGGCATGCAGCGCGTGCCGGCCGCGTACCCGGTCGCCCTCGATCCCGAGCGCGATGTCCGCGACCAGCCGGACCGTCGTCCCGGCCCCGGTGGCCTCCGCCGCGTGCGGATCGCCCTCCAGCAACCGCCACTGGGCCGACGTCCGCCCGTAGTCGAAAATCGGCTCGCACACCAGCTCCACCTCGACCCGTCCCTCGGTGCACTCCACGGTGCGCACCAGCAGGTGGTCGGCGTCGTAGTCAGCGGGCGGCCGCGTGTGCGGGGTGACCACGTCGGGCGCGTTGTCGTGCGGTGTCACGGTCAGCGCATCCCGGACCAGCAACCATCCGCCGCGCGTGCGCCAGGTCGTCTCCAGAACGTTGGTACCGGGTTCGTAACGCCGCGAGACGGGGTGATTGAAGCCGTACGGCCCGAGCCGGAAGTTGCCGGCCTCGCGATCCAGCAGGCTCCCGAAGATGCTGGGCGAGTCGAAGGCCGGCACGCACAGCCAGTCCACGGAACCGTCCGGTGCTATCAAGGCACCGGTGTGGCAGTCGGACAGGAAGGCGTAGTCCGCGATCGGCGGGAACGGCGTCGGGGCCGCCGCGCTCTGCGCCGCCGCCTCGACCCGCTCCTCGGTCGCGGTCATGACGCGGCCCAGGGCTCGTGCCAGCGTCCGTGGCCGGCGACGATGCGGTCCGCCTCGGCCGGGCCCCACGACCCCGGCGGGTAGTGGTGGACCGGCGGCGGTGCGTCCAGCAGCGGTTGCATGATCCGCCAGTTCTCCTCGACCCCGTCCTGCCGCTTGAACCGGGTGCTGTCGCCGACGAGTGCCGCGTGTAGCAGCACCTCGTACGGAGTCGGCTCCTGCTCGTCCAGCTTCGCGGTCAGGACCATCGGCTCCGGCCCCGGGCCATCCGCGCGGCGGCCCTCGAGCTCGATCCGCACCCCGGTCGAGGGGTCGAGCCGGACGACCACCTGGTCCGGCTCCGGACTGCGGTCGTGCGATCGCTGCAATCCGAGCCGGGGCGGTCGCCTGAAGATCATCCGGAACTCGGTCTGCGTCATCGGCATCCGCTTGCCGGTTCGGATGTAGAACGGCACGCCCGACCAGCACCAGTTGTCGATCTCCAGACGCAGCGCGGCGTATGTCTCGGTGGTTGAGTCCGCCTCGACGCCGGGGATCGTCCGGTAGCCGTCGTACTGGCCGCGTACATAGTGCTTCGGGTCCGCGTCGGCGACCGCCTTCCAGAGCGCGACCTGGTTGTTCTTGATCGTGTCCGCCTCGTGACCGGCGGGAGGTTCCATCGCGCCCGCGGCCACGACCTGCATCAGATGGTTGACCACCACATCGCGCAGCGCCCCGACCGGGTCGTAAAAGTGTCCCCTGTCCTCGACGCCGAAGCTCTCCGCCATGGTGATCTGCACGGACTCCACGTAGTGCCGGTTCCACACCGGCTCGAGCATCGCGTTGGCGAACCGCAGGTAGAGCAGCTCGTCCAGTCCGAACTTGCCCAAGAAATGATCGATCCGGTAGAGCTGCGACTCGTCGACGTACTGGTGCAGTTCGGCGGCGAGCGCGCGGGCGGATTCGAGGTCGTGGCCGAACGGCTTCTCCACGACCACTCTGCCCTCGCGCACCAGGCTTGCCTCGGCGAGGCCCTGCACCACCGTGCCGAACAGGAACGGTGGAATCTCCAGGTAGAACACCGGTGTGCGGCCTCCGCCAACGACGCCGGCGAGCCGCCGGTACGTGGATGCGTCGCCGAAGTCGCCCGGCAGGTACGACATCCGGGCGGCCAGGCGCTCGAACACCTCGGGTTCCAGGGACTCCCCGGTCGCCTCGATCGCCTCTCCAGCGTGCTTGCGTAGGTCGTCCGCGCTCCAGTGGTCGACCGCCACTCCGATGATCGGGCAGGTCAGCAGCCCTCGCCGCTCCAGTCGGTACAGGGCCTGGAAGGTCATCACCTTCGCCAGATCACCAGTGATTCCGAAGATTACGAATACGTCGGCGGGTCGCGGGCCCGCCTGGGATGTTCCTGTCGCCATCGTGGTGTCCCCCACTCAACGCCTCGGTCTGCACCTCCCACCCTCGCGCGGCAGCCGACCGGCGTCGTTACCCGCGTCGGGTGATGCTCGGCCGCGTGGCCGTGGCCGACGCTTGCCGGGTGATGAGCGACTGGGTCTTCATGGCGGAGCCGGCTCAACTGTTGCCAGCCCGCTCTCAAATGGCGTTCACGCTGATGTTCCACATCATCCTGGTGCCCATGGGCGTCGCCCTGCCAGCGATCATGCTGATCGCCAACTACAAAGGTCTCAAGCACCACGACCCGGTGGCGCTGACCCTCGCTCGCCGGTGGTCCCACGCCGCCGGCCTCACGTTCGCCGCCGGTGCGGTGTCCGGCACGGTGCTGTCGTTCGAGATGGGACTGCTTTGGCCCGGGCTCACCGAGAAGTACGGCGACGTGTTCGGCCTGCCGTTCGCGATCGAAGGTATCGCGTTCTTCCTCGAGGCGATCCTGGTGGCCATCTACATCTACGGTTGGCGGCGGCTGCGCGGCTGGACACACTTCTGGCTGGGTTTCCCGATTCCCTTCGTGGCGCTCGTCGGGGCGTTCTCCATCATCTCCGCCAACGCGTGGATGAACACTCCCGCCGGTTTCACCCTCGACGCCAACGGCAAGCCCACCAACATCGACCCGGTCGACGCCATCTTCAACAAGGCGCTCCCCCTGGAGTTCGCGCACTTCGTCCTCGCCGCCTACATGGCAGCCGGATTCATGGTCGCCTCGATCTACGTCGTCGGCTGGCTGCGGGGTCGCCGGGACAGATACCACAGGCTCGGCATCCTCATTCCGTTCACCGTGGCGGCGGTCGTCACGCCAGTCCAGATGGTCGTGGGCGACACCATCGCCCGCTGGCTGGCCAACAACCAGCCGGCCAAGTTCGCGGCCATGGAGGTGGTCACCCAGTCTGGATCGGACCAACCCGAAATCCTGTTCGGCCGCTACGACCCGGAGACCAACACGGTGTCCGGTGGCGTGCGGATACCGGGTCTCAACTCGATCCTTACCGGTGGCAGCCGCGACACCTACGTCCAAGGGCTCGACGTGGTACCACCCGAGGACCGGCCGTCCAACGTGGACATCGTGCACTGGTGCTTCGACGTCATGGTGGGGATCGGCAGCCTGCTTCTACTGCTCGTGCTCTGGTTCGCGGTCGCGTACTGGCGCCGCCGGGAGGTGCCGCGTTCGAAACTGTTCCTCTGGGTGGCATCGTCGGCCGGAGTGCTGACGTACGTGGCGATCGAGGCCGGATGGATCGTCACGGAGGTCGGCCGCCAGCCGTGGATCGTCTACGAGATCGAGCGCACGTCCGATGCCGTCACATCGGCCGACGGCGTGTGGGTCAGCTTCGCCGTCGTGCTCGTCCTCTACGCGGTGCTCGGCGCCGGCACGGTGGCCGGCCTACGCGCCATGTCGCGCCGTTGGCGGCGGCAGGACACCGCGGACGGCGCGGTGCCGTACGGGCCGCGGCCGGACCCCGAGCCAGAGGTCGAAAGCGCCGGACGGGCGGCGCCGTGACGGCGGTCGACGGCGTCGCCGCGGTTCTCGTCCTCGCCGGCACCATCTACCCGTGCCCCGGGCTGGCCGACTGTGGGGGGGGGTTTGTGGATCTGGTCGCCGGCGGTCGCGAGCGCGGGCGCCGCCCGCGGGCGCTCATCGACAGCGCACTGACGCCGATCTGGGAGGCGAACCACGTCTGGCTGGTCTTCCTCCTGGTGACATGCTGGACCGGTTTCGGGGTGGCCTTCGGCGCCATCATGACTACCCTTTTCGTCCCGCTCGCGCTCGCCGCGCTCGGCATCGTGCTGCGCGGCGCCAACTTCGCGCTGCGCAAGGACGCCACACACGCCGGCGTCCGGCACCTGTCCGGCTGGCTCTTCGGCATCGGGTCGGTCATCACTCCGTTCTTCCTCGGCGCCGCGCTCGGGGGTGTGCTCTCCGCCCGGGTGCCGCAAGATGGCGCGGCCAGCAACGAGCTGACGAGTTGGTGGAACGCCACGTCGATCACTGTCGGCCTGCTCGCCGTCGCGATGGGCGCGTTCCTGTCGGCCGTGTACCTCGTCGTGGAGGCCAACCGGCGGGGTTTGCCGAAGCTCCGCGACTACTTCCGGGTGCGCGCCGCCGGTGCCGGCGTCGTGGGGCTGCTGCTCGGCGCCGCCGCACTCGCCGCCCTGGGGGCCGACGAGCAGCGGATGTTCGACCGCGTTACCGGCCGCGGTTGGCCCCTGATCGTCGCCGGAGCCCTGGCCCTCGGGACCACGTTCCTGTTCGCGGTGCGCGGCGTGCGTCGCGGAGTACGGGTTGCCGCGGCGGTGGGCGTGGCGGCCCTGGTCTGGACCTGGGGGGTGGCCCAGTACCCATACCTGCTGCCGTTCGAGCTCACCATCGCCGAAGGTGCCGGTGCCGCGGTCACCCAACGGTGGCTTCTCGCGTGGTTCGTCGTGGCGCTGCTGGTCCTCGCGCCGGGCCTGGCCCTGCTGTACGTGCTCGACCAGCGCGGCGAACTCAGCGACCACGAGCGCTGATCCGGCCTCACGTCCCACCCGAGGCGCCTGATGTCACGCCTGGCCCACCGATACCCTGCCGGTCACCCCGCTCCACGAATACCCGGGCGTCGGCGTCAGGAAAATGCGCGGCGATGGTCCGGCCCAGCGCGGCCAGCTCGGCCTCCACGGCGGGCCGGCATTCCGGCGCGACGACGGCGTGCAGCGAGGAGAGCATCGCGGTCAGGCGCCGGCACACCTGCACCGAACCGCCTCCGTACTGGCGAATCTCCGTCACGGCGAGGCGCAGATAGTCCTCGAAGGTCCGGGCCGGCAGGACCACCCGGACCGCACCATGCTCGTTCCTGAGCACAATGCGACCGGCCGAGTCGAGATAGGGCACCAGTCCACACAGGAGCACCTCGATGTAGTTGATGAGTTGTACCGCCGTGGTCGGGTCGTTCACCGCAGGCGAAAGGGCCCGGATGGCGATGTCGACCATGATCCGCATCGCGAACGCCGGGTCCTCCTCAATGGACCGCTCATACCCGAAAGCGATCGATCCCGCGATGGCGCCGGCCTCCGGTGTTCGGCCCGTCGAATACACGCTGACGACCGGCGCCCCAGGACGGACAAAGTCACCAATCGAGCTGTTCACCACCAGCACGCAGTCCGTCCGCACGGCCTCAGCCATCAGGCGACGAGCGTTGATCGCCTGGACAGCACCGCCCTGGCGGGTACAGATGAGCAGACTCGGGGACCTGCCGGCCACCGGGTTCGCCGCCGTACGTTCGAAGCTCAACCGTGACCCGGCCAGCACCTTCACCTCGCGAAGCCCTCGCCGCGCGACCAGCGCCCCGATACCCACCGGGCGGAGGTTGTGGTTGAAGCGGTTCAGATACAACAGCAACAGCAACAGACAGACGCCGAACATCAGCCCGGCCACGTTGACCCCAAGGCTCGGCACGCTGTCATCGCGAATCCGGCGCAACAGCGAGAACGCGAACGCGACGGTGCCGACAAAGCATCCGAGCACGACCTTCTGAAGGCGGTCGCGGTACCACAACCGCATGAACCGGGGAGACAGCGTCCCGGTCGCCATCTGGACTACCAGGACCCCGATCGTCACCACGAACCCGAACAGCCCGACCATCGCGCCGACGATGGCCGTCAACACCCCGCTGGCGGTGTCGGCCGAGTACCGCCACTCCGGCGGCACGCCCGGATCACGCCACGCGTCGATCAGAGCCAGCGCGACACCGAGCAGGCCACCGAGCAAAGGCACGAACCACAAACTGTTCCCCAGTGCCTGACGGGCGCGGAACCTCCGCGCCCACGACAGAAACGGCTCGCGGGCCACGATCACCTGACGCTCAATCATGTGGACGCGGCGGGTTGTCGGGGGAGGCAGGCGAGCACCTCGACCACCGCGAGCGGAGCGTGGCCGTCGACGGAACAGTCGTACAGGGTCATGGCGACACCTCGCTTCCGTCCCGAATGAACGTAACGCGTTAACCGCCACTAATGAGCTGGTTTGCACGACTACCCTGCATCGCGGTGCCGTTGGACTAGGCGCGGCCGGACGATGTCAGCGGAGGTTGCTGATGGGATGCAACAGTCATTATCCGGAGGAGGCCGGCGCACCGCGTCAGCCTGACACCAAAGCCCCAGCAGCGCCCGGTCGGTGACATCGACGGCGGTCGGCATTTCGCCTCCCGAGCCGAGCATCCACGACCAGGCCGTGTCGCCACCGACGGGCGCTGGACGCAAAGGATGGCTGCTACCGGCCCGGGTGAAGCCCCAGCCAGCCGGGGGTCGGCTCCCCCTTGACCTCACCGAAGTAGAGCGCGAAGGTCTGCTTCAGCTGCTCAACCCGGGCACGGTCCTCCATGAAACGGGGGAAGCCGTCCACGTTGGCGTTCGGATACTCCCAGATCGGCTTCAGGCCGGTGGGCGGGGCGATGTCGGTGCGCACCGACCAGCTGTTGGAGGTCTGCCGCTCGGTGGAGATCTGCCAGTTCAGGAAGAGCTTGGCCGCCGTGGGGTTGGCGGCCTGCTTGAGGATCGCGATCCGCTGCCCCCACGCCATGAACGGGTGGCCGTCGGCCATCCCCATGCGGGTCGGGTTGGTGGCGGTCGGATTGCCGCCGGTTCCGACGCCGATGATCTTCTGCTTGGCACCGACCGCGGTGCCGGGCGAGAAGGAGCCGCGGGCGAACTGCGGCTCCTGGGCGGCGAAGGCGGCCACCCAGTCCCAGCCGTACGTCTCGACATAGAGCGCGAACAAGTAGAGCACCGCGTCGTCGTCGTGCGGGTAGGACGAGGCGATGGCCCCCTTCCAGCGCGGGTCGACCAGGTCCAGCGGCGTCCGCGGCGCGTCGGCCCCGGCGGCTGCCACGTCGTAGATGTAGCTGAAGGCGATGACCGCCGCGGCCACCCAGGCGCCATCTGGGTCCCGGAACTTCTTGTGGAGCTTGCTGAAGCCGGCGGGCTTGTAGCGCAGCAGCCGGCCTTCGCGCTTCCAGCGGGTGAAGTCCTGCAGCGTCTGCAACTGTAGGACGTCGGGGACTAGGGTGTCGGTCGCGAGCTGGTTGTCGACGCGCACGTCGTGGTACTTGCTGTAGTCGACGATGAGGTTGAGGTCGATCTCCGGGAAGCGGGCGCGGAAGGCCGTTCGGGCGCCGGCGCCGCTGCCGGAGTTGGCGAGGTCGCCGCCCGCGTAGACGACGAGCTTGCCGCCCTCGGCGAGGGCGTCCTGGTAGAGCTCGTCGAGCGAACGGGGCTCCTCACGGGCGGCTTCGGCCGAACCTCGCGCGCTGGCCGGCCCTGAGGAGAGCAAGGGTGCGGCGGTCGCGCCGAACACCGCGCCCGCGCCGGCCGCGAGGACCCGTCGCCTACTGAAGTTCTCGGACATGTCAGGTGGAGTCCTTTCTCGTCCTTCAACCGTTTGCTTGAACCGTGTGCGGTACGCGGGTGGCGGGGATGACGCCGAGTCGGCCGGCCTGGTAGTCCTCGAAGGCTTGGGCCAGCTCCTGTCGGGTGTTCATGACGAACGGTCCATAGTGGGCGACCGGTTCGCGGATCGGCAGGCCACCCATGAGGTACAGCTCCAGCTTCGGTGTGTGTGCGTCCTGGCGCCGGTTGGCCGCGACGCGCAGCGCGTCGCCCTCGCCGAATACCGCGAGTTGGCCGACGTGGATCGGCTGGTTGCGGGCGCCGGCGGTGCCGGCGCCGGCCAGCACGTACACGAGTGCGTTGTATCCGGCGTGCCAGGGCAGGTCGACCTGGGCGCCGGGTTCGACGCTGATGTGCGCGAGCGTGATCGGCGTATGCGTGACGCCGGGCCCGGCGTGCCCGGCGATGTCGCCGGCGATGACCCGGATCAGCGCGCCGCCGTCCGGGGTGGTCACCAGCGCGGCCTGCGCGCCGCGGATGTCCTGGTAGCGGGGCGGGCTCATCTTCTTGGCCCGGGGCAGGTTGACCCACAGCTGGGTGCCGTGAACCACTCCCCCGCTGACCACCAGGCTCTCCGGCGGCGTCTCGATGTGCAGGATGCCGGCCCCGGCGGTCATCCACTGGGTGTCGCCGTTGGTGATCCGCCCGCCGCCGCCGTTGGAGTCCTGGTGGTCCACGATGCCGTCGAGGATGTAGGTGACGGTCTCGAAGCCGCGGTGCGGGTGCCACGGCGTTCCCTTGGGCTCACCGGGAGCCAGGTCGACCTCGCCGATGTGGTCGAAGTGAACGAACGGGTCCAGTTCGGACAGTGCCACGCCGGCGAAGCCGCGGCGGACCAGGAAGCCCTCGCCTTCGTAGCCGCGGGTCGCGGTGACCAGCCGGCGCACCGGCCGGTACCGGGTCATGGCCGGGTCGAGTGTGGACAGTCGGGGCAGTACGAGGATGTCGTCGACGGTGATGGCGGGCATGTTGGTCCCCCATTTTCAGCTGAAGGAGTACGGGCCGAAGCGGCCCCAGACCACGACGAGGGGGACGAGGACGGGGACGATGTCCAGCACGGCGGGCAGGATCAACCCGACCGCGGCGGCTTCCGAAGCGACGCGGCGCCCTCCCCCGCGGTTCATCCTGATCCTGCCCCCGACGGAGGCGGTCGGCTTCCGGTGGCCGTCGTAGGGCCCGGCTTCTCACGAAGCCG
>NZ_JAIBNX010000081.1:12172-27666 GCF_026130045.1 Micromonospora sp. CPCC 205371
GGCCTCCGACACGCCTTCGCCTCCCCACGAAGCCGGGCCGTCGAGCTTTACGCCGGTGGATCAGCGGGTAAGAAGGCGCAGGACCGCGTCGGTCTCGCCGTTGGTGCCACCGGGCACCAGGTTGGTGGCGGCCGAGGCGAAGGCGACGGATCGGCCGTCGCGGATCAGGACCCCATCGTTGCTGGCCCCGTTGGGCTGTCCACCGTCAGCAGCTAGGCTGACCCGGACGGTCGTGCCGGTGCGCAGGTCACGCAGGAACACATCGGCCACACCGTTGGTGTCGCCCGGCACCAGGTTGGTGGCGTCGGAGCTGAATACGACCTGCCGGCCGTCAGCGCCTACCATCGGGCCGTAGCTGCTGCCGTCGAGGGCCTGCCCACCGTCGGCCGCCAGGCTCACCCGGACGGTCGTGCCCGTGCGCAGGTCACGCAGGAACACATCGGCCACACCGTTGGTGTCGCCGGGCACCAGCGCCGCCTCTGAGGTGAACGCCACGTACCGGCCGTCCGCACTCATCGTCGGGGAGACGGTGAGCGCCTCTGCCTGGGCGCCGGCGGTGGTCACGTTGACCCGCTGGATGGTCCCGGTGCGCAGGTCGCGCTGGAACACGTCGGCCACGCCGTTGGTGTCGCCGGGCACCAGCGCCGCCTCCGAGGTGAATGCCACGAACCGGCCGTCGGCGCTGATCACCGGCGCGTCGGAGGGAGCGTCGGCGTGCGCCCCGCTGACCAGGACGGTGGTACCGGCCCGCCGGTCACGCAGGAAGATGTCCGCCATGCCGTTGGTGTCGCCGGGCACCAGTTCGGTGGCGTCGGAGACGAAGGCCACGAACCGGGCGTCGGCGCTGATGGCCGGCGCATAGCTGCGGGCGTCGGCCTGGGTGCCGCCGTCGGTCAGGGTGACCCGGCTGGTGGTCCCCGTACGGCGGTCGTGGACGAAGCCGTCGTAGGCGCCGTTGGTGTCGCCGGGCACCAGGTTCGTGGCATCGGAGGTGAACGACACATACCGGCCGTCCGGGCTCATGGCCTGGCCGTAGCTTGAGCTGTCGCCCGGCACACCGGCGCTGGACGCGCTGATCCGGCTGGTGGTGCCGGTCCGGCGGTCGCGGACCAGCACGTCCCAGGTGTTGTTGGTGTCGCCCGGCACCAGGTTCGGCGCGGCGGTGGTGAAGGCGACGTACCGGCCGTCCGCGCTCGCCGCGAAGGGGTGGCTGCGGTACTCGGTGGCCTGGCCGCCGCTGCTGTCCACGCTGATCCGGCTGGTCGCCGGGGCGGCCGCGGCAGAGGCGGCAGGCGGAACGCCGGCGGCCAGACAGCCAAGCACGGCAACGCCGGCGGCGGCAGCCGTATGGACCGGACGGCGGGTGCGGGGACGTACATGCTGGTGCCGCATGGCAGATGCCTCGAATCGAGTTGTCATACCCGGTTGGTCACCGGCTGGCGTCCGATTGTTCGCCGTTGTCCGGCACCCGACACCGGAGCGCCTCGGTGCCATTCGTGAACGAACGAGTTTGGCCTTGCCGCCGGGGTACTCGATCGCGATGCCGTCGGTGACCCCGGTTCGAACACCTGCGGGCGCTGAACCCCCGCGCAAGGATCGTGCTGGTGCTGGCCGATCGCACCGCTCGTCGGCGTCGGTCCCAACCACCGACATCCGTTCCCCCACCTAATCACCTTTCCCCGCGGTGAGTCGTCGGTGCTCTAACCGACCGTGGCAGGGTTGGATCAGGGGCATGGACACGGTTCCCGCGCCCCGCCCCGACGACGAACTGCCGCCGGTCCGCGCCGCCTTCCTGGCCGCCGCTCGAAGCGCGGCGACGCTGCTGGCGGAGCCTGCGGTCGCCGTGGCGTGGCACCGGCCGAGCGCGCTGGCGAAGTTCCCCGTCTTCGAGCTCGCCGGTCACCTGCTGAATCAAGTCCTCACCCCGCGGGAGGTGCTCGCCGGGCCGGTGCCGGAGGATACCCCCTTGTCCGTCCTCGAGCACTACGACCGCACCGCGACGGCCACCGTCGACATCGACGACCCGGACAACGTCGGCGTACGCGCCGGCGGAGCGGAGCGCGCCGCCGGTGGTCACCAGGACGTCGCTGGGCAAGCCGCGGCGGAACTGGGACCGGTACGCGAGCAGTTGGCGGCCGAGCCCGCCGACCGCGTCGTCTACCTCCCCTGGCGGTCGTGGTCATTGACGCTCGACGACTTCCTGCTGACCCGGACCATCGAGATCGCCGTACACAACGACGATCTCGCCGTCAGCGTCGGCGTCCCGACGCCCACCCTGCCGGCGTCGACGCAGGATCTGGTGCTCCAGACGCTCGTCCGGGTGGCGACTCGGCGGCACGGCGCGACGGCCCTGCTCCGGGCGCTCAGCCGGTCCGAGCGCGCCCCCGACACGATCTCGGTGTTCTAGCTCGTCCTAGCCCGCGACGCGGTCCTTCCCCTCGTGCCCGGTGTGGCGCTTCCCGTGCGACTTCGTGTCTATCCGCGGAGATGTTTGACGAACCGCAGCAAGATGCCGGAGGGGGGCCGCCGTCGCACCTCCAGCTGGTCGGTGACACTGGCGATGATCGCCAGTCCGCGGCCGGAAACCGCGAGGTCGCCCGGCATCACGGTCTCGTGGTCAAGGTCGAAGCCGTCGCCGGCGTCGGCGACCTCGACCAGGCAGGTGGCGCTCTGCACGTGCAGCCGCAGGTGGTAGTGGGTGGCTGGGGCGGCGTGGCGGACGGCGTTGCTGCATGCCTCGCACAGCGCGAGCTCGACGTCGGCGCGGCTGTCCCCACCGACATATGGATGGCGCAGGAAGGATCGGGTCAGCCGGCGTGCCAGGGGGACGGTCCAGGACGCCCGGGGCAGCGTGACACGAAGGTAGCCCCCGCGTGCCGGACGGGCGGGACGGCGTACGGTCAGTGCGCGCAGCTGGCTGCGGGCGTGCCTTTGGGGTGCCTCGGGCGCGGTCAGGGTCTGGTCTGGGGAGTAGATGCTCAGCATCCCTGCCCCCTTTCCGGTCAGCGCCGGTGCTGACACAGGTAGCTGCCGCATTGTTTCCCAGCCCGGCAGGCGGTTGAAACGTCGGCACCGGGCCGGCGGGCACACCACCGGTACGGATGTCTTCGCCGCCGCGCTGATCAACGCCGGCACGGGTGCACCTACAGTTGTGGTGGTCTGTCGCGCTGACAGGCGAACTTCGTGGGGCGGTGTTTCATGGACGCGGATCGTGCGGTGCGCTGGCTGCTGGAGTCCGCTCCCGCCGTCGGTGTGGACCGGTTACCCGGGCTGGTGATGGCGTTGGCACCCGCGCTGGACGCGTCCGCGGTGGTCGTCTACGTGGTGGACTACACGCAGACTCGGCTGGTTCCCCTGCCACCGGCCGGCGGGCCGCGCCGCAAGGCGGTCCGGGTGGACGGCAGCGTCGCGGGGCGGGCGTTCGCCACCGAACAGCTCCACGAGCAGAGCGGCCGGGTGTGCCGGCTGTGGGTGCCGCTGGTGCACGGCTGCAACCGGCTCGGCGTTCTGGAGATCACCACCAACGCACCTGCGCCGGGACATATCCACGAGGCCAGCCAGGCGCTGGCAGCGGCGGTGACCGACGTGCTGATCAGCCGACGCCCGTACGGCGACATCATCGAGCGGGTTCGCCGGCAAGAGCCGATGCAACTCGCGGCAGAGATCATCTGGGGGCTGCTGCCGCCGCTGAGCTTCGCCACCGACCAGGTAATGGTCGCCGGCGTCCTGGAGCCGTGTTTCGACATCGGCGGTGACGCGTTCGACTACGCCCTCAACGCCGGCGTGCTGTCGGTGGCGGTATTCGACGCGGTCGGCCACGGCAACTCTGCCAGCCTCCTGGCCACCCTCGCCGTGGGCGGGTACCGCAACGCCCGCCGCTGCGGACTCGACCTTGCCGACACGGCCCGAAGCGTGGATAAGAACGTCCGCGCGCACCAGCACGGGGCGTTCGTCAGCGCCGTGCTCGCCGAACTGGACTGCGCCACCGGCGAGTTGCGGCTCGTCGTCGCGGGACATCCGGCCCCGCTATTGCTGCGCGACGGCAAAATGATCAAGACGCTGCCGGGACCGACCGCGCTGCCGCTGGGCCTGTGGCACATGTCCGGCAACGGCCCCGCCGTCGCCCAGGAGTCGCTGCAGCCCGGCGACGAGATCCTCATCTACACCGACGGCGTGATCGAGGCCCGCGGCGACGACGGAGAGCTGTTCGGTACCGACCGGCTCGTCGACTTCGTCACCCGCGCCCTGGCCGACCAGCTCCCACTGCCGGAAACGATGCGCCGCCTTGTGCACGCCATCCTGGCCTACCAGCACGACCAACTCCAAGACGATGCCACCGCACTGATGGTGCAATGGCGAACACCCGCCAACAGCCACTCGGCCGGTCTGCCGCCCACAATCGACACCGGTGTTGCTTCAACCGCGAGTACGGGTTAGCCCCCGGCGGACGCCGCCGATCCGCCCTGCGAATATGGCCTGAGCCGCCGACAGACGACCCACCCAGCCGACGCCACGGACACACCTGCCCGGGACGACGCCGCGGTTCCGCGCCGAAACGCCGGCCCGGAGTCTCGGCCCACCTCTCACGGCTCGCAGCCGCCGGCCTGGTCACTCGACAGCGGGCGGCCGGCAGGTCTTCTACGCCCGCACCGCCCGAGGCGACGCGCTCCTGGACACCTGATCCAGACGCAGGCCGCCCCGTGGACGAGCAGGTCAACAGCGAGGCGGGCGTTTGTCTCTTGTCGTTCGGGGTAGTGCGTCCAGGATGCTGCTTGAGAACAAGACCGCCATCGTCTACGGAGGCGCTGGCGCGATTGGATCCGCTGTCGCTCGCGCATACGCCCGCGAGGGCGCCGAAGTGCATCTGGCCGGACGCACGGAACCGCCCCTGGACCTGGTCGCCCGCCAGATCCGAGACGATGGAGGCGCGGCGCACGTCGCCCAGCTCGACGTGCTAGACCGCGCGGCGGTCGAACGGCACGCGAGCGCCGTCGCCAACGCGAGCGGCGGCATCGACATCTGCTTCAACGCGACGTCCAATGAGGACGTGCAAGGCACACCCCTCGTCGATATGCAGTTCGACGACTTCGTCCGCCCGGTGAGTAAGGCGGTCGATGCCTATTTCGCGATTGCGACCGCCGCCGCCCGGCACATGATGCGGCGAGGCACCGGTGTCATCCTCGTGATGGCCGGCGGACGGGAAGCCATCCCAGACCTTGGCGGCTCGCACGTGGCGTGGTCCGCGCTCGCCGGCATGTGCCGGCAGCTCGCCGCCGAACTGGGACCGCACGGAGTCCGCGTCGCCTGGCTGCTGTCGCCCGGCTCACCGAACCCCGGCGACGAGCCCGACGCCGGCGCCGACGGCGGGTTGCTCCACCGGCGCCCGAGCTACGACGACGTCGCCAACGTCGCCGTGTTCGCCGCCTCCGACTGGGCCCGGACGATGACCGCAACGGAGATCAACCTTACCGCCGGGCTGGTGGTCGACTGACCCACCCAGCGGCTCCACCGACCATCCTGCTCCTGTCAGGTCGGCATGCTCCTCCAAGCGCCGTGGTCGACCGGGTTGCCGCTGTTGTAACGCGCGGCCCTCACGTCGAGGTTGGTATCGTCCTGGAAGTTCTTGTTGCAGACCCCAGTCGCCCGCGGACAGCTTGTTGACGCAGGAGCCAGACCTGGACTCGCCGGCGAACTCCCAATACCATTCCGCCACGGCGGCGTACCCGTCCGCCTTGGTGTCCTTGACGTAGATCCGGTCACCGTACTTCTTGTGGCAGGCGATCACTCCGGTGAAGGTGATGCACTCGTAGTATCCGATCGGTTCTCCCTCCGGGCCTAGGGAGTACACGGCGTAGTTGGTTTCCTTGCCGTAGTAGGCGGCGTGAGCGGCGGTGGTTGTCAGTAGGGCTGTCGCCAGGCCGGCCGCCGCGGCAAGCGCGAGCAGTCTGCGGCGAGGTGTACGCATCGAGGAGTCCTCCGAGTTGATGGTGTCCACTGTGGCGAGTGGGTCAGGTGATGAGGTTCGCACCGGGTGAGCCGTCAACGAATTCGCCGCTGTCGTATCGCGCACCGTCGAGCCAGAGGGTCTGGTTCTCCACGAAGTTCTTGTTGCAGACCCCCCACTTTCCGGCGGTCAGCTTGTTGACGCAGGAGCCGCTTCGCGGGTCGTCGGTCCGGACAGACCACTCGGCCACCGCGGCGTACCCGTCGGCCATGATGTCCTTGACATAGATCACGTCTCCATAGGCCTTGAAACAGGCGATGACGCCGGTGTGGGTGGCGCAGGCGTAGTCGCCGGTCGGGCCGGCGGAGCTTTGCGCGTAGTCGGTCTCTGCGCCGTAGTACTCGGCGTATGCGGCGGTTGGGGTCAGCAGGATGGCCGCGACTCCTGCGGCCACGGCCAGCATGAGTGGCCTGAAGCGAGGTGTTCGCACCCGTGTGCCTCCTTTGTGGATGGTCGGAGGCGCTGTCGTTCGTACGCAGGAAGGCTCCATCCAGCCATGTGGATGATGGGCAAATCCAAGCGGCCTTGAGGAAAACTTGAGCCCGTCCCGCCGAGCGGGCTCTACAAGGTGGTCTCAAGATTCGCTCAAGAATGAGAACGAGTTCTCCGCACCGCGGTCGTCGGTTGGCAGTATCCAAGTGACCCAGCGGGTGATGGAGCGGTGGGCGATGACAGACGGGCCGATCCTCTTCGGACGCTCTCGCGAGCTGTCGGCGATCGGAGACCTTCTGGCCAGCGCCCGGGCCGGTGCCGGCGGCGCCCTTGTCATCAGCGGAGACGTGGGGGCCGGCAAGTCCGCCCTTCTCGACCACGCCCGGTCGGTCGCCGCGATGCGCACTATTTCCGCCACTGGCGACGAATCCGAGTCCCCACTGCCTTTCGCGGCCGCGCACATGCTCCTGCGCACGACGTTCGGCAGCATCGACGCGCTTCCCGCCCGGCAGGCCGACGCGGTCAGAGCCGCGTTCGGCCTCGGCCCGCCGACCGGCGGCGAGCGCCTTCTCCTCGGCCTCGCGGGGCTCACCCTGGTTTCGGAGTTCGCCGGCGGCGAACCCTTGCTGTGTCTCGTGGATGACGCGCAGTGGCTCGACCGGGCATCGGCCGACCTGGTGCTGTTCATGATCCGCAGGTTGGGCGCGGAGGGCGTCGCGCTGATAGTGGCAACCCGGGCGGGCGAGGGCGCGTTCGCCGGGTCCGGTGTTCCGGTGCTGCGGTTGGCCGGCCTGGCCGATGCCGACGCCGCCCGACTGTTGCGCGCCGCGGTCGGTGAGCTGCCCGCCGAGGTACGCGACCGGGTGATCGCGGAGGCCGGGGGAAACCCGCTGGCGCTGATCGAGGTGGCCGCTCACCTCAGTCCAGAGCAGCGGGCCGGCCAGCTCATGCCGCTGGCGCTGCATGTGACAGCCGGCGCGTACCCGGTCGGGCGGCTCCAGGCGGCGTTCTGGGACCGGGTCCGCCGGCTGCCGGCGCCGACCCGGACGCTGCTGCTGGTGGCCGCCGCCGACGACAGTGGAGATCTGGGCACCGTGCTGCGCGCGGCAAACCGGCTCGGAGCCGCGCTGCCCGATCTGGCCGCCGCCGAGCGGGATGGCCTTGTGGAGATCGCCGGGCCGGCCCTGGCCTTCCGGCATCCGCTGGTCCGTCCCGCGGTGTACCGGTGCGTGCCGGCGGCGGAGCGGGTGGCTGCGCATCAGGCTCTCGCGGCGGCGTACACCGATCCGGCGCATGCGGACCGGCGGGCCTGGCATCGTGCCGCGGCCTCGCTGGAACCGGACGCGGAGGTGGCGGCGGACCTGGCGGCCGCCGCCGAGATGGCCACGGTCCGCGGCGGGCACGCGGAGGCGTCCGTCGCATACGAACGGGCCGCGGAGTTGGCCATAGATCCGGGTACCCGTTCCCACCTGCTCGCCGCGGCCGCGGAGGCGGCCCGCGACGCCGGCCGGCTCGCCCCGGGGATCACGCCGGCCGACCTGGGCCGGAGGGGCACCGGCGACCCGGTGACGGTCGCCCGGCTCGCCCGGCTGCGCGCGGACGCGGAGTTCGAGCAGGTCTCACCCCGGCAGGCGACGCTGACCCTGATCGCCGGGGCCGCGCTGGTGGCCGGCCACGACCCGGCGGCCGCCCGATCGCTGCTCGTCGAGGCCGGATGGCGGGCGTGGTACGCCGGGGAAGCGGCACCGGCCGCGGAGGCCGCCCTGCCGGTGGACCCGGGGCTCGACGTGCTCCGGGCCGCGCTGCGCGACCCGTCCGGCGGGCACAACCCGACCGCCGCCGCCCTGCTGTGTGTCCTAACCGGCGACGACGACGCCGGCTGGGCGCTGGTCACGGGCCTGGTCGCGGAGCTGCGCGGCGAGGGCAGGCACGGCCGGCTGCCCGCTCCCCTGGCCGTGCTCGCCAGCGCCGAACTGTTCCGAGGCGACCACCTGGCCGCCTCGGTCGCCGCCGCGGACTGTGTGCGGCTCGCCGCGGACACCGGCCAGCCCCGGCGCGGCGCGCTCGGCACCGCGGTGCTGGCCGTCCTGGCCGCGATCGGAGGCCACGAACAGCGGTACGCCACGCTCGTCGCGGACCTGGTGCCGCACGGCCCGGTCGCCGCGGTCGGCACCTGGGCCGGCGGCCTACTCGACCTTGGCCTGGGCAGGTACGCGGCGGCCCTGCGCCGGCTCGGGCAGATTCCCGCCACGGCTCTCGCGCCGTTTCTGCCAGCCCTGGTCGCGCCCGACCAGGTCGAGGCGGCGGTGCGGGCGGGACGGCTGGACCTGGCTGGCGAACCGCTCGCCCGGTTCGCTGGCTGGGCGGCCGAGTTGCGCCGGCCCTGGGCCGATGCCGTGCTGCTGCGGTGCCGCGCCCTCGCCGCGGGGGGCACGGCGGCCGAGAGTCTCTATCAGGCCGCGGTGGCGCGGCACGCACATGGCGGCCGGCCGTTCGAGCGGGCGCGGACCGAGCTGCTGTTCGGCGAGTGGCTGCGCCGGGCCCGGCAGCGTGCCCGGGCGCGGGTTCACCTGACCGCCGCCCTGGAGATCTTCGACCGGATGGGCGCGGGCCCGTGGGCCGGCCGCGCCCGGATGGAACTGGCCGCCATGAGCGAGCCGGCCGGGCCGGGCCTGACCCCGCAGGAGCTGCGGATCGTGCGGCTTGCCGCGGGGCGGCTGACCAACCGCGACATCGCCGCGCAGATGTTCCTCAGCACACGGACCGTCGAGTACCACCTGTACCGGGCCTACCGCAAGCTGGGCGTGTCCGCGCGCGGCGAACTCGCCCAGCTCGACCTCGACTCAGCTCACTTGCAGTAACCTCCACTGTAGGTAAAGGCGTAGTAGTGCGCCGCGCTGAAGTACATGGCGACGCACGACTTGTGCTTGATCGCGTACTTCGCGAGTTGGTTGATCCAGAGCGCCAACGCCCCGAGGGCTTCCAGGATGGTGCGGACCAACCAGAAGGGCGCGCTCCAGCTGATATGGGAAGCGATCTCCCCCACCGCCTCCGAGAAGTCCCGGAGTTCCTTGGTCTCCTTGCGGTTGTAGTAGACGTAGAGGGCGTACTTGATGAACCACTTCTTCTTCCACACCTTCTTCTTAAGGCCGTTGAGATCCACCTGGGCCAGCGGATCCTGGCCCGCGTAGTCGTATCCGTTGGCGTCGGTGCCGGCGATCGGATCGACCTGGAGGAACCGGCCCAGGCTCGGCATGTACATCCGGGCGCCCATCAGGACCGCCCCGCCCGGGGTCTCCGCCGACCGGTCGAAGCCGCCGAGCCAGCCGTAGCGGGTCGCCGCCTGCCCGGTCCGCGCGTTGCCGAACTCGTCGAAGGCGTAGACCGACGCCGCGGCGGTGCTGACCGTGTACTGGATACTCACGTCGCCGTGCAGGTCGGTGAGCATCAGGACCGTGCCGTTCGCGGCGGCGGTCACCGCGGCGGTGGGGCCCTCCAGCCCGGCGACGAAGCGGGAGACGGTGCCGCTCGCGTTCTCGGTGATCCATCGCGGCGTGTCGCCGTCCCCCGCGTAGTGGTTCACCTTGGTCGCGGTGGTCTGCCACGCCCCGTTGGCGTCCTTCGCCTCGGTGGTCCACGCTCCGAGCCGGCCCGCCGCGTCCAGCGTCCAGGTCTGCCGGGCCGACCCGACGGTCTGCCGCTGCACCAGGCCGTTCGTGAAATAGTCCACTATGGAACCCGAGGGCGTTGCCGTGGTGCGGCCGAACGCGTCGTAGGCGTACCCGGTGTCGACCAGCCGGCCGGCGCTGTCGTAGGCGTGCGTGGTGACCGTGCCGCCGCTCGGGCAGTCCGCGCCGGCCGCGGCCGTGGCCCTGGCGGACGACGTCCGGTTGGCGTCGGCGTCGTACGCGTAGGCGCGGGTGGTGCAGGCCGTGTTCTGGATGTCCTGGACGGTGGTCAGCCGCCCGGCGCCGTCGTAACCGAAGTACTGCTCGGCCGTGGTCGACGTCGCGGTACGCCGGCCGCCCCACTGGTCGTGGATGGTCCGGTCGAGCCACTCGTAGAAGAGCTGCGCGCCGCCGGCGGTGGAGTACGCGCGTTCGATCGGGTTGCCCGCCTCGTCGCGGTACTCGGCCAGCGTCAGGCCGCCCGGCAGCGTCCCCGAGAGGAACTCGCCGTCGACGTCGTAGGTCGCGGTGAACGTGCCGGCCACCGAGTCGGTCATCGACACCGGCATGCCGCGCGGTTCCACGTCCGCGTCGTACGTGTACGTGGTCGTCGAGGGGATGTTGTTCGAAACCTTGACCGGCCGGTCAAGGGCGTCGTACGCGGTCGTGGTGGTCCCGCCGGCGCCGTCGCTGTAGCTGACCAGGCGGCCCAACGCGTCGTAGCCGTAACCGGTCGTCGCGCCGCCGGCCGACACCACGGACGCCACCCGGCCGCTCGCGGTGTCGTACGTCAGCGTGCGGGACTGCACGGCCGTACCGGTGCCGCCGGTCACCGCGAAGGACGTCGATCGCCCGCCAGCGTCATAGCCGGCCGTCGAGGTCCGGGTGACCGAGCCGGAAACCTCGGTGCTCTTCACCGGCTGGCCGTCCCGGCCGTACTCGGTCGTCCTGGTCGGCATGGAGGTGGGGTTGGCTCCGCCGCCGGTGATCGCGGCGCCGGGCGCGACCTGGCAGACCAGGTCGGCCCACTCCGGCCGGCCCGCGCACGTCCCGGAGCCGGTCGCCGACCAGTACCTGGTCACGGTGGCGCCCACATCGGACCCGGATGACCTCGGCAGCGTGGTCTTCACCACGCGGCCCTGGCTGTCGTACGCCGTGGTCTGGGTGAGCGCCAGGCCGCCAGGATCGGTCACCGTCGCCGTGGGCCGCCCGGTCCCCCAGTCGTACGTCGTCGCGGTGAGCCGGATGTCGGCGTCGGTGCTGTACCCGGGTACGGCCGCGCCGACGGCCGTCCGCGTCACCAGCCCGCTGACCTTGGCGCTGCCATCGGTCGGCCGTCCGCCGTCGTAGGTGTAGACGGTGTGCTGCCGGGCCGGCACCCAGGCGTTCGGCGACAGGTACGGCATGCCTTCGCTGTACAGGCCGCCGGCCAGGTTCACCATGTGCAGCGGGCCGGACTGTTCCAGCAGGCGTACCCCGTCGGCGCTGTATACCGAGGTCGTGGCGAGCAGCGCGGCCCGCCGCGACGGGGTGCTGTCCAACAGGCCGAGGGCCGCGAGCCGGTTCTCGTCGCCCGAGGTGCTCAGCGCCATCTCCCGGTTGCCCGCCGACAGGTGCCACACCACGTTGCCGTACTGGTCGTAGTTGGTGGCCGAGATGTGCCCGCCGGGCGTGGCGGTGTTCACCTCGCGGCCCGCGCCGTCCAGATAGGTGACCGTCGAGTACCAGTAGTCGGTGGGGTACATCGCCGTGTTCGCGCCCGTGTCCGTCCCGGTGTGCGAGCCCGGCAGGAAGCCGGAGGCGAAGACCGCGGTCGCATCTGTCGGCGCGTCGGTCTGTCCCCAGGCGGCCACGTCGGCGCCGGTCATGGCGTGCGGCGCCTGGTTGCCCGACAACGGCACACCGTAGACCATCCAGGTGGTGTTGGCGCCGCCGTCGGTGGTGGACGTGCTGCCCTGGCTCAGGGTTGGCCGGGACGCGGCGAGCAGCATGCCCGCGCCCGCCGTGGCGGTGCCGCCCGCGGTGCCGTAGGCGAAGGTCCAGGGCAGCTCGCCGGGTGGGGTGAGCCCGACGATCCGGCTGGCGCTGTCATAGGCGTACGCGGTCTTGAGCGCGGGGCTGATCCGCGGGTCCCAGGACCGCACGAGCCGGCCGGCGGAGTCGTACGCGTAGCTGGCCACGCCGACCGAGGTCGAGGCGGTGGCGCCGGGTGTGGTGGCCCACTGCACGATCTGTTTGACCTGACCGGCGTAGTCGCCCGGGGCGCTACTGGTCGCGGTCGTCGTGGTCGCGTACACGAACTGGAGGACCCGGCAGCCGCGGGTCTGCGGCGCCGTCTGGCAGGTGGCCGCGGCCACCGCGCTGGTCGGGCTGATGATCATGGTGGGCCGGGACCCACTCGTCACCGACTCGGACACCACCTTGGTGGTGGAGTTGTCGGTCGGCAGGTAGCTGGTCGAGACCTGCCATGCCGTGCCGTTCTTCAGGAACGTCGTGCTGTTACCGTCGGTGTCGGCGAGAATGAACGAACCGGTCAGCGAGCCGGTCAGGGTCAGGTTGTCCGCACCGGGTTGCGGCGACCATCCACCGTTGGCCGTCGCGGTGAAGTCAACCCAACCGCCGTCCACCCGCATCACTTGCACCGACGTGCCCGACGTCTGGCGGATGCCGGTGTAGTTGGACTCGGTCTGTGTGATGGTCACCCCGCTGGCCCATTGCGGGCCGAAGATCGGCACCTGCCCGGCCTGGCCCGACCCGAGCGTCGGCCGGCGCGACGAGGCGGTGCGGGTCACCGTCGCGCCGAACAGCGACACGTCGGTGGCGGTCAGGGTGTAGTCGCCGGTGAGCAGGTTGACCGTGCCCGGACCGACGGGCGTCGTGGACGCCGAGCCCGCGTTGCGGTCGACCAGGGCCTCCACCGACGGCGAGTACAGGGTGCCGGCCGTGCCGGTGTAAACGACCCGGACGGCGACCGTGCCGTCGGTGCTGAGGGTGTCGGTGACGCTCCAGTTGAGCGGCGGGGTCAGGCCACCGGTGACGGCGACCGGCCAGGTCACCGCCGCGCCGGTGGCGGCGGTCAGCACATGGCCAGCCGGGATGTTCTGCCAGGTGTCAGCCTCGCCGCGCCGGAACTGGAAGGTCGCGCCCGTGTAGCCGCTCGTGCCGGTCGCGGCCAGCCTGATCCGCCGGGCCGCGGTTACCCCGTCCTCGGGACTGGTCAGCGCGACGCTGCCGGCCGCCGCGGCGTTGAGATAGGCGGGCGCGGCCGGGTAGACCGCTGGCGCGGGCGCCGCGGCCTGGGCGGCACGCACGACCACCTCCACGCGGCTCGACCACGGCGAGGTCGTGTGCTTGTCACGCAACCGGGCCCGGAAGGAGTACGTCACGCCCGCGCTGAGGGCGGAAAGGCCGAAGTCGGATGGGGTCGCGGTCACCGTGGCGCCCGCCCCGGCGGGCCTGGCGACCCGCTTGACCCGCCTGTCGCCGCGGTACAGCTCGAGTTCCGCTCGGAGGCCGCTACCCGCGGGCACGGCAGCGACGGCACTGAAGATCGGCTTCGCCGTCGACGCGCGGCGCGGCGAGCCCGGCGCCGCGGGGCTGATGTCGACTCGCGGCGCGGCGAGTGGCGGAGCGTAGCGGACCTGGGTCCGGCTGGGAGCGATCCGCTTCCAGCCGGCCGGGCCCCCAGGCGCCGTCGCACCGCCCTCGCGCGGGACGAGCGTAAGCGTGCCGTCCGGCTGCGCCCACGCCGCGGGCGCCGCCGCTTCGCCGTCCGCCACCCGAACCGGGCGCTTCTGCAGACGGGCGGTGAGCAGCGCGGACTCCAGGTCCCTCGCCACCGCCTGGCCGAACTGCGCGCGGTCCTCCGGGGAGAGCGCGACCGGGGCCGCGTTCGCGCTTGCCGTGTATGGAGCTAACGTGAGGACCAGCGCCAACGGCATTCCCAGAGTTAGCGCGCGGACGAGGAACTTCATTATTTCCTCCATCGCTCAGGCACAGATCAGGCCGTCATTGAAGCATGACGATTAGCGACATCTAATGCGGGATCTTCGATCGATGCCGGGTACCTGTTCATTCGTCACCGGGCACGTATTCGAGCCGCGAACACTACTTAGTGGGTAGCGGCGGCTGGCCTATGTGGACGGTCGTGCCGGTGCGCAGGCGCAGTCGCCGATGACCACCTCTAACCGACCGTCACGGTCTGGCGCTTGTCGTTGTCGTCGGATTCGTGCATTGAGCTGCACGGGCGGAGCGACCAGGGCGCTGACGCTGCCTGAAGCGTGCAGGCGCGCCAAATTCGGGGATGTAGTACTCGGCGGGGACACCGTTGGCGGTCAGTGGTCGATGCTGGCCATGTTTGCCTCGTTGTGGCGCTCGCCCGAGGCAGGCGTGAGGTTGTTCAAGCGGTCGAGCTGGGCGGCGGTGAGTTCGATGCCGTCGGCGGCGGTGTTCTCCTCGATGCGGGAGACCCGCCGGGTTCCGGGGATGGGGGCGATGTCGTCGCCGCGGGTCAGCAGCCACGCCAGTGCGGTCTGTGCCGGGGTGGCTGCGATCTCGGCGCCGATGGCCTGTACTTCGTCGACCGAGCCGGCCGACCAATCCTCACGAGCGCGGCCCACGGACGCTGGAGCTCACCGCGGCGAGGCCCGCCGCAACGAGGACGCACGTCGAGCACGGCCGTGCGGAGTTGTGACCTTCGATTACGAAGCCGATCAAACAGACGGCACTGCGTCAGATGATGGCTCTTTTCCAGCCTGACACGGCCCTGACGTAGTCTCCACTGTTGTACAGCGCGAGCCGGAAATAGATATAGTCATTCTCCGGAAAATTCTTGTTGCAAAATGCCGTCGTGCCGGCACCAAGCTTGTTGACGCAACTGCCCGCTCTTACATTTCCCTCCGTGTACCACTCAGCAACTGCCGCATATCCGTCCTTCAAGTCGTCCATGACGTAGAAGTAGTCGCCCCCGGATTCGAAGCAGACGCCACCGGGGGAATCAGCTCCGAGATAGATGATGCAGGTACGATACTTGTCGTCGTCCGGAATACCTCTGGAAACACCGTAGTCCGTTTCGCTGCCGTGGTAGTCGGCGAAGGCGACGCTAGGACTCAACAATGTCATTGCGGCGCCGAACACGGCAGCCACAAATAGCAGACCTCGGCGGGGCACACGCACGTCAGATCTCCTTCGTGATCGTGATTCTGTAAATGTCCGGACAATTGTCGTCACCGGCGTGTAGGGCTGCGACCCCAAGGGCTCGACGACTCATGGCGGTACCTTGCCACCGCGACGCCGCGAGCCAATGAACCACGAGCCCGTCTTGAGAAAATCTTGAGAATCGCCGACGCTCACGGGGCTGGCCGCCCCGTGCGGCCCAGGAGGGGAGCATA
>NZ_JAIBNX010000081.1:27676-35409 GCF_026130045.1 Micromonospora sp. CPCC 205371
CTGTTGGAGAAATCGTGGAACTCCCCGCCCCCCCGCGGCGTTCCCCGCCGAGAGCGACTAAAGTGGACACGATAGACCGATAGTCGTCGCGGACGACGAAGCGACGGACTACTTCGGCCCAACACCACTCTGGAATTCCACGGCGCCAACTCCACAACCGTCTGGACGCGGCTTTGGCGATCGACCCGACGAAACAATCCGCCAACGGACGACACAAGGGCAGCCGAACCAGGAGACATGTCTGCAACTACTCGATCGCCGAGGGCGTTACGGTCCCTGCCCACATCTGGGCGTCCCGCGACGGTGAGACCAGCTACCACAACTACACCGACTCGATGAAGGCCTGACCGCCGTGTGGCCAGGTCTGCTTCCCGTTGTGGATCTCCTCGTATCGGGTTGCCGGCGGTGGGCACAGCGCGGGCTTCAACTCGGCGCGGGCCGTGGTCCGGATGCACCCCAGCCTCATCGATAGCATGATCTCGGCTGTGAGTGAAAAGCCTAAGAAGCGGTTTCTGGTTCTGCACGACTGCGGCATGGGCGGGTTGTGGTGGTGGATCCGAGCCGAGTCGGTACGTCAGATCGTGGAGACGTTCGCCGAGGTGGAGGTCATCGAGGATCCGCAGACCGTGGCGCGGTTCGCCAACGACAGCCTGACCGAGGTGGATATCGATGCTGACATCACCGCCGCCTTACTTCATGCCAGCGGCAAGCTGTGCGGCCTGTTACTCGTACCGGTACTTCAGCATGTCCCTCTCCGCCTGCTCGATGTCAGCGATCGTCAGCTCTGGCATCCGCAGTTGGGCCAGTGTCACCTCGGCTGAGGTCGGCTGGGCGTCCGCGGGCAGCCACTGATCCGGCTTCCAAGCCGCACTGCGCAGAAGCGCCTTGGGGCAGTGCGGGTAGACCTCCTCGATCCCCAGCACCAGCGCACTGGCCGGCGGCTTGCCCACGGCGGTCAGCTGCGACAGCAGATCTGGGCGGGTGGAAACGCAGGCCCGGCCGTTCACCCTGAGCGTCGTGGTCCGCCCCGGGATGACGAACAGCAGCCCGGCTCGCCCGGTGGCGACGACGTTCTGCAGGGTGTCGAGACGCTTGTTGCCGGTCGCGTCCGGTATCGCCACTGTCCGTGAGTCCAGGACGGTGACGAATCCGGCGGGGCCGCCGCGCGGGGAGACGTCATAGTTGCCCTCGGCGTCCGCGCTGGCGACGAAAACCAGCGATGCGCAGCCGATCAACCGTCGGGTCTGCTCGGTGAGTTCGATCATCTGCTTGCGCACGTCCCTGTCCCTGGGCAGTGCGTAAGTCCGACGCAGCGTCTCCTGGTCGGGCACGGCGTCAAGGCGCAGCGAGTCGAAGGCACTGGTGGCGAGGTCGGATTTCATCCACAGATGCTAATGCCGACGACCTAACCAAATCATCTACCTGCCCGCGCACATACCAGAAAACCGGCCCCCAACCGGCCAGCAGCCCGCCTTACCGGCCCCGCCCAGGCCTGCCAGCGTGAGCAAGACCCCGAACCTCCACCACCAGGGACCCGCGATGAAGACCCGGATCATCCAGGACGACCCAGACGACGACCCGGCCCCTGATCAGCCCGCCGAACCGCCGGCTGACGGCCCGGGAACGACCCAGCGCGACCGCCACATCAAGGAGGCACCCATGTCCCGTTTGCTGTCGCCGATCCGGCGGCACCCGGTCATCGCGTTCTTCGTCCTCGCGTACGCCTTGGCGTGGGGAGCCATCCCGTGGAACAGCTTCTTCGCCCCAGGCGCGCTCATCGCCGCCCTCGTCGTCGCGTTCGTCCGGGACGGGACGGCCGGCCTGCGCGACATCGGCGTGCGGCTGATCCGCTGGCGGGTTGGCTGGATCTGGTACGCCCTCGCATTGGCCGTGCCGTTCGGCGTGCACGCGGCCACCATTGGGCTCAACATGGCCGCCGGTGCGCCCACGCCGGACACCAGTCAGTTCAGCCCCTGGTTCGGCGTCGCCCTGGTACTCGGCCTGAACATCATCACCCCCACTGGTGGGCCGTTCAGTGAGGAGCCAAGCTTCCGCGGCTTCGCCCTACCCGCCATGCAGGAACGCCGCACGCCGCTTGGCGCGGCCGCGATCCTGGCCGTACTTGTCACCGGCTGGCACGCGCCGCTGTTCTTCATGGACTCCTTCGGGCTGGAACCGATCGAAGCCGCGACCACCGTCGCGGTCACGTTCTGGTATGTCTGGCTGTTCAACCAGGCCGCCGGCAGTGCCCTGATCACCCTCATCGCCCACGCCGCCGAGGGCAGCGTCGAATACCGGGCGGGCGCCCTGTGGCCCACTGGCGGCGACGCCACTCGCCTGATCTGGCTCTACTTCGCCGCCTGGACCCTGGTCGCCGGCGTCCTGATCATCGGCCACCGGCGGTTCTGGACCCGCGCGCCGGCCGTCGACAACGGGGAGCGGGCACCACGCCCGGCCGACACCGTGGCCTCGGCGGCCTGAGTAGCCGTCCACTATGGAGGGCCCACCACACCCAAGCCACCGACGCCGCCCACCGATTTGTCGCCGTCGGTGTACTCGGAGAAGATCTCGCCGAGGATCCTTCGTGAGCTCGCCGTTGCCGCCTCGCCGTCGTCCAGCGCGTTGGCGTAGGTGACAAGCGTCTTCCAGAGCGCCCAACCACGCCCGCGCGCCCATGTCGCGTCATCGACGGACAGCCGCTCCCGGAACGCCCGTCGGCCGTCGCCGGTCAGCAACATCCAAGCGACCGCCAAGTCACACGAGGGATCGCCAACACCACAGGTCCCGAAGTCGATGACCGCCGCCAGTTGCCCGCCATTGAGCAGGAGATTTCCCTGTGCGATGTCACCGTGGAACCAGCGCTCCACACCGTCCCAACGCGCGTCCAGGGCGCACTTCCAGATCTCGCTGGCCAGATCGACATCGATACGGCCGTCGAGCGCCGTGAGCCCTCGGTTGGCCGCGCCGTCGTAGGTGCGCAGGGTGGCACCGCGGTACCAGTTGTGCAGGCCTGGACGAGGGCCGTCAGCGGTATCGACACCTTGCAGGGACGCGATGAACTCGGCCAGGTCGAGCGCGAACCTGACTGGGTCGGCGATGCGGTCCACCCGTGCGGTTTCGCCGTCGAGCCACTGGTAGATCGACCATGAGTACGGATAACCCTCGCCGGACCGGCCTTTGGCCAGTGGAGTGGAGATGGGCAGCGGAAGACGGGGGGCGAACACCGGCAGCCACCTGTGCTCCTTGTCGACCGCCTCCGTGTACTCCAGCGCGCTCGGCAGGCGCACCGACATCCGGGAGCCGAGGTGGAAGGTCCAGTTGTCCCAGCCGCCGTTTTCGACCCGCTCGACCGGGAGGTCAGCCCAATGCGGGAACTGGCCGGCGACGAGCCGGCGCACCTGGTCCACATCGACCGCGATGCGTTCGGGCGGCGGGCCGAGATCTGGAGTGTCGCTCAACAGGAGTCCTTACCACTGGCAACCGGAGACGTCCAACGAAATCCGCGGTGATCGAAGCCCGCCGCAAGGCATTATCGGGTATGTCCGGCGCCGGTCGACGCCGGACACACCCGAGCGGTCAGCGAATGGGGTTGGTCTGGGTCGGCAGCCCCTCCCCTAGCGCTGCAGGGTCAGCACGCCCGGCCGCCATGGCAGCCTGTTGTAGTCGCCCCCGGCGCTGGGGTTCTTTCCCTGGTAGAGGAACTGGAGGTTGCACGCATCGATGGTCTTGGTCTGGTCGGGGTTGGTGCGGACCAGGTCACCGTGGCTGATGTCGTTGGTCCAGGTGGCACCGCTGTTGGCCTTGCCGGCGAACGGGTTGCTCTCGCTGGCGGCCTGCGGGGTCCACGACCCGCTGAGGCTGTTTGATGTGAACGAGCGGAAATAGCGCTGCCCCTGGCTTCCGATCGCCTCGACGATCATCAGGTACTGGTTTTGGCCTTGGACCTTGTAGACCTCGACCCCCTCGAACAGGTTGTTGGTGGAGTCACTCATGATCGTCGTGTAGTTCGAGCCGAAGCTGCCCGGGAAGTTCCCGATCGGCATGCTCGACCGGTAGATCTTGCCGTTGTCACCGGCGAAGAACAGGTACATGTTCTGGTCGTCGCCGATGAGGGTCTGGTCGATCACGCCATACGGGGCGTCGGGAAGGCTGGCGGTGGACAGCGTCTGCGGCCCGGACCAGCCGTTGGCGTTGGTCGGGTCGGTCGACGTCTTGTAGCTGAACGAGGTTGGCCCCCACTGGTAGGCCAGCACCCAGATGTTCTTCGGGGCGAAGTAGAGCAGCGTGGGCGCCACGGTGCCCTGACTCATCCCGGTCTGGCTGGCCGAGGCCATGTCCGACCAGTTCGTGAACAGGCTGAAGTTCATCGAGCCATACGATCCTGCGCTCGACACGTTCGTCGCGTAGACCAGGTGCCTGCCGTTGTAGACAACGTTGGTGAAGTCCTTGAGCGATAGCCACCCGTTCTGCGGGTTCGCCAGCGGGCCGGTCGACGACCAGCGGTACGTCGACTGAAGAGCGCAGCCGCTCGGGGGCGGGGAGGACGGGGGCGGGGAGGACGGGGGCGGGGAGGACGGGGGCGGTGAGGTCGGGCCGCTCGTGAAGTTGGTCCGCCACTGCTGGTTGGTCTGCCCGTGGCAGTCGTACAGCTGGATCTGCTGCCCGTTGGCGGTGCCCCACACGTCCAGGCACCGGCCGGACTGCACGCCGCTGATGGTGCCGTTGGAGTTGACGTTCCACTGCTGGTTGGCTCCGCCGTTGCAGTCCCAGATGATGATGGCGGTGCCGTTTGCCGTCGCGGCGCCGTTGGCGTCCAGGCACTTGCTGCCGTATACCTGCAGCTGCTTGCTCGATGTGTAGTTCCACGACTGGTTGGTCTGGCCGTGGCAGTCGTAGAGCTGTACGCGCGTGCCGTTGGTCTGCGTCGCGTTGGGCACGTCGATGCACCGGCCGGACTGCACTCCGGCGATCGTGCCCGAGCCACCCGGCGGGTTGGGTGAGGCGCTCGTCGTCGGGCTCACTGTCGGTGAGGTGGTCGGGGTGGCGGCGTTGAGGGCATTGAGCACCGACGTGTAGGCGGCCTTCTTGTTTCCGTTGCCGTCGAACAGCAGCGGGTTTTCGCTGGACCGCCACGAGTCGCTGTCCCGCACGCCCCACACCGTGATCCCGATGCAGCGCGGCACGTTCAGGCAGGCCTGGGTCAGCCCCGCGTACTGCGACGTCGACGCGTTGGTGACGTCGACCTCGGTCAGGGCCACGTCCACGCCGAGGGCGGCGAAGCTGGACAGCGTGGTCTGGAAGTTGCCCGGCAGCGAGCTGCCGCCGGTGAAGTGGGTCTGTAGCCCGACGCAGTCGATCGGCACTCCCCGGGACTTGAAGTCCTGGATCATGCGATACACGCCCTGCGTCTTGCCGTACGACCAGTTTTCGATGTTGTAGTCGTTGTAGCAGAGCTTCGCTGATGGGTCGGCGTTGCGGGCGGTGCGGAACGCCACCTCGATCCAGTCGTTGCCGGTCCCCTGCAGGTTCGATTGGCGGCGGCTGCCGTCCTCGTTGAACGCCTCGTTCACCACGTCCCAGGCGACCAACTTGCCCTTGTAGTGACCCATCACCCCGTTGATGTGATCGATCATGGCCTGGCGCAGCGTGGAGCCGGACAGGCTCTGCATCCACCCCGGCTGCTGTGCATGCCAGGCCAGGGTGTGGCCGCGCACCTTCATCCCGCGTTGTGTGGCCCAGTTGTAGATCTGGTCACCGGAGCCGAAGCTGAACTGCCCGCGCTGGGGCTGGGTGGCGTCGGGCTTCATCTCGTTCTCGGCCGTCACCATGTTGAACTCGCGTCCGGCGATCGTGGTGTACGTCGAGTTGCCGAGCCGGCCGGCCGCGATCGCCGTGCCGAAGTACCGGCCCGACTGTGCGGCTGCCGCACCCAGCGTGCTCTCCGCCGCGTCCGCCGACGGCATCAGCACCGCGGCCGTGGCCGCCGTCACGACACCGACCACACCGGCGATCAGCGCTCTGACGACGAGCGATCTCTTCCGCCGGGGCCCGCCATGATGGGCGGAGGGACTCGTAGCCACCTTGACCTCCTTTTCGGGCCAGCGCCCGAGCCGTCTTGGCGGGGACGACTGGATCTCCTCGTTGAAAGATTTAGCAGCGCCGATGCTGCCGCCCGACCCAGGCGCCCCTTCCGTCGGCGGCGGCAACACAGATCCGAACGAAACCGCTGGCGCGTCCGGCTGGCGGGGTTCGGATAGGGGGATCTCCACGCGGCCCGGCGAACCGATTGAGGAAACATAGATCAGACGTCATATGTGTGTCAAGTTACGCCTGTCGATGCGCCGCTCTCGGATCTTCAAGGTCATGCCTTAAGCCGGTGTGCCTCTGGCCGGCCGCTGACCGGTCAGCGGGGAGGATGCTCGATCGTGGTGCCCGTGCGTTCGGCTCGCTCGGTCAACCTGATGATGGACGCCGCCGACGAGGTCGGCCTGCCGGACGACGCCGAGTTCCGCGCCGCGTTCGCAAGCTACCTGGAGTGGGGAACACGGCTCGCCCGAGCCAACTCGCAGCCCGGCGCGCGGCCCGTGCGGCAGGCGCCGGTGCCGCGGTGGGGCTGGGGTGTGGCGCCGCCGTACACGAACACCGGAGCAAGCTGACCACTTCATTGCCTGGTCAGGCTTCGAAGCTGGTGAGCATGGTCAGGACCTGGTCGTAGGTGCCGTTGGCCTCGGCGTGGCGGGCGAACTTGGCGCGTTCCACGACGATTTCCTTGGCGTCGGGTTGGGCGTCCAGCAGTGTCATGGTCTCGGTCAGGAACTCGTCCAGCGGCATGGCCTGCTCGTTGTCCTGCTGGCCCATCAGTCCGGTCCGGACCCCCGGCGGGGCCACCTCGATCACCTGGACGGGCGTGCCGGCCAGTTGGACGCGCAGGCTCTCGGAGAACGAGTGCAGGGCGGCCTTGGTCGCGTTGTAGGTCGGGGTGACCGGCCACGGCACGAACGCCAGCGCCGAGGTGACGTTCAGGACGACCGCGTCGTCCTTGGTCACCAGGTGCGGCAGGAATGCGTACGTCATCCGGATCGGACCGAGCAGGTTGGTGGTGACGTGGTCCTCGGCGATCGGCAGACAGGCTGGATCGAGCAGGTTCTCCGCCAGCATGATGCCAGCGTTGTTGACCAGCACGTTGAGCTGAGGATGGCTCGCCGCCAGGATGCCTACGGCGCGGGCGATCGACGCGGGGTCCGCCACGTCCAGGACGAGCGTGTCGATGCCGGGGTGCTCGGTGGCGATCTGGTCGAGCAGGTCCTTACGCCGGCCGGCGACGATCACCTCGTTGCCGGCCTCATGCAGGCGCAGGGCCAGTCCGAGCCCGATGCCCGACGTGCCGCCGGTGATCAGGATCGTGTTTCCGGTGGTCTTCACGGGTGTGCTTCTCCTTCGCTGCGGCAGGGCCGGGGCGCACTCCGGCAGCCCCGACTATGCGGGCGTCTGGGCGGGGGCGGGAGAGGACGGCTTGTCCGTGGATCGGCGATCCTTCCCGACGGCTCGCCCGGGGGTCAGCGAAACCGCTCAGCCAGGGATCGCCGATCCCTGGCTGGAACAGCCGGAGGCGGTCACCATGGAGATCATGCACAAGAAGGAGCTGGCGGACTTCCTGCGCCGGCGCCGCCAAACGCTGCAACCCGGCGACGTCGGGCTGTTGGCGGGCCCGCGGCGGCGTACCGGCGGACTAC
>NZ_JAIBNX010000082.1 GCF_026130045.1 Micromonospora sp. CPCC 205371
GGCAGCCGCCGGCGCAGGTGGTCGGCCAGGCCGTCCACGGTGTCGTCGCGGGCGGTGACCACCCAGGCCGCGAGCTGCCGGGTGCCGCGGGGGTCGGTGACGACCCGGACCGCCGCCTCGGTCACCTCGGGATGCGCCGCGAGGGCCGCCTCCACCTCGGCCGGTTCTATCCGTACCCCGTTGAGCTTCACCTGGTCGTCGGCCCGGCTTACGAACTCCAGCGCGCCCTCCGGGCGCGGGCGCACGAGGTCGCCGGTGCGGTACAGCCGCGCGCCGGGCGTTCCCTCGGCGTCTGGCAGGAAGCGCTCGGCGGTCAGCGCGGCCTCGCCGTGGTAGCCGCGGGCGACGCCGACGCCGCCGAGGTGCAGTTCGCGCAGCGCCGGGTCGTCGCAGACGCCCGGGTCGGGCGGGAGCAGCACGGCGCGGGCGCCGTCGATGGGGTGTCCGATCGGCACCGGGCCGGTCGCCTGCGCGGGATCGAACCACCCGGCCAGGGCGTCGATGGAGCACTCGGTGGGCCCGTAGGTGTTCAGTATCCGGACGTCGAGCTGGCGGAGGACGCGCTGGCACAGCTCGGCGTGCAGCGGTTCGCCCGCGCAGCAGATCAGCCGGAGGCTGCGGCAGGAGAGCAGGTCCGGCTCGTTCGCGAGCAGCCGCAGCATCGTGGGCACCACCTGCAGGACGGTGGCCCGCTGCTCGCGGATCGACCGGATGAGCTCGGCGGCGTCCCGGCCGGCGTCGGGCCGGCCGTACGTCACGGCCCCGCCGCACAGCAGCGGCGCGAAGATCTCCCACCCGGCCGCGTCGAAGACCAGCGGCGTCTTTTGCAGTACCCGGTCGGCGTGCGACAGGCCGAGCGCGTGTACTCCCCAGCGGACCCGGTTCGCGATGCCGGCTTGCTCGACGACGACGCCCTTGGGGCGGCCCGTCGAGCCCGAGGTGAAGATCATGTACGCGGCGCGGTTCGGTGCGGCGGGCGGCAGCGAGCGGTCCGTGCCGGCCGGTCGGGCGACGTCCCACACGACGGCGTCGCCGAGCGGCTCGCGCGGCGCTCCGTCCGCGGTGGTGAGCACGATCCGCGCCTCGGCCAGGTCGAGGACCTCGCGCAGGCGGACGGCGGGAGCCACCGGGTCGAGCGGCACGTAGCAGCCGCCGGCCAGCCAGGTGCCCAGCAGCGCGGCGACCAGGTCGGGACCGGGCGGGACGTGGATTCCCACCGTGGACTCCGCGCGGACCCCGTGTGCCGCGAGCGCGCCGGCGACGCGCCGCGCGGCCACCTCCAGCTCCCGGTACGTGACGACCCGCGAGCCGGACCGGACGGCCGGCGCGTTCGGGTCGCGCAGCGCCCGCTCCAGAAAGAGTTCAGTAAGCAATGCGGGCATCGGTTGCCTCGGCTGCCTCGGCTGACTCGTCACCGTTCCGGACACTCAGCGGGCGCATGTCCGTCCACACCTCGGCGATGTGGCGCAGGCACTCCTCGCGGCCGCCGGTGAACCCGTACGCGCGCCACCCGTCGGGCGGCTGCCGGTCCGCCTCCCAGATCGAGTACTGCTCCTCCAGGTTGACCACCACCTGGTACGTCCGGTTCACAGCAGGCCCTCCAATGCGCGTCGGTCGACTTTTCCGTTGGCGGTCAGCGGGACGGCCTCGATGGCGACGATCTCCGCGGGGACCATGTGGGCGGGCAGGTCGGCGGCGAGGTCGGCGCGCAGGCCGGCGGCGTCCAGGGGTTGGCCCGAAGCGGTTACGACGAACGCGGCGAGCCGTTGCGCGGCCGGCGGCCCGTGCGCGATCACCACGGCCTCGTCGACGCCGGCGCGTCGCCGCAGGGCCTCGCGGACCTCACCGGGTTCGACCCGATACCCGCGGATCTTCACCTGGTGGTCGACCCGGCCGAGGAACTCCAGGCAACCGGGCCACAGCCAGCGGGCGCGGTCGCCGGTGCGGTAGAGGCGCGCGCCGGGCGGCCCGTAGGGATCGGGCACGTACCGGTCCGCCGTGAGCGCGGGGTCGTCCAGGTACCCGCGGGAGACGCCCGCGCCACCCACGTGCACCTCGCCGGCTACGCCCACCGGCACCTGTTCGAGCCGGTCGTCCAGCACGTGCATCGTGGTGTTCGGGATCGGCGCGCCGAGCGGGACCAGCCCCTCCGTGCCGGCGCCCGACACCCGCTGGCCCGAGTTGCCGACCGTGATCTCGGTCGGGCCGTACTCGGTCGCGACCGGCGTGCCGCCCGGCCCGGCGAGGTCGATCCAGCGCCGCGCCAGCTCGGTGGTGAAGGCGTCGCCGGCGGCGATGACGAGCCCGGCGAGGTCGTGCGCCTGCTCGGGGTACAGGTCGAGGCTGAGCAGGTTGAGGTGCCCGGGGGTCATCTTGATGAAGCTGTAGGGCGCGCCGTCCGCCAGCAGGGCGCCGAGGTCCGCGAGGTCGAGCGGATCGGGCAGCAGGTCGACGCGCTGACCGACCAGCAACGGCGTGAACAGGCTCGGCACGCCCAGGTCGAAGCCGATCGAGGTGAAGAAAGGCGATCCGCCGCCGCCCCGCGCGGCGTACTCCTCGGCGGTCCACAGTAGATAGTTGAGTAGGCCGCTGTGCTCGACCAGTACGCCCTTGGGATCGCCGGTGGAGCCGGACGTGTAGATGACGTAGGCCAGGCTGCCGGGCCCGGGGGCCGCGTTCACGGGTGTACGCGGCAGCACCGCGATCGCCTCCCGCCGCTCGTCCAGGAGCACGAACTCGCCGGCGTCGAGGGGCTCCAGCACGGCCCGGAGTCCGGCGACGGTCACCACCAGCGCGCAGCCGGCCCTGGACGCCATCCGCCGCAGCCGCGGGGTAGGCAGATCCGGGTCGAGCGGCACGTAGGCGGCGCCCGCCTTCCAGATGCCCAACAGGGCCGGCAGCAGGTCGGCCGTGCGCCGCAGGCACACGCCGACGCGCGCCTCCGTCCGGACGCCCAGACCCGCGAGGTGGTGGGCGATCTGGTTCGACCGCTCGTCGAGCTCCCGATAGGTCAGGCGGGCGCCGGACACCGTGACCGCCGGCGCGTCCGGCGTCCTGGCGGCCTGTGCCGCGATGAGGTCCACGGCGGTGGCGGCCGGCCGGTGGTGCAGCGGGCCGGCGCTCCAACTCTCCAGGGCCTTGCGCTCCTCGTCCGGCAGGCGAGCCGCGGCGGCGTCGCCGTCGGGGCCGTCCGCCATCGCCGCCAGCACCCGCCGGTACATCGACCCGAGACGCGCCAGCTCTTCGCCGCCGGCGGCATCCGGCACCGGGTACAGCGTCAGCGTGCCGTCGGCGGCCGCGATCCGCGTCCCGCGGAACTTCCCGGCGGCGTCGGGTGCGGGCTCCCGCGCGGCGTCGCGTACGGCGGCGATCAGGTCCCGCCAGGTGCTCACGGCCGACACGTCACAGTGGAGCGTGTGCGCCCGCTCGCCGTGTCCGGGCCAGCGAACGTCGGTCCTGACCGCGTGCTCCTCGGTGAGCATGCTCACCACCTTGACGTGCGCGGCGGTCAGCACGGCGTGCGGCGTCGCGCCGGTGGCCACGGCGAGCCGGTCGAGCGCCTCGGTCAGGTCGCCGTACTCGACCAGGCACCGCGGCCCGGCCGGCGTGTCGCCGACCGTCTCGAAGCGCCACGCCGCAGGCCCGCTCATCGCGCCGCCTGCCGGTCCAGCAGGGCCCGGGCCACGTCCGCCATCCGGGGGCCCGCCTCCCGCACCAGGTAGTGGCCGGCGTCCAGCAGGTGCAGGGAGAACTCGCCGGTCGTCTCCTCGGACCACGCGGCCATCGCCGCGCGGCTCGTGAACCGGTCGTGGCGGCCGGCGATGACGGTAATCGGCGCGTCCAGGGGCGGGCCCGCCGAGTAGCTCAGCCGCTCGACCGCCCGGTAGTCGGCCCGCAGGATCTGTTCGAAGATGGCCATGAGGCCGGCGTCGTCCAGCACCTCCGCCGCCATGCCGCCGTACCCGACGACCCGGCCGAGCAGCTCGTCGCGCGGCAGCAGGTGCAGGGGGGCGTCGATGCGGCGGTGCCGCGGCGCCTCGGTCGACGACAGCACCACCATCGCCGGCTGCGGGCCGCCGGCGGCGTGGCGGCGCCGGGCGTACTCGTAGGCCAGCACGCTGCCCGAGCAGTGTCCTACGAGGACGAACGGCAGGTCGCACAGCGGCGCCAGCACCGGCTCCAGGTGCGCGAACAGCTCGGCCGGATCGTCCAGGAGCGGCTCGTGGAGCCGGTTCTCCCGGCCGGGCAACCGGATCGCGCAGAGCTCGACGCCCGCGGGCAGCGCGTCCAGCCAGGAGTGGAACGCGGCACCGCCACCGCCGACGTGCGGGAAGCAGATCAACCGCAGCCGCGGGTCACCGGCGGTGCGCGACCGTGCCATCCACCGGCCGGAGAGCGGGGCGTTCAGTGTCGTCATTGGACTCCAGCGTGGGCGCCGGTCCGGTGTCGAGCCAGGCAACGGCGAGGCAACGGCCCGGCAGCTTGCCGCCGCCCAGTTGCCCGGCCGATGCCTGGAGTTCGCGCGGGGCGGCTGCGAGAGTCGTGCGGTGATTAGTGACCTCGTGGACCTGCGGGACGTGGCACTCACCGGCGCCGAGCGGTCCGTGACCAGCGCGGTGGTGGAGCGCCTCGTACGCACGGCGCCGGACTGGGTGGACGACGCGACCTGGCAGGCGCGCGCCCGGTCGCAGAGCTGCCACCTGCCGGTCCGCCTGCTGGAGGCGATCAGGAGCTTCCGCCACGACGGGGGCCTGTCCGGGAGGCTGGCCGTCACCAACCTTCCCATCGACGTGGAGTCCCTGCCCGGCACGCCGAACGAGGCGGACTCGGTCGAGCGGTCCGTCACGGCTCCCGCGGCCATCGCCATGCTCCTCGGCCTGCAGCTCGGTGAGGTCATCGCGTACCGCGACGAGAAGCAGGGCGCGATGGTGCAGAACGTCGTGCCCGTGCGGTCGCTGGCGCGGTCGCAGAGCAACGGCGGCTCGGTGCCCCTGGAGTTCCACACCGAGAACGCCTTCCACCCGGACCGCCCGCACTATGTCGGCCTGCTGTGCCTGCGGCCCGCCCACGAAGGGCAGGTCGGCACGCAGGTGGCGTCGATCCGTCGCGCCCTGCCCCTGATCGACGACGCGAGCCGGGCCATCCTGCACGAGGACCGGTTCGTCACCGCCGCCCCGCCGTCCTTCCGGCTGGCGTCGCGGTCCGCGCCACGCCCGGTGCTGGAGGGCAGTGCGGACGACCCGGACCTCTGCGTAGACTTCCACGCCACCACCGCCCTGGACGAGCAGGCCGTCCGGGCCCTCGCGCGGCTGCGCGAGGCGCTGACGGAGGTCCGTGCCGACCTCGTCCTGCGCCCGGGCGACATGGTCTTCCTCGACAACCGGCTGGTCGTGCATGGACGCGTCGGGTTCCAGCCGCGCTACGACGGCAGCGATCGCTGGCTGCACCGCGTCTTCGTGCACCTGGACAGCCGCCGCACCAGGCCGCGCCGGATCGACAACGGTTCGGTGCTGGTCTGACCCTCGGGCCGCCACCCGGGATCGCTAGCCGAGGACCGCGACCGCCACGCCGAACACGAGCCCGCTCTGGTGGCTCAGCGACAGCTCGATACGCTCGACCCGTTGACGGGTGGCGATCGCCAGCGCGCCGCCGCGCATGGTGACGACGGGCGCGCCATGTGCGTCGCCGAGCACCTCGATGTCCCGCCACGCCAGCCCCTGGCCGAGCCCTCGGCCCAACGCCTTCGCGACCGCCTCCTTCGCGCAGAACCGGCCGGCCAGGTACTCGCCGCGCCGCCGCTCGCCGAGCGTGTCGGCGACCGCCAGCTCCGCGTCGGTGAAAATCAGCCGCCGCCCGCGCGGGTGGGCGGCGATCGGGGCGAAGCGCGCCACGTCGACGAGGTCGGCACCGATCCTCATCGCGCGGACCGTCCTTTGAGGTAGGACCGGGTGATGTGCTGGCGCTGGATGTCGCTCGTGCCCTCCATGAACTCGAAGGCGCAGACATCGCGGGTCCACTTCTCCAGCAGCGGGATGGAAAGGACCGCGGCGGGGTCGAGCGATCGCACCGCCCACCGGCTGGCGGCGCGGGCGAGCGCGTTCGCGGCGTTCTTCGCGACGCCCGGCGGGCCGCTGGCGTTCCGGTCCCGGTCCACCGCGGCGCCGGCGGCGTACACGAGCCGCCGGCAGGCCCGCAGTCGCGCGCTCAGTTGCTCGACTCCCGGCGCGCCCGGCCGTTCGGCGCGTACCAGGTCCACCAGCGCCAGGCCGGTGCCGACGGCGAGCGCGGCCACGTGCGCGCGCATGGTGTTGAAGACGCGCATGGCCCCCCACAGTCCCCTCCGGAGAGCGGGCAGGTGGTTGCCGAGGAGCATGCCGGCCGGGATCGGCACGCCGTCCAGCCGGATCTCGCCGAGGCACGCGCCGCGCAGCCCGATCATGTCCAGCCCGGTCGCCTGGAATCCCGGCGTGTCCGCCTCGACCAGCGCGGCACGGATGGACAGCGGCGCGCTGCCGGTGCGGGCGAAGACGACGCCGATGCCGCCGCGCGAGCCGTTGCCGATGTAGCGCTTGGTCCCGCGCAGCCGGTAGCAGTCGGGGGTCTCGCGCTTCAGCTCGGTCGTCAGCGCGGTGGCGTCGCTGCCCCGCTCAGGCTCGGTCACGGCGAAGAACGACCAGGCGGCGTCCGATGCCAGGGCGCCGTAGAAGTGGTCCCGCTGGGCGTCGTCGGCGAGCTGGTCGACCAGGATTCCGGCGAGGCCGGGGCCTGGGCAGGCGAGCAGCACGCCGGCGTCGCCGTAGGCCAGTTCCACGTCCCGCACGACGCCGTCGAGGCACGATCCGGGCGCGTACTCGAAGCGCCCCACTCGCAGCGGGCCGTCGGTGTACCGCTGGGGAGTCATGGTCTGGCGGAGCGCGCGGTACGCCACGAGCGCCAGGTGCGGCTCCATCCGGTACGGGTCGGCGTCGATCGCCAGCGCGTGCCCGCGCATCTCCCGGGCCAGTTCGGCGCTCACGCCGCGCAGCGCGCGCAGGCGGTCGTCGAGGTCCACCATGGTCACTCCCCGGGATACGTGTCCATCGGCCGGGCCACCCAGACGTCGGCGACCAGCGCGGACAGGTAGAGGCTCCGCACCGGATGGTCGGCGAGGTAGCCTTCGGCGCCGAAGAAGCGGGTCACGGTCCAGCCCGCCTCGGTCAACCGTTCGTGCTGGGCGGCGGCGGTCTCGGCCGGCGCGTTGTCGGCGCACAGCGCCGCCGGCAGCCCCAGCTCGGGCCGCACGTCCGCCACCGCGCCGACGACGAGCTGCTTCTCGATCAGGGGGACGCCGCCGAAGGTCCGGCCCGCCAGCCGCGTGATCGCCGTGTCCAGCAGCCCTTCGAGGACGCCGAGGCGCACCGCCGCGAGCGCGACCGCGCGGGCCTTCGTCAGTCCCCACCCGAGCCTGCCGTTGGGGGACTGCGGCGGGAACCGAACGACGGCCAGCCCTTCGCGAGCGGCGAGCGGGTGGGGCACCACGCAGGCGCCGTGTGGCAGCCCGGCGGCCGGCAGCACCGCCACGCCCTGCGGCGCGGCGACCGCCGTGTCGAAGCCGTCGAGCACCGCGGCGAGGCCGGCGGCGAGACCGCACGCGCGGCCGAGCGCCCGGAACCCGTCCGGACCGTCGCGCGTCACACCGGCCGCCCGGGTCGGAGGCCGGCCTGGAACAGCCGTCCGGCGTGCGGGTCGTAGTCGGCGACGACCGTGTACCCGTCGCGCGGCCAGTGCTCGGTGAGCGCCGCCCACGCGCTCGTGCACAGGTGGCGGGCGGGACCGTCCACGATGCCGAGACGGGCGCGGAAGTCCTTGTCGAGCCGGTCGGTGAGGGTCCGGCCGGCGAGGATACGCGGGCGCGGGAGCCGCCGGGCGAGCGCGTCCAGGGCCTCCGCCGGATCGGCGACCTGCCGCTCGTCGAGGAAGTCGAGGGTGACCCCCGCGTCCCCGCCTTCGGGCGCGGTGCACAGCAGCAGCGCGCAGTCGCGCACGGCCCCGTCGTGCGTACTGGAGTCCGGGTAGGGCGCCGTCGTCTGGTCGAGCACGAACACGGCGCCGTCGGCCAGCGTGCCCGACCGGCGCAGGCAGTCCAGCACCCGCAGCGCCGTGAACGGGGCGCCGACGCCTTGTCCGGACACCGAGAAGACGGGCGGGCTCCCGGGCAGCCGGCCGGAGAGGTAGCACCCGGCGACCTCGATCACCTGCAGGTCGGGAAGGTGGTAGGCGAGTACCGCGGCGTCCAGCGTCGGCAGCTCCGCCACCAGGCCGTCCAGCAGCGCCCCGCACATGCTGGTGAAGGTGTGCCCGCCGCCGCGGGCGTACAGGTCCAGGTCGGGCGCCATGCCGAACTCGGCGAGGTAGTCGGTCATGTACCGCAGCTCGGTCGCGGTCGGCGCGGGTCGCCCGTTGGGGGCGAAGACCCGCATGGACGGCCGCCGCAGCCTCACGCGGGGGCCTCCCTTGTGGACGGTAGGCGCGCCTCGGACGCGGTGCGGACGACGGCGGCGCAGAACGTGCCGCCCTGGCCGACGGAGACCATGAGCACGAGGTCGCCCGGTGCCAGCGCGGCCTCCGCGCGAGCGGTCACCAGGTTCACGAACGGGTCCGCGCAGTGGCAATGGCCCATCCTCGGGACGTTGGCGAGGTACACGCGGTCGAGGGCCAGCCCGAGCTGCCGCGCCACCACGCTCCACGAGTACCGGTTGACGTTGTGCGGCAGCACGAGGGAGACGGCGTCCAGCGACACCCCCGCGGTGTCGAGGACGTCCCGGATCACCGCTGCCACGGTCGGCACGTAGAGCTGGTGGTACCGGCGGCGCAGCGGCTCCGGCATGTTGCCGGCCTCGTGGAACTCGCCGAGGGTGCGCCGGGCGACGCCCAGCACGGCGTCGCCGGGACCGTCCAACCCGACCAGCACCGCCGCCGCCGCGTCCCCGGTGACCGTGATGCCGGGCAGGTGTCTCATCAGCCGCGACACCACCTTGTCGGCGACCATGAGCAGGGCGGTGCTCCCCGGCGGCTCCGCCTGAAGCAGCGATTCGAGCACGGCCATGGCATAGAGGCCGATCGCGCACGCCTGATGCGACACGGCGAACGCCCGCGCCCCGGCGAGGCCCAGCCGCTGCCGCACCGAGTCCATCAGGCGCGCGTCGGGCGGCGCGGCGTGCGGCGCCGTGTGGGCGTGCACCGCGTAGCGGACCCGCGAGCGGTCGACACCGGCCAGGGCGTCCTCTCCGGCGGCGACCAGCATGTCCAGCACCGTGCGCCGGCCGGCGGTGGGTATCCGGTCGAGTCCCAGGAACCGGGTCAGCCGGCGGACCTCGATGTCGGGGATACCGAGCCGGGCGTGCGGGTCGGCGATGCCGATTGTGTCACCGGGCACGAACGGCGCCACCGCCTGGAGATAGAGCATTCGCACGGCTCCCTACCATCGCCTGGCGTCCGCGAAGAAATCGGGTACCTCCCGGACGGCGCCCTGGCGAGCGCCGATGGTGAACACCGCGAGGCCGACCGCGACGTCGAGCACGCCGAGCCCGAACGGCGAGAAGACGCGCGGCCGGTCCCGGCTGACCTTGACGTCGCCGCGCAGAAGCTGCGCGATGGTGCCGTCGATGAAGTCGTGGTGCCCGAACTTCTGCGCCGCCAGGTGCGGCGAGGTGCCCGCGTTCAGGCAGTGCGCGACGTCGTCCACGATGTTGTGTGACGCCGCGATGATGTCCGGCCCGATGTCGCGCAGCGAGATGTTCAGGACGGTCTGGCCGGCGTCGAAGAATCCCGCGTCCTCGATGTGCGGCGCGGTACCCCAGCGAGGCGATGTGGCGCGCCGACTTCTCGGCGTAGGCGGGCACGGTGTCGAAGACCGCCACGTCCACTATGGACCAGTCGAGCGCGCGGAGGAACTCGACGACGGTACGGGAGATGACACCGGCGCCGACCACCGCGACCTTTCCCGCTGTGCGGGCGCCGTGCAGGGCCTCGGCGGCGAGCGCGGCGGGCGCCGCCGTCCGCGCGGCGCTGGTCTGCGCGGCCTCCGGGCAGGCGGACGGGGACCCGGGCGCGGAGGCGGTGGGCAGCAGCACGGCCGGGGCGCGCGGGAGGTTGTCCGCGAGGTTGTCGGGAAAGCTGCTGATCCATTTGATGCCCGCGACGCCGCGTGGCTCGCGCACGAACGCGGGCAGGGCGATGATCCGAGCGTTCGGCTTCTCCGGGAAGCGCAGGAACTGACTGTTCAGGCAGATCGTCTCGCCGCGCTCGTGCGCCAGATACGTGTCCCGGACGCAGGCGACGATCTCCGGCCGCGACGCCTCGACGACGGCGCGAACGCTTCGCGCGTCCATCGTGTGGAAGGGTTTTTCGGCTGTCGTGTGCGAGGGGATCGTCACCGCGCCAGCGTAGGGCGGGTCGCGCGCGACCGGACAGGCAACGGCGGCGGCAGGAAAGTTGCCTGCCCGGTTCCTGTACGCGCGCCGGTGCCGCCGCCTACGTTGGCGGTCTGTTCACGGTCAGGGTGTGGAGAGATGGCAGAGGACGCATGCTTGGAACTGAGTATCGGGCAGCAGGCGCTGTGGTTTCTCCATGAGCTCGCACCGGACAGCAGCGCCTACAACGTGGCCGCGGCGATGAACCTGCATTGCACCGTCGACGTCCCGGCGATGGGCGCGGCGGTGCGCCGGGTGACTGCCGGAAACAGCGTGTTGAATTGCGTTTTCCGGGCGGTCGCCGGTGAGGTGCGGCGCTACTCCGGCGGCGCGGAAACCGTCCTGGAGGTCCACGACGTGACCGTGGACGACGCCGGGGCGCGGGATCTGGCGCAACGGTTGGCGCAGCGCTCATTCCGGCTCGACCGTGAGCCGCCGGTCAGGTTCGCGCTGATGCGCCGCACCGGCGGGCCGGACGTGCTGCTCATGGCCGCGCACCACATCGCGACGGACAACTCGTCGCAGGTGCTGATCATGCGGGACGTCCTGGACCAGTACGCCGCTCTCGTGGCGGGGATTGACCGCGACGTCGCGGACACCGGCGCCGGCTTCGACCCGTTCGTGCGCCGGGGGCGCGAGTTCCTCGGGTCGGCGCGGGGGGGGGAGGCACACGCCTACTGGCGCGACGAGCTGGGGCGCGCGTCCGGCCGAAGTGCCCTGCCGACCGACCGGCCCAGACCCGCCGTGTACCGGTTCGAGGGCGCCGAGATCGACGTCGATCTGCCGCGGGACGCGATGGCGGATCTCGACGCGGCGGCCGCCGCGGGGGGCGTGAGCCCCTTCGCGTACCTCTTCGCGGGCTTCCTCCTCCTGCTGTTCGCGTTCTGCGGCCGCGCCGACATCGTCATCGGCTATCCGGTGTCGGTCCGGCCGGACCGGCGGTACCGGGGCGCGGTCGGGCACTTCGTCAACACGTTGCCGCTCTGCGGGTGGCTCGACCCGGACGACTCGTTCGGCGCGCTGCTGAAGCGCACGCGCGAGAAGCTGTGGCGCGGCGGCCTGTACCGGGACTATCCCTTCGCGCTGATGCCGCGGCTGGTCGACGCCGACCGCGATGCGAGCCGAGCCGGGCTGGTCTCGGTCATGTTCGTGATGGGCTTCGACGACCCGGCCGACCCCTTCTACGAGATCTGGGAGCCGGGCCGTCGCGTCGAGTACGCCGGAATGACCGTCTCCCAATTCGACATGCCGCAGCAGCTGGGTCAGTTCGACATGACGCTTCAGGTGCTCCGCCACGGCGCCGCCAGCCGCGCGAAGCTCAAATACAACACCTCGCTGTTCGCGGTCGAAACCGTTCGCGAGCTGGCCGGCGGGTACGTCGGTCTGCTCCGCTCCGCGCTCGGCGGGCACCTGCCGGCGCGGCTCAGCGAGGTCGACCTTTACCAGAATCGATGTGAGGAGCCCGCATGACCGACTCCACCGTGCGTGCCGGTGTCGACGACGCGCAGCGCGCGAAGATCAAGGACATCGTGTGCGAGATCCTGGAGATCGACCCCTCCGAGATGACCGACACGAGCCGGTTCAAGGAGGACCACGACGCGGACTCGCTGGGCGCGATCGAGATCCTTTCCGCTCTGGAAAGGGAGCTGAACATCGAGATCGAGCAGGAACAGTTGGCCCGCATGGTCAACATCGACAGCGTCGTCGCCGTCGTCGACGAGGCGCTCGCGGCGCGATAGCCGAAATGGAGCTTCGAGGATGTCCCGAGATTCGCGCCGGGTGGTGATCACCGGCCTCGGTGTGGTTTCTCCCATCGGCATCGGTGTGACACGGTTTCTCACCGGCATCAGGACCGGCCGGAGCGGCGTCAAGAAGATCACGTCGTTCGACACCAGCGGCTTCCAGCACGCCAACGGCTGCGAGATCGACGATTTCGTCGCGGCCGACTGGATCCGGCGCGCCGATCCCGACGACCTCGGCCGGGCCAGCCAGTTCTCGGCGGCCGCGGCCCGGATGGCGGTCGCCGACGCCGGCATGCCCGCCGAGGAGCTGCGCCGGCGGCGGGTGCTGGTGTCGGTGGGCACGACCGACGGCGAGTCGCGCGACCTCGACACCCTCACCGCCCGGCAACTGGACGCCGGCGCCGAGAAGCTCGACGGGCGGACCGTGCGTCGCTCTGCGGCCGGGCGGCTGTCGTCCGGCGTGATCCGCGAACTCGGCCTGACCGACGTCGAGGCGGTCACCATCCCCACCGCCTGCGCCGCCGGCAACTACGCGATCGGCACCGGTTTCGACGCCCTGCGCGCCGGCGAGGTCGAGGCGGCCCTGTGCGGCGGCGCCGACGCCGTCTGCCGCAAGACCTTCAGCGGCTTCTACCGGATCGGCACCATCGCGCCGGTCGCGTGCCAGCCCTTCGATCGGGACCGCAAGGGCATCCTGACCGGCGAGGGCGCCGGCATGCTGCTGATGGAGACGCTGGAGTCCGCGGTGGGGCGCGGCGCCCCGATCTACGCCGAGGTGCTCGGGTACGCGCTCAACTGCGACGCCCTGCACCCCGTGGCACCCGACCTGGACAGCCTCGCCCGCTGCATCGCGCTCGCGCACCGGCACGCCGGCATCAAGCCCGCGGACGTGGACTTCATCTCGGCGCACGGCACCGGCACCCGCGCCAACGACGTGACCGAGACCGGCGCCATCTCGAAGGTCTTCACGCAGCCGCCTCCGACGATCTCGATCAAGAGCATGATCGGTCACACCATGGGCGCCGCCAGCGCGCTCGCGGCGGCCGCCTGCGCCCTCGCCATCCGGGAAGGGTTCATCCCGCCGACGATCAACCACAACGTCACCGACCCGCAGTGCGGCATCGACTGCGTGCCCAACGAGGCGCGGTCGGCGGACGTCAACATCGTGCAGAACAACGCCTTGGCCTTCGCCGGCAACAACGCGGTGCTGATCCTCGGCCGGTACCGGAACGGGACACCGGCGTGACGGCGTACCCCTCCGCCCCACCGGAGACCGGCGCCGGACGCTGCCGGCTGCCCCGCGTCGCGGTGGCGTCGCGGCGGATGTTGCTGCTGCACGGGTTGGGCGGCGACGCGTCCACATGGGACGCGTTCCTGCGCCGCGGCGGCTTGGGGCACGAGGTGTGGGACGCGGACCTGCCGTGGCGGGGGCCGGCCGAGCCCGGCTGGACCCTCCGGTGCGACCCGCAGCGGGTGGTGACCGACCTCGTGAACGGCGAGGCGCCGGGGTGCGCGCGCGAGCCCTTCGACATCGTCGTCGCGCACTCGTACGCGGCCGGGCTCGTGCTGGCCGCCCTGGCGGCAGGTGAGATCCGCCCCGACGCGCTGGTACTGGTCAGCCCCTTCTACCGCGCCGACGCCGCGAGCTTCGACTGGCCGACGATCTCGTACAGCCTCAACGACTTCCACCTGGTCTTCGTGGAGGCGCTGCGGGTCAGCGGCGCCAGCCGGTCCGCGCGCACCCACCGCGCGGCGAACCACCGCACGGCGAGCCACCGCGACTGGATGGGACGCCAGCTGCGCGACCGCGTCGGCCCGTACGGCTGGATGGCCTTCTTCGACCTGTATCTGCGCACGCCGTTCCTGCGGCTCGACGAGGTTCGGGTGCCGGTACTGGTGGTCCGGGGCGACGCCGACGCCGCGAGCCGGCCCGAAGACAGCTGCCAGCTGACCCGCGCGCTGGCGAACGCCCGCTTCGCCAGCCTCCCGGGCTGCGGCCACTTCCCCATGATCGAACAGCCCGAGGAGTTCTCCCGGGTCATCGGCCGGTTCCTCGAATCCACGTGGAGTTGATGTGACAGCCACCGCCACCGCACCCGAGCTCACGATGGGCACGACGACGCTGGAGCTGCGGCCCCGATACGAGGGCGCGAACATCGGCACGTGGATCGGGTTCAAACACGTCAACTACCTGGTCGAGGAGGCGGTGCTCGGCCACCTGCGGGCGTGCGGGCACCCGGCTGGCCGGCTCCACGAGCGGTACGGGCTCGGAGTCGACCTCGTCGACCTGGACACCAAGATCACGCACGTGTCGCACGTCGACGACATCGTCACCGCGACGGTGCACGCGGTGGGCGTCGAGAGCGGGCGGCTGCGCCTCGCCGTCGACCTCGTGGTCGACCGGGACGGGCCGGTCCGGGCCGCGCGGGCCACCGCCGGCGTGAGCCTGCGCCTCGACACCGGCGGCTGGCCGGCCGACCCGGTGCCCGACGAGCTCGCGCCGATCACCGTGGACCGCCTCGGCAGGCCCGAGGCACCGGTCTCCGCCGGCGCTGACCCACTGGCCGGCCTGCTCGCCGGGCACAACGGGTTCGGCTGGGTGGCGCGGATGCCGTACTTCTACTGCCATTTCACCGAGCGCGTGCAGATGTCCGGCTACCTGCGCCACATGGAGGCCGCCCTCGACCTGTTCATGGCCGACCGCGGCGCCTCCATCGGGCGCATGCTGGCCGAGCAGAGCTGGATTCCGGTCGTGCACCGCTCGTCGGTCAGCTTCGTCGACGAGGCCAGGATCGAAGAGGACCTCTACACCGTCTTCGTGGTGGAGGACGTCTTCAAGCGCCTCACCTTCACCGCGCGGATGGACTGCTACGTGCGCCGCGACGGCGGGCTGGTGCGGACGGCGACGGGGCGGATCACCCACGGCTGGGCGGCCATCGAGGGCCGGCGGGCCTGGCGGTTGGTCGCCTTCGACGACCGGCTCATGCGGGTCCTCGCGGGCGGGAGGAGCCGATGACCCTCACCCTGTCGGCCTGGTCCGCGCTCTCGCCGTACGGCCTGGGGCGGGAGGCGTTCACCGCCGGCGTCAGGTCCGGTCGCAGCGGCGTCACCGTCCTGGACCGCGAGGCGTACCCCGGCCCGTTCGACCGGGCCGGTCTGGTCCCCGGGTTCACGGTGGCGGGCCAGCTGGGGCGGAAGGGCACCCGGTCCATGGATCGCCTCTCGGGCCTCGCGGTCACGCTGGTGCGCCAGCTGCTGGACGAGACAGGCGCGGACGCGGTAACCGACAGCGACGAGGTCGGTCTCGTGCTGGGCACCGGCTCCGGCTCCGTACAGAGCATCATGGACTTCACGGCCGCGTCGTTCACCGGCAAGAAGCCTTATCACGTGGACCCGGCCCTGTTCCCGAACGCGGTGATGAACCGCCCCGCCGGTCAGTGCGCCATCTGGCACCGGATCAGGGGCCCCAACGCCACGGTGGCGGGCGGCGCGGCCACCGGCCTGCTGGCGCTCAGCTACGCGGCGCGGCTGCTGCGCGGCGGGCACTGCCGCCAGGCCCTCGTCGGCGCGGTCGAGGAGTACTCGGTCCAGCGCGCCTGGCTGGAGTGGCACGCGCGGTCGGCGGGCGTCGACCCGGCGCCGCTGGCCGAGGGCGGAGCGCTGCTGCTGATGGAGGCGCCCGACGAGGCGCACCGGGCCGACCGGGCGCCGGTGGCGACCGTGCTGGCCACCCGCTTCATGGCCTTCGACGAGCCCGACCAGGCCCGTCAGGTGCTCGCGAACTGCGTCACGGCGGCGCTGCGGTCCGCCGGCGTGGCGCCGGAAGCCGTCGAGGTGGTGGCCCCGCTCGGTGCCGAGGGGGAGCTCGGCCGCCAGGAGGAACGGGCGACGGCCGACGCGCTCGGCGGCTCTACGCCGCGCGTGGTGCGGTGCCGCCCGCTGCTCGGCGACGCCTCCGCCGCTTCCGCGGCGTTCCAGATCGCCGTGCTGCTGGCGACCGCGCGGCCGGACGGCCGGCACGACACCGGGATCGGACTGGTGACCACGGTCGACCCGCACGGTGTGGTCGGCTGCGCGCTGCTGCGCATGGCCCCTGGGCCAACCAGCACGGCCTCGGGGAGCCGAGATGGCTGACAGCGGCCGGCCGGTGGCCGTCGTCAGCGGCGGCTCGCGCGGCATCGGCGGTCAGGTCGTCACGCGGCTCGCCCGCGACGGGTTCGACGTCGCCTTCTGCTACCGAGCCGACGACGCCGCGGCCGGACACGTGGCCAAGGAGTGCGCCGCGCTCGGCGCCGAGGTCTTCGTCCAGCGGGTCGACGTGACCGACCGGCAGGCGACCGAGCGCTTCGTGCGCGACGGCGAGGCGCGGCTGGGCCACGTACGGGCCGTGGTCTCGTGCGCCGGCATCGTCCGGGACAACCCCCTGCCGCTCATGACGGCCGACGACTGGCACGCGGTGCTCGACGTCAACCTCACCGGCACGTACCACCTCTGTCGCGCCGCCGCCTTCCGGATGATGAAGCGCCGCAGCGGCGCGATCGTCACGCTCTCCTCCGTGGCCGGCGTCTACGGCAACGCCACCCAGGCCAACTACTCCGCCACCAAGGCCGGCATCATCGGCTTCACGAGCGCGCTGGCCAAGGAGTTGGGCCCGTACAGGGTCCGCGTCAACGCGGTGGCGCCCGGGCTCATCGAGACCGACATGGTGGCCGGGTTGTCGCCGGACCGCCGCCGCGCGCTGGCGGAACGGATACCCCTGGGCCGCTTCGGCCGCCCCGACGAGGTGGCCGACCTCGTGTCGTTTCTGGTATCCGAGCGGGCCGGATACATCACCGGACAGTCCTTCGGCATCGACGGCGGGCTCGTGCTGTGAAGGGAGCGACGATGGCGGAACCCCGCTGCTACTTCTCGCTGCGAAGCCCGTACTCGTGGCTGGCTTTCCGCGAACTGTCCACACAGTACCCGGACGCCGGCGCGCGGCTGGAGTGGCTGCCGTTCTGGGAGCCGGACCGCGATACCGACGCGCTGCTGGTGGAGCGGGGCGGCCGGTTCCCCTATGTGGAGATGTCGCGGGCGAAGCACCTGTACGTGCTGCAGGACGTGGCCCGGCTCGCCCGGGACCGCGGGATCGCGCTGCGCTGGCCGGTCGATCGGGCGCCGGTGTGGGAGGTACCGCACCTGGCATACCTCGTCGCGCTGCGGCACGGCCGCGGGCAGCGCTACCTCGCGGCGACGTACCGTGCCCGTTGGGAGGAGGGGCGCGACATCTGCGACCGGGCGACCATCCGCGCCGTGGGCGAGGAGATCGGTCTCGACGGCGACGAGTTGGCCGCCGCCGCCGACGATCCGGCGCTGCGGCGCGAGGGCGTCGACGTTCTCCTGCGGGGCTGCCGGGACGGCGTGTTCGGCGTGCCGTTCTTCATCCAGGGCCGCGGCCGGTTCTGGGGGTTGGACCGGCTCTCCGCGTTCGTCCGCCACCTCGGCGGACTCGCCAGCGCAGGGCCAGGGCTAGCAAGTGACGCCGGGGCGGACCTCGGCGCGGACGGCGACCACGCGGGCGGGTGCGGCTGATGACCGCCGTGGCCTCGATCGTCGACGTCTCCAGCTACCTGCCGCCCACCGTGCCGCTCGCGGAGTTGCGCGACTCGCTGGGCCTCGACGACCAGCAGGCGCGCCGGTTCGGCCGGCTGTACGGGCTGGACCGCATCTGCCAGGCGCCCGACCAGTCGGAAGCGGAGCTGCTGACCGCGGCGGCGGCCAAGCTGGAGGCGTTGAAGGGGCAGGAGGACCGGGTCCGGTACGTCGTGCGGGCCAAGGGGCTGGGCACCACCGCCCCGTACCCGATCAGCCCGCTGCGCACGGCGGCCGAATTGCTGGGCCTGACACGGGCCAGCGTGTTCGCGGTCGCCGACCACGGCTGCGCGACCGGCCTGCTGGCGCTGGACGTGGCGGCGACGCTGCTGGCGGGCGACGGTGACCCGGACGCCCTGGCGCTGATCCTGAGCGGTGACAAGACGTTCACGCCGTTCACCCAGTGGGTCGCCGACGTGACCGTGATGGGCGAGGGCGTGGCAGCGGCGCTGGTCGGCGCCGACACCGGGCGGGACCGGATACTGGGCTACGCCTCCCGCATCCACGGGCGGACCGACGCGGTCGTCGACATGACCCCGGAGATCGTCCGGGTTGCCCGGCAGATCTATCAGAGCGCCCTCGCCGAGGTGGTGCACGCGGCCGTCGACGCGGCGGGCATCACGGTACCGGACATCGACCTGGTCCTGCCGCACAACGTCAACCGGGTGTCGTGGACGGTGGCGGCCGAGAACCTGGGCATTCCTCGGGATCGGCTCTTCCTCGACAACATCGCGCGGACGGGGCACTGCTTCTGCGCCGACCCGTTCATCAACTACGAGCGGGTCCGGCAGCTGGGCCTGTTGCGGCCCGGCGACCGCTATCTCATGACCTCGGCCGGCCTGGGCCAGACCTTCGCGGCGATGGTTCTCCAGCACTAGCCATTGAGGACGGTGTCATGCGCAAACTCCCTCCGGACTTCAACAGCCGGCTCAAGACGATGGTGGCGGGCACTCCGGACGCGTCGCTGGTGTTCCTCGCGAACTTCGAGGTCGAGGAGGAGTGGGGGCGCGGCGAGCAGCGCCTGCCCCGGTTCACGGCCGACAGCGGTGCCGCGCTCGTCACCGCGATGGACGAGTTCGCCGTCCTGCTGGCCGGTCCGGACGACCACGTCGTGCTCAAGGGCGCGCCGGACGGGGACTACCTGGGATACCTGCGCGATCTGGGTATCGCGTTGCCGGCGCTACACCCCGCCGCCCCGTACCGGCGGACCGCCACCGTCACCGAGGCCGTGCTGGCCGATCCGGCGCTGCTCGGCCGGCTCGCCGACCTCGGGCGCGCCGGGTGCCGGCTGGCGCCGCACGGGGTGTCGGCGAGCGAGGAGCGGCTGAGTGAGCGGACGGGTCTGCCGCTGGTCGCGCCGCCGGCCGCGGTCTGCCGGGCGGTGAACAGCAAGATCTACAGCCGCCGGCTGGCCGACGAGGCCGGCATCCGCCAGCCGCGCGGCTGGGGCTGTGGGACCGTCACCGAGCGGGGGCGGGTAGGGCCGGAGGCGGGCGGGGGGGTCGCCGGGGGGGCCCGGGTCCGCACCCAGGAGGCCTTCGGCGTCTCGGGCAAGGGGCTGGCCGTGCTCGACAGCCGGCAGCGGCTCGACCGTCTCCATCGGATGATCGCGCAGCGGGCCCGGCGGGCGGACGACGAGCGGATCGCCTTCGTCCTGGAGCGGTGGGTCGACAAGCGGGCCGACCTCAACTACCAGTGCACGGTCGGTGTGGACGGCGCGGTCCACTTCGACTTCGTCAAGCGGGCGCTGACCGAGAAGGGTGTCCACAAGGGACATCGAATGCCGGCCGACCTCTCCGCGGCCCAGCACGCGGCGCTGATCTCGGCGGCGGACGCGATCGGCAAGAGGCTGGCGGCGGACGGGTACTTCGGCGTCGTCGGCGTGGACGCGCTGGTCGAGCCGGACGGCGAGATCTACCCCCTGATCGAGATCAACGCCCGGAACAACATGTCCACGTACCAGGTCCGGCTGCAGGAACGGTTCGTCGGCCCGGGACGGTGGGCGATGGCCCGCCACTACCCCCTGCGGCTGGACCGGCCGGTGGGCTTCGCCGCCGTGGCGAACGCCGCCGGCGACCGGCTGCTGCGCCACCCCGGCGGCGCCGGCCTGCTCGTCAACAACTTCGCGACGGTCAACGCCGGTGCGGGCGGCGACGGACCGTTCGACGGCCGGCTGTACGCGCTCGTCGTCGCGGACTCGGTCGAGGAGCTCGACGACATCGACGCCACGATCGAGGCCCGCCTGGCTGGTTTGAAAGGAGACCGCTCGTGACCGACGAGATGACCGTGCAGGGCGTCGGGATCGGCGACATCGTCCGGCGCTTCGGCACACCCCTCTACCTCTACGACGGCGCCGAGCTGTCCCGGCGGATCGGCGACCTGCGCCGGCTGATGCACCCGCGGCTTGAGGTCTTCTACTCGCTCAAGGCCAACCCGAACGTGTCGATCTGCGCGCTGCTGCGGCGCGGCGGCGCGCGGGCCGAGGTCTCGTCGATGGCGGAGCTGCTGACCGCGCTGAGGGCGGGCGTGGCGCCGGCGGACATCCTGTTCCTCGGACCGGGCAAGAGCCGGGCCGAGATCGCCGCCTGCCTCGACCACCGCGTCTACGCGCTGGTCTGCGAGTCCTTCGGCGAGCTGGAGGCGATCGACGCGCTCGCCGCCGAGCGCGGCCGCACCGCCGACGTGGCGCTGCGCGTCAACCCGGGGTTCTCGGCGAAGAACTCCGGCCTGACCATGGGCGGCAAGCCCCGGCAGTTCGGCATCGACGAGAGCCAGCTGTTCGCCGAGCCGGGCATGGCCAAGCGCTATCCCAACGTGCGGCTGATGGGCGTCCAGATCTACCTCGGCACGCGCATCCTGAGCGAGGACGTGGTGGTCGAGAACACCGCACGCATCCTCGACCTGGCCGAGCGGCTGGCCGAGGAGCTCCAGTTTCCCTTGGAACTGGCCGACGTCGGCGGCGGGCTGGGCGTCGCGTACTTCGCGGGCGAGCGCGACCTCGACCTCGCGGTGCTGGCGCAGCGGCTGACGCCGGTCGTGGCGCCCTTCGCCGATCGGCATCCGCGGACCCGGCTGGTCATGGAGGCGGGCCGCTACCTGACGGCGACCGCGGGAACGTACGTCACCAGCGTCCGGTACGTAAAGTCCTCGATGGGGGAGCGGTTCGCCGTCACCGACGGCGGCACCAACCACCACATGGCCGCCGTGGGCGTCGGGTCGTTCGTGCGCCGAAACTTCCCCTTCCGGCTCCTCAGCCGGATCAGTGAGCCGGCGAGCGGGCAATGGCACATCGCCGGCCCGCTCTGCACGCCCAACGACACCCTCGGCAAGAACGTGGAGCTGCCCGATCTGCGCGTCGGCGACGTGCTCGGCGTGCTGCGCTCCGGCGCATACGGGCCCAGCGCGTCGCCGGTGAACTTCCTGAGCCACGGGCATCCGGCGGAGGTGCTCGTCCACGATGGCGAGCCCTACCTCATCCGCCGGCGCGACGTCGCCGAGGACCTCCTCGGGCCGCAGTACCTCCACGACTTCGGACCGGCCGGTAGCCGGCCCTGACCCGCTGACCCAGACGAAAGGACCGGCCGACCATGGCCCAGAACCTCCACACCGACGCGGCGGCGCCGGATCGGGAACGCGTCGTCGAGGCGATCCTCGACCTGCTGCGCTCGGTGCTCGGCGCCGACGCCAGCGCGGTGACCGAAGACGCCAAGCTCTTCGACGAGCTCGGGCTGGACTCCACCGGCGTGCTCGACCTGATGCTCCAGCTCGAAGACGCCCTCGGCATCGAGTTCGACACCGACAACCTGCAACTGGAGCACTTCGGGTCGGTCCGTACGCTGGCCGACTACGTGATGGCCGAGACGGGTGAGTGAGCACGCCGGCTTCGGGATGGCCACACTGGCGCACCGCCGGTTCGCCGGCGGCGAACGGCGTATCGACGACGCGTTCTCCGCGCGGCACTTCACCGACCTCACCCGCGGCCACGAGCTGTCGTACCGGCCGGAGCTGACCTCCCCGGCCGGCAACCCGTTCGCGTCCATGACGGCGGCGCTGCACGCCGAGGTGTGCGCCGACGGCGCCGGCGTCGAGCTGGGGGTCGGCGCGCACGCCACCCCCGGCCTCGGCTGCCCGGTCGCCACCAGCACGTACCTGGCGAGTGCGCTGCCGGAGGTCCGGTTGTCGTTCGCCGTCTCCGAGAACGGGTCCTGCGCGCCCTACACCGCGCTCCGCCTGGCCCGCCTGTACGCGGCGCGGCACGGCTTCCACCGGGTGCTGGTGCTGGTGCTGGACCAGGCCACGATCCCGTACGAGGTGCGGCTGCCCGCCGACCTGCGCCCCGCCGGGGACGCCGCCGTCGCGCTGCTGCTGACCACCGACGGCACGGGCGCGCCCGTCGAGGTCGGGCAGCGCGCCGGGGTCAGCCCCGCCCGGGTGCCCGAGACAGTACGGGAGTTGGTGAGCGCTATGGGTACGCCGCTGGCGCGGTTGCGGCTGGTCGACGGCGCCGGCCTTTCGCCGGGCTGGTGGACCGGCGCGGTCGGCCCCGTGGCGGAGACCCGGACCGCGCCGGCCGGCTACCGGGCCACCGCGACCTGGGGCGAGCTGGCGGCCGCGTGGTCCGGGGACGAAACGTTGGCGACGGTGCTGGTCGACTACGACCGGATCACCGCGGACCTCGGCGTGTGCGTGATCGGCCCGCGGGCGGGCACGGCATGAGGTCCGGCCTCGACACCTACCATGTGGCGCGGACCGGTGGCCTGGTACCGGCGCTGGAGTCGCTGACGGCGGCGCTGCTGCCCGGCGCGGTTCCCTTCGGACCCGCGGGCCACGCGGTCACCACCGCGGCCGTCGTGAACTGCGCTTCCCACGCGTGGTTCGACGGCGTCTGGCACGCACGGGAACCCGCGGGCGAGCGGACCTCGACCGCGGCGTCCGTGCCCGGTGGTTCGGTGCTGATCCTGCGCCGCGCCGCGCCGGCCGCGGTGGGGCGGCGGTCCGCCGTACCGCACCACGCCTGGCTGTCGGGGCTAGCCTGGTTGCGCCTGGGGCTGTCCGAGGCGCTGCGACGCTCCTGCATGGACTACCTCGGCGGCCGCCGCGTGGGCGCCACCGCCACGCTGCTCCACCAGCAGCTCGTCAAGGGATCGGTCGCCGACGCCGTCGCCGTTCACCTGGAGGCGCACGCCGTGCTGCGCGACGGCGACACCGCTGGAACCGGCGGCGAGGCGGAGCGCCTGCACCGGCTCATCACGGCCGCCGACCGGGAGCTCGTGCGGCTGCTGGGCGCCAGCGGTTACGTCACCGGCGGCGCGGGGCAGGTGGCGGACGTCTCCGAGCTGCTGGCCGATGCCTACTGCCACCGGGAGCCGCCGTGCTGAGCCCCGGCGACACCGCGTTGCGACGGCTGCGCGGCCAGATGCGCGAGTGGGGCGCCGACTTGCGCGAGCGGGCGCTGGAGCTCGACCGCGACCCGGACATGATCCGGCGGTGCCTGGACCTGCCGGCCGTCCGGTTCCTGGCGGCGATGGGTGTCCCGCGGCGCTACCGGCGGCCCGACCTCATCGACGGCCACGCCTTCGACGGCGCCACCGCCGTGGAGCGCGTCGTCGTGATGGAGGAACTCGCCCGCGCCGACGTCGGGATGCTGGTCGCCGCGCCGGGCCCGTTGCTGGCCGGCGTCCTGGTCCAGGTGACCGGCGACGAGCGGCAGCGGGAATGGTTCTACGAGCGGGTCCTCGACCGGCCACTGTGGACCTGTTTCGCGCTGACCGAGCCTGACCACGGGTCCGACGCGGCCTCCCTGCGGACTTCGCTGACCAGGAGACCGGGCGGCGGCGCGGTGCTGCGGGGCGCCAAACGGTACGTGGGCAACGCCGTCCGGGCGCAGGTCGCCGTGGTGTTCGGGCGTACCGGCGCGTCCATGCTCGGCATCGGCGCGGTCCTCGTCGAGACGTCGGCCCCGGGTTTCCACGCCGAGGTCATCGACACCATCGGGCTGCGCGGCGCCTGCCTCAGCGCGGTGCGCCTGGACGGCGTCGAGGTACCGGCCGGGATGCTGCTCGGCCAGCACCTGTCGCCGAGCCGGCGCGGCATGTGGGCCTTCACCCGCACGTTCAACCTGCTCCGCCCCGGGGTGGCGGCGATCGCCCTGGGCATCGCGCGGGGGGCCCACGAGTACCTGCTGGCCAGCCGCCGGTCGTGGACGCGCGGCGAGCAGCACGACCTGGACCGCCTGCGGCGCGACCTCGACGGCACCCGGGCGCTGGTGCTCCGCGCCGCCGAAGCCGTCGACGCCCGACCGGCCGAGGGGCATCTGGCGTCGGCGTCGAAGCTGCGTGCCGTGCGGCTGGCCGAACGCGCCACCGACCTGGCCTGCGCCCTGCTGGGGCCCGGCGCCCGGCTCGACCACCCGTTGCTCGACAAGATGGTGCGCGACGCCCGCGGGATGGAGTTCGTCGAGGGCACGAGCAACATGCAGCGGCTCACCATCTTCCACAGTGTCCTGGCGGGCAGGGTCGACCGTTCCCGGGAGGCGGAATGACACGGACCGGTGGCGCACCCGAGCTGTCCACAAGGGAGCAACAAGTGCTCCAGCAGATCGCTCTCGGCCTGACCCATCGGCAGATCGGCCGCCGGCTGGGCATCAGCCAGCACACCGTCGACACGTACGTCAAGCGAATCCGGGCCAAGCTCGGACTGGGCAACAAGGCGGAGCTGACCAGGGCCGCCCTCGGCGTCGATCAGGCCGAGCCGAGCAGCAGCGCCATCGCGCCGACGACCAACGCCTCGCACTCCGCCGCCGGCAGGAGGTGAGTGCCGGCGCGCAGCTCGATCGAGACGAACGAGTCGGCCACCAGGACGTGAAAGTTCAGGCCAGTGCAGGGCCGCTCGACCCGCTCGACGCTGGCGAACGGCGCGCCGCCGCCGACGGTGGGGTCCCAGCCCGCTGGCGGCTCCGACGCGGACTCGTCGATCCGTACCACGTTGACGCTCGGCGGGGTGACCGGCAGCTGATGCCCGGCACCGCCCGCCGTTCGCTGCCGGGCGGCGAGCGCGTCACCGTCGTAGTACGAGTGCCGCAGCGCCGTGAGCCGGGCCTTGTTGGCCGCGGGGATCAGGCTTTCGAGGCGGCGCGGATCGGCGACGCCGACCCGTAGCAGCCCGGCCTGGGCCAGCGTGCAGACGCTCCGCTTCACGTCGGGGATGTGCCGGTTGGCGGACATCATGAACATCAGCACGCTGGATAGCCCGAGGCGTCCAGCGAGCGCGCCGGCCACCGCCGCGACCGCGACGGCCGCCTCGCTCGACCGGGTGGCGGCCATGAGCTCGGACACCCGTTTCGGGGCGTCGGCCGAGAACACCCGCGCGACGTGCATGGCGCCGCTCGGCGTGTCGAAGCCGGCGCCGAGGAGGCTGAGCTCGTCGCCCAGTTCGTCGTTGTGGCTTATCCAGTAGCCAATGGCCCGCTCGTTGAGGGCCACGCCGGCCGGCGACCGCTCGAACGCCGCGATGTCGGTGGGCTGGCGGGAGGGCGGCGGCAGGTCGGGCGTCACCCGCCGCAGCGCGCCGTGCAGCACCGCCCGGAGCTCCTCGTGGAGCAGCTCGAATCCGTACCGGTCGGTGGCGAGGTGGTGCGCGGCTATCCCGAGCAGGGTCCGTTCACCACCGCCCCTGAGCGCCGCCACCCGCAGCGGCCACGCCGTCCGGACGTCCATGGCCGCGCTCAGCCATCGGTGAGCGTCTTCGCCATCGTCGAACAGTTCCAGCGGGTACGCCTCCGATTCGACCGGCCGTACGGTCTGCCGCGGCAGACCGTCGTCGCCGGCGGCGAAGGTGGTGCGCAGGGCCGGGTGCCGGGCGGCGGCCGTCCGAACCGCGGGGCGGGTGGGCCCCACGCCGGCCGCGCCCGGCACCTCCATGCCCTGCGTGAGGATGAGGCCGGGGGACCGCCGCTCGGGCGGGAACTCCTGCTGCTGCCACCCCCACTGCTGGCCCCAGCTGAGCGGCGCGGACTCGGTGCGCATATGATCGACCCTACTCAATGCGATCGGGGTGCGGCCGTACCAGAAAACGGGGACACCGGCGATCACGCGTCCGGTGCGGCGCGTCGCCGCTCCACCTCGTGCGCGAACGCGAGCCACGCCCTGCCACACTCCCGAGCCAGCCGTCCGACCAGGGGAGCGCAGTGCGGCGGGACGCCGTCCAGGGTCTCGCGCCACCCGGTGACGGTCAGCGGGGCGGAGCCGAGCCAGCGCAACAGCGCACGGCCCGCGTCCGTGTAGCGCAGCGACGGGTCGCGCCTGAGCCCGTCCAGCACGGACGCGGTGTCCATCTGGTCGGCGACCGGGCCCTCCCGACGGCTCGGCACGGTATCCCGGCCGGCCCTGAGCCTGGCCCGCACGTCGCGTGCGGTACCCACCGACACGCCCGCCTCCCGTGCGATCTCCCGCAGCGACGACGTGGGCCGTTCGACCAGTACCCGGGTGGCAACGCGCCGGCTCTGCGCCGGATCGAGCGGCCGGACCTTGCCATCTCGGCCCATCCGCGCCGGCGCGGTCGCACCGTCGGTCCGCGCCCGGATCGCCGCGACGGTCTTGCCCGCCAGCCCCACGGTGGCGGCGACCGCGCGATCGGAGAGCGCCGGGTTCGCCCGGAGGATTCTAGCGGCCGCCTCCTGCTTGTCCTGGAGGGTCAACGGCAGGCCGTGCCGGACGTTGGAGCGGACGGCGAGGTGGAACGCCTCCGTGACGGTGCCGTGGAAGAAGGTGGCCTCGATCTCCCGACGCCCGCACAGCTCGGCCGCCCGCAACCGGTGCGCGCCGTCGATGACCCGCATCGTGACGCAGTGCACGAGGATCGGCGGAAGCGCTCCTTCGACCTCGGCCAACGCCCGCGCATGACGCTCGCTTACCCCGTCCAGCCGCGGCGAGTCCGATCCACCGATGTCTTGGATCCGGACCCGGACGACCGCGTCGCCCCACTCGCAGTGCGGCTTCGTGCTTCGGTGCTCCACCGCACCATCGTGGTGTCGCGCCTTCATCGATTCCGCATCGGAATGTTCATTGGCGCATCACGATGAACGTTCCAATGCGGAATCGATGAACGTCACCATCCAGGCTCGCCTCATGACACTCAACGCAAGCCGACGCGTCACCCGCCGCATCCTGACCGTGGTGGCCCTGGCCATCGCCTGCGTCGTGGGAATGACCGGCCCTGCGCAGGCGCTGCCATTGCCGATCGACCTGTTCGACAACAACCCGGCGTCGAGGTGGACGGTGTGGAGCACGGGGAACGGCACCGGTTCGTTCGGTAACAGCCAGGCACGCCTGGACCACGCGCTCACCACGGGTTGGACCGAGATCAGCCGCGACGTCAGCATCGGCGCCCCTGACAGTGACATCGCGTGTGGCTTCGAGATCCAGCTGCGCGGTACCGCCTCCAACGTCGTGTCGAACGTCAACATCGAGGTGATCAATCCGAACAACTGGCAGTACCTTGCCCTGAGCCAGGTGCAGGTCAGTGGTCAGCAGTGGCAGTCGTTCCCCACACCGTGGTGGGTGCATCGAGTGAATCCGGTCAAGTTCCGAGTGTCGTTGCTCGCCGCCGGCGGCCAGGCTCAGACCGTCCACATCGACACCATGAGCGGAATGTGCGGAGAAATCCTGGACTGACCACACAGGACCGAGACTAGGGCTGCCGCGACGTCCGCCGCGGGAGCGACGGCATGGCGCGCGACGGACGCCGCGGCAGCTCAGCGTCTATGCGATGTTCGTCGATCAAGGCCATGTTCATCGATCAAGGGCGAACGCACGCGGTTTAGAGATCGAACCACGTGCGTTCGCCCTTGATCGGCGGGGCCCCGCGGGCCCGGCCCGCAGGGGCCTAGGTCGCGGTGCAGGTGGGGGTGGGGGCGGAGTTGGTGCCGTTCCAGGAACCGAGGAAGCCGAACGTCGTACTCGCTCCCGCGCCAAGGTTGCCGTTGTAGCTGACGTTGCGGGCGGTCACCGACGAGCCGCTGGAGCTGATCGTGGTGTTCCAGGACTGGGTCACGGACTGGCCGTTGGCGTACGTCCAGTTGACCGTCCAGCCGCTGATCGCCGAGCTGCCCGCGGCCACCCGGACCTCGGCCTGGAAGCCGCCCTGCCACTGGCCGGTGATCGCGTACGTGGCCGTGCAGGTGCGGCCGGTGGGCGGGTTGCTGGTCGGGGGAGTGGTGGGCGGCGTGGTCGGCGGACGCGTCGTGGGCGCCGTGGTCGTGGGCGTCGTCGGGTTTGTGCCGCCGAACCAGGTCGCCTCGCGCGAGGTGGCGCGGATGCCGTTGGTGCCGTTGAAGATCCGCTGACCCCAGGAGGTGAGCTGGGAGGGGTTGAAGTTGGTGACCATGTCGAGGTACTCGACACCCCCGCCGTTGCCGCTCCACGACCAGCCGATGTACCCGATCCCGTTGGCCTGCGTGTAGGACATGATGGTGTCTTCATCGGGGTTGCCGTCGGAGTGGTTGTGGCCGAACTCGCCGACCACGATGGGCAGGCCGGCGGTGCGGAAGCGCCCCAGGTAGTCCTGGATCTCCGCGGCGGTGTCGAAGACGCCGTACATGTGGATCGAGAAGACCGTGTTGCGCTGCGGGTCGCTGTTGAAGACCGTCTGAGCGTTGTCGCGCATGATGAACTGCCAGTCCTGGCCCCACATCGGCGCGTCCACCATGATCATGTGTTCGAAGCCGGCGTTGCGCAGGCGGCCGATCGCGTTCGACGTGGCGGTGGGCCAGGTGGCGCTGACCGCCTGGTTGTTGCCGAACGGCTCGTTGCCGATGTTGATGATGATGAAGTTCTCGGTGCCGGCGAGCGCGCTGCGCTGGCCGATCCAGTAGCTGGCGGCCTGATCGAGTGTGGCGGCCGCGCCCTCCTCGCCGTACCCGGTGGTGTCGTGCACCTCGAGGACGCAGATGAGCCGGTTGGTGCGGCACAGGTTGACGATGGTGCCGAGGTCGTTGCTGGGACCCCAGCGCTGGCCGCTGCCCAGTACGACCCGGACCGTGTTGGCGCCGAGCGACTTGATGTTGGCGAACGAGCTGGTCTGGTTCGTGTACCACACGTGGGGATGGCTGACGCCGCGCATGACGAAGTTGCTGCCGTTGGCCTCGACGATCCGCCCGCTGCTGACGCGCAGCCCCACGGCGGCGTCGGCCGGCTTGACGAAGAACATGATCGAGGCGACCAGGGCGAGCACCGCGGTACCCGCGATCGCGATCTTCCGTTTCATGATTCACCTCAGGTAGGAGCCCGTGAGGGCGAGTGACGGGCTGTGCCCACAGCCCGACTAGGACCACCCGGCTCCCTGGGTGACGGCATCAGCGTAGATGAATGCATCGGCTCAATCAACCGGTTAAGTTGTGCCATATACCCAGTATCCTAGGATGCCGTAGAGGGTGTGGCGCACGCTGTCCACAAGCGCGACGGCTATAGTGCACGTCGGCAGGGCACCAGGTCAGGGGCGGGAGGGAGGCTCGGTGTCGCACGTCCAGACACCGAACGCGCGGATTCTCACGATCCCGAACCTGATCAGCTTCGCGCGCCTCTTGGGCGTGCCGCTGTTCCTCTATCTCTTCCTCGGGCCAGAGGCTGACGTCGCGGCGGTCGTCGTGCTCGCGATCGGCGGCACCAGCGACTGGGTCGACGGATACGCCGCGCGCCGCCTCGGCCAGGTCAGCCGGCTGGGGGAGCTGCTCGACCCGGCCGCCGACCGGCTGTACATCCTCGCCACGCTCGTCGCCTTCACCGTGCGCGAGGTGGTGCCGTGGCAGTTCACCGCCGCGCTGCTGGTGCGCGAGCTGATGCTGCTGGGCGGGCTCGCCGTGCTGCGCCGGCACGGGTACGGGCCGCCGCCGGTGCACTACGTCGGCAAGACCGCCACGTTCATCCTGCTCGCCGCGTTCCCGGTCCTGCTGCTCGCGCACGCCTCGTCCGGCGCCGAGCCGGTCGCCGGGCCGATCGGGTGGGCGCTCGCCTGGTGGGGTCTGGTGCTGTACTGGGTGGCGGGAGCCCTGTACATCGCGCAGGTGGCGAGCCTCGTGCGGTCCGCCCCGAGGAAGACATGAACGACAAGAACCGGGTGTTCGCGCCCGACTTCCTGACCCAGCTGTTCCGCGACCCGCTCGATCAGGGGTACGCGGACGCCGCTCGGCGCCGAGCCGAACATGGCCCGGCCGTCGGGTGGCGCGCCACCAGTACCAAGGCCATCAGCGCGATCACGATCGTGGCCGTCGGATTCCTGCTGGTGGTGGCGTACCGCCAGACCCTCGCCGACGAGCCCTCCCGCAGCCAGGCGCGGGCCGGCCTGGTCGGCCAGATCGAGCAGCGCCAGGCCCAGACCGACCGCCTCGAAACGGAGGCCGAGCGGCTGCGCGCCGAGGTGGCTGCGCTGCGCGACGCCGCTCTCGGCGACACCGAGGCCGAGAAGCTGCGCGACCTGGAGGCCCAGACCGGCCTCGCGCGCGTGCGCGGCGACGGGGTGGTCGTGCGCGTCGACGACGCGCCATCCGCGATCGACGCCGTCACCGGCGCCGACGGCAAGCCGGACCTCGGGCGGGTGCTCGACCGCGACCTGCAGGACATCGCCAACGCGCTGTGGAGCGCGGGCGCCGAGGCGATCGCCATCAACGACCAGCGGCTCACCGCGACGTCGACGATCCGCGCGGCCGGTTCGGCGATCCTGGTGGACTTCCGGCCGGTGACGCGGCCGTACGAGATCCGCGCGGTCGGCCCGGACGACATGGACAAGAAGCTGCGCGACAGCCCCACCGGACGGCTGTTTCGTGCCCTGGTGGCCGACCAGGGCATGTCGTTCGAGGTACGGGACGCCGAAGACCTGAACCTGCCGGCGGCCGCCGAGCCGCGCCTGCGCTACGCCACGCCGTCCCCGTCGGCGTCGCCCTCACCCTCGGAAGGCGGGAAATGATCGCTGTACTCGCGCTGGTCATCGGCGTGGTGCTGGGCGTGGTTCTGGACCCCACGGTGCCGCTCGGCCTGCAGCCGTACCTGCCGATCGCGGTGGTCGCCGCCCTCGACGCGGTGTTCGGCGGCATCCGGGCCAAGCTGGACGGGATCTTCGACGACAAGCAGTTCGTGATCTCGTTCATCTCGAACGTCCTGGTGGCGGCGCTGATCGTGTACCTGGGCGACCAGCTCGGTGTCGGCGGCCAGCTGTCCACCGGCGTGGTCGTCGTCCTCGGTGTCCGCATCTTCGGCAACGTGGCCGCCATCCGCCGGCTGCTGTTCAAGGCGTAGGGTTCGGTGCCGATGAACTCTGAGCCGACCAACCCCGAGCACCGTCCCACCGGTACCGGGTGGCCTGACGACGCTGCGCCGACGCCGCCGCGCGAGACCCCGCCCCCGGCGGTGTCCGCGCCGGCCACGGCGAAGCCCGGCCCGCGGCGGCTCAGCTCCGCCGGCGTCGTCATCGCGCTGCTGCTGGGCCTGCTCGGCTTCACCCTGGTCGTCCAGCTCAAGAGCAACTCCGAGGAGACCGGCCTGGCCTCGGCCCGCCAGGAAGACCTGGTGCGCATCCTCGCCGACCTGGAGGCGCGCGAGCAGCGGCTGCGGCAGGAGATCTCCGGCCTGGAAGACAGCCAGCGCCAGCTCACCTCCGGTGTCGAGGGCCGCCAGGCGGCCCTGGAGGAGGCCAGCCGCCGCGCCGATGAGCTCGGCGTCCTCGCCGGCACGCTCCCGGCCCAAGGGCCGGGACTGACCGTGCGGTTCGAGGAGGGGGATCAGAGGCTCAAGGCCGCGGCGATTCTCGACGCTGTACAGGAACTGCGTGGCGCCGGCGCGGAGGCGATGCAGATCAGTGGTACCAGCGGCGACGCGGTGCGGATCATCGCGTCCACGTATTTCCTGGACGCCGACGACGGGATCACAGTGGACGGTGAGCGCCTCACGGGCCCGTACACCATCGATGTCATCGGCGAGCCCCGCACGATGGAGACCGCCCTGAAGATTCCCGGTGGGGTGGTGGAGTCGGTCAGCAACGACAACGGTACGGTGATCGTCCAGGAGCGGGACGTGGTCGAGGTGTCGGCCCGCGCCGCGCCCACGAACCTGCAGTACGCACGTCCCGCCTCATAGGTAAGGAATGCCGTGATCCCCGATGATTTGCGCTACACCGCGGAGCACGAGTGGGTGGCGGCCACCGCCGGCGGGCCCGTGCGGGTGGGCATCACGCACTACGCCCAGGACGCCTTGGGTGACATCGTCTACGTGCAGCTTCCCGACGCCGGGACGGCGGTAACGGCGGGCGAGCCGATCGGCGAGGTCGAGTCGACCAAGAGCGTGTCGGAGATCTACGGGCCGGTCACCGGCACGGTGGTCGCCCGCAACGACAAGCTCGCCGACACGCCCGAGGTCATCAACACCGACCCGTACGGCGAGGGCTGGCTGGTGGAGATCGAGCCGAGCGACCCCGCGGCGCTCGATGGTCTTCTGGACGCGGCGGCGTACCGTGAGCTGACGGAGAGCTGACGGAACCTCGTGGGCACCGCCCGCGAGTCTGGTTGACCCTGTATTTGAGCGCTGGCTAGGCTCGCCCAGTCGAAGCGAACCCCTGTGCTCCGTGCTGCTTGAGAAGATTCCGTGAGGTGGTCCGATGACTCGCCCAGACGACGAGTTTCCCCCACTCGACGTCACGTCCACGCTAAACCTCGGTTCGCTCGACGAGGTGCTAGAGGGGCCTGACGCCGATGTGGTGCCGAGCCGGATGTCCGGCTCGCTGCCGCCCGGCATGGCGTTGCTCGTCGTCCGGCGCGGTCCGAACGCCGGCGCCCGGTTCCTGCTCGACCACGACGTGACCACGAGCGGCCGGCACCCCGACAGCGACATCTTCCTCGACGACGTGACGGTGTCGCGGCGGCACGCGGAGTTCCACCGCGACGGGGGCACGTTCACGGTGCGTGACGTCGGCAGCCTCAACGGCACGTATGTCAACCGCGAGCGGGTCGAGTCGGCCACTCTCAGCAACGGCGACGAGGTCCAGATCGGCAAGTTCCGCCTGGTCTTCATCGCCGGCCCGCGCCCCGACGAGGAGGCCAGGTAGGGCGTGTCGCTCGGCAGCGCTCCGTCATCGCCGCCCCAGCCGTCGGCGCCCCTGATGAGCATCGGTGAGGTGCTCGCTCAGTTGCGCCCGGAGTTCCCGGACACGACGATCTCGAAGCTGCGGTTCCTGGAGGCCGAGGGTCTCGTGGAGCCGCAGCGCACGCCGGCCGGATACCGCAAGTACAGCCGGGACGACGTGGCGCGGCTGCGGTTCGTCCTGACCGCCCAGCGCGACCAGTACCTGCCGCTGCGGGTGATCCGCGACCAGCTCGCCGAGCGCGAGTCGTCGCCCCCGGCGCGGCCAACGTTGGTGGCGGTTCGGGCGGATGCGCCGCCGCCTGCCGAGTCCCGGTTGACCCGGGCCGAGCTGCTGGAGCGCTCCGGGCTCGACGAGGCCACCCTGCTGGAGGTGGAGCGGCTCGGCCTGGTCGGTCCGGTCGCGCCCGGCCGGTACGACGGGGAGGCGCTCGCCGTGGCGCAGGCGGTCGCCGGGCTGGCCCGGTACGGGCTGGAGCCGCGGCACCTGCGCGCGTACCGGGCGTCCGCCGACCGCGAGGTCGGCCTGTTCGCCCAGCTACTCGCGCCGATGATGCGCCAGAGCGACCCCGCTGGCCGGGCCCGCGCCGCGGAGACGGCGCGCGAACTGGCCGGGCTCTCCCAACAGCTCCACGCGGCCCTCCTCCGGGCCGGCCTACGCGAGACCCTCGGCCGGTGACTACGCGAGCGAGCGCAGCGGCGCGGCGGCGTTACGACCGGCCCCGGCGACCACCGACTGCGGCGACCACGTCGGGCCGGTCGTGGCGCCGCCTTGGGGCGCCGCGGAGCGAACGAGTCAGCGGGACAGCGGCGTTACGAGCGGCCCCGGTGACCACCGACTGCAGCGGCCACGTCGGGCCGCTCGTGACGGCGCCTCAGGGCGCCGCGCAACGAGCGAACCCGGAGACACAGCGTGTACCGTGCAGAGAGGGCGGAAAGACACAACCACACGGAGGCGGGCGGTGCGCGAGCTGAGCGTGGTCGGGGTGCGGGTGGAGCTGCCCAGCAACCAGCCGATCGTGCTGCTGCGAGAGGTCGACGGCGACCGCTACCTGCCGATCTGGATCGGTGCGGTCGAGGCCACCGCGATCGCCTACGAGCAGCAGGGCGTCAAGCCGGCCAGGCCGCTGACGCACGACCTCATGCGCGACATCCTGGCGGCCCTGCAGGCGCCATTGCGCGCGGTGGAGATCACCGAACTCAAGGAAAACGTCTTCTACGCCGATCTGCTCATCGGCGACGGCCTGCGGGTGTCCGCGCGGCCGAGCGACTCGATCGCGCTGGCGCTGCGGGTGGGCGCGCCGATCCGGTGTGCCGACCAGGTGCTCACCGAGGCCGGCATCGTCATTCCGGACGAGCAGGAAGACGAGGTAGAGAAGTTCCGGGAGTTCCTGGAGCAGGTGCGTCCGGAGGACTTCGCGGGATAGGCGTGGCGCGTACGCCCTTGGCGGCGTGTCGCGCCAAACGTTCCCCGGGGATCGTCAGGGTGCGCTATAGGGTTGGCCTCGTTGGGAGGTTGCCACATGTCTGAGGGTCCCTCTGATTCTGGTCAGCCGTCTGGTCAGCCAGAAGACCTTGACACAGTCGGGTACCGCGGGGTAACCGCCTGTCACGCGGTCGGGATCAGCTACCGGCAGCTCGACTACTGGGCGCGGACGGCGCTCGTCGTGCCGAGCATCCGCGACGCGTCTGGTTCCGGCACGCAGCGGCTGTACTCGTTCCGCGACCTGGTCGTGCTCAAGGTCGTCAAGCGCCTGCTCGACGCCGGCGTGTCCCTCCAGAACATCCGTAAGGCGATCGAGACGTTGCGTTCGCGCGGCGTCGGCGATCTGGCCGGGATCACGCTGATCTCCGACGGCACCACGGTGTACGAGTGCCGGTCGCCAGAAGAGGTCGTCGACCTGCTCCAGGGCGGGCAGGGCGTGTTCGGGATCGCGATCGGCGGGGCGTTCAAGGAGATTCAGGGCTCCCTCTCCCACCTGCCAGCCGAGCCGGCCGCCGGCACCCCGGTCTCCGCCGACGAGCCGCTCGACGACGAGCCCCCGGCGGGCGACGAACTCGCCGCCCGCCGCGCCCGCCGCCGCGCCGGCTAACGCCTTCACCCCCGCTCGTCCCGTCCCCTCTCCACGCCCGCCCTCCCCGCTCTGCCGCGGCCCGCGCCTCCGCCCCGCTCGTCCGGGCCGGCCCCTTTGCTCGCCGATCAAGGGCGAATGCGCGTGCTTGGATCTCTTTTCCGCGTGCGTTCGCCCTTGATCCATGAGATCTTCCTTGATCCGCGCGCTGCTGGCCGCGCGCAGTGGGTCGCGGGCTGCTGGCCGCGCGTCGCCGGCCGTGGGCCGGGCACGATGCGGTGCGGCGTTGCGTGGAGGGCGCGCCC
>NZ_JAIBNX010000083.1 GCF_026130045.1 Micromonospora sp. CPCC 205371
TTCCCACCCGCCGGGCCGGAGAGCGCGCCACCACCCCCGACGCGACCGCCCAGCCACCGCTGGCGCGGACCGGCGACCGCGCCCGGCGCCGCCGCCGGCAGCGCCACGCGGCGCGCGCCGGAGTCGCGGCGGTCGCGCTGGCGGTCGCCGGCATCGTCGCGCTCCGGCCGTGGTCGGCCGAACCGGAGCCGCCACCGCCTGCGGACAACGAGAACCGGACCGTCGCGCCCGTCTACACCGACCAGGGCATCACGATCAACGGTCTCAGCGGCGAGGTGCCGGACGTGCCCGGGATGATCACCGAGGTGGAGTTCGCCGACCCAGACACCGGGTACCTGATCGCCCAGTGCCTTACCGGCGACCCCTGCTCTCCCACCCTGGCCCGCACGAGCGACGGCGGCCACAGCTGGGTCACGGCCACGCTCCCGCCGATCGAGACCGACCCCGATCTGCTGGTCTTTCCCGACGGCAGGCTCGCCGTCGGTGGCCACGTCTCGGCCGACGAGGGCCGCACCTGGCAGGCGGCGCCGGGTCGCGCCGGGCAGCCGGCCGCCGCCGGGCCCCAGCAGATCCTGCGCCTGCGGGACGCCGTCGAGGTCTGGGATTCTGGGTACGGGTACAGCGGCACCCTGGCCACGCAGCCCGGCCTGACGGCGAGCTGGCTGGCCAGTACGCCCACCGCCAGCGGTGACTGGTGGGCCGCCGGTCAGATGAACGGTCAGGCCGCGGTGGCGGTCACCCGCGACGGCGGCCGGAGCTGGAAGGCCATGCCGCTCGGGGTCACCGGACAGATCGCGCGGGTCGCCACGCTGGGCACGCACGTGTACGCGGCGGTGCTCGACGCCAACGGCCTGATCCGGGCGATCTTTTACTCGGTCGACTCGGGCGCGACGTTCCAGAAGACCTCGACGGGGGGCGGGTCGGTCGCGGGCGACCTTGTGCCGCTGCTCGACGGCCGGCTGCTGGTCGTCGGCACCGACCGCCGGTGGTACGTCAGCGACGACAACGGACGCACCTTCGCCCGTGCCGAGGGCACCCTCCCCGCGGCCGGCCGGCTGGTCCGCACACCGGCCGGCTACGTCGCCTATGACCTGTTCAACGCGGGCTGGGCGGCGTTCTCCGCGGACGGCTCGACCTGGCGCAAACTCCAGATCAACTGACCCGGGCGCGCTCCGTCGCGGTGCGGGTGGCCGGGATCACCGTCTGCGCCAGCGGGAGCGGGCTGATGCCGACGCGGGCCACGCGGCGGCCGTCGAGCTCCAGTACGCGCAGCCGCCAGCCGCCTGACGCGTTGGTGTCCGGTGCCGGCACCGCGACCTCGTCGCCGGCCTCGGGAAGCCGGCCGAGCCGCGCCATCAGGTACCCGCCGACGGTCTCGTAGGGCCCGGGCGGCAGCTCGAACCCGGCCCGCTCGGCGAAGTCGGCCAGATTGAGCCGTCCGTCCACTTCGGCCGGTACGCCCACGGCCACCGGCTCGGGCACGGTGTCGTACTCGTCGTGGATCTCGCCGACCAGCTCCTCGATCAGGTCTTCGAGCGTGACGATGCCCGCGGTGCCGCCGTACTCGTCCACCACCACGGCGAGGTGGTGCCGCTCGCGGCGCATCTCCGAGAGCGCGGCCAGCACTCGCTTGCTGCCGGGCAGCCGCTTCACCTCGCGGGTCAGCTCTCCGATCGTCACGCGCCCGTCGCCTTCGGGCCGGATGAGCAGGTCACGCAGGTGCACGAAGCCGACGACGTCGTCATGGGTCCCATCCACCACCGGGTACCGGGTGTGGGTCTCCGCTCGTACCATCTCGGCGGCTTCGGCAAGGGTGAGGTTCGCGTGCAGGAAGACCACGTCGGTGCGGGGCATCATCACCTCGCGCACGAGGCTGGCGCCGGCGGCGAGCACCTCGTCGATGATGCGGCGTTCCACCGGGTCGAGCACCGTGTTGGCGGCGATCAAGTCACGCAGGTCGGCCTCGCTGATGCGCTCCCGGCCGGCGGCGTGGCCGACGCCGAGCAGCGCGGTGACCGCGTCGGCTGCGCGAACGACGAGCCGCGCGAGGGCACGCGGCACCGGGCCGGGTCTTCGTCGAGGACGCCTCGACGCCTTTCCCATGGAGGCCATGCTAAAGCCCCCCGCCCACCTCCCTAGACCCGCCAGGCATGTTTGAATCTGTTGACTATTGGTAGAACCTGATGGAATGCTGGACGCGGACTTGACGGCCGGCACTCAACCGCCGCACGTACCCTGACCGGGCAGGACCACCCGCGAAACAGGAAGGCACCACCGTGAAACTGCTCGTCACCGGCGGCGCCGGCTATATCGGCAGCGTCGTCACGAGGCTGCTGCTCGACGCCGGTCACGAGGTGGTGATCCTCGACGACCTCCGCACCGGCCACGCCGAGGCGCTCGCGCCCGACGCGACCTTCGCTCAGGTCTCGCTGCACGACGCGGCCACTGTACTGACGCCGGACGCCGGCTTCGACGGCGTGCTGCACTTCGCCGGGCTGATCTCGGCCGGCGACTCGATGACCCAGCCCGAGACGTACTGGGACATCAACATGATCGGGTCGCTCCGGCTCCTCGACGCGGCACGCGCCGCGGGCGTACGCCGGTTCGTGTTCTCCTCCACCGCCGCCGTCTACGGCAACCCGGTCGACATCCCGATCCGCGAGTCGTCCCTCAAGTCCCCCACGAACACGTACGGCGCGACGAAGCTCGCCTTCGACCTCGCGCTCACCTCCGAAGCGTGGGGGCACAACCTGGCCGCCGTGTCGCTGCGGTACTTCAACGTGGCCGGCGCCTACCTGCGCCCCGGCGTCGCGATCGGCGAGCGCCACGATCCCGAGACGCACCTGATCCCGATCGCGCTGCAGGTGGCCGCCGGCAAACGCGACAAGCTCCTGCTCTTCGGCGACGACTACCCGACGCCCGACGGCACCTGCGTCCGTGACTACATCCACGTCGAAGACCTGGCGCAGGCGCACCTGCTGGCGCTCGACGCGGCAAAGCCGGGCGAGCACAGCATCTACAACCTGGGCAACGGCAGCGGGTTCACCAACCGGCAGGTGGTCGAGGTGGTCCAAGAGGTCACCGGCCAGCCTGTACCCGTAGAGGTGGCGCACCGCCGCGAGGGCGACCCGGCCACGCTGGTCGCGTCGTCCGACCTGGCGCACGCCGAGTTGGGCTGGACGCCCGCCAAGCCCACCCTGCACGACATGGTGTCGGACGCGTGGACCTTCTACCGGGAGCACACACAGTGAAGCAGTTCGTGGCGGCCTTCGGAGCCGAGCCCGAGGGTGTCTGGGCGGCACCCGGACGGGTCAACCTGATCGGCGAGCACACCGACTACAACGACGGGTTCGTGCTGCCGTTCGCGCTGCCGCACCGCACCGTCGTCGGGGCGTCCCGGTTGGACACTCCACGCTGGACGGTGTGGTCGGAGCAGACGGACGAGCAGATCAGCTTCGACCTGTCCGAGCGGATCACCGGCTGGGGCGCGTACGTCGCCGGTGTCGTCTGGGTGCTCCGCGAGGCCGGCTTCGACGTGCCGGGTGCCCAGATGGCGATCACGTCCGACGTGCCGCTGGGCGCCGGCCTGTCCTCCTCCGCGGCTCTGGAGTCCGCGGTGCTCACCGCTCTGGTCGACCTCGGCGGTCTCGATCTGCCGGTCGACGAGCGGCCAGCGCTGGCACAGAAGGCCGAAAACGAGTACGCGGGCATGCCCTGCGGGATCATGGACCAGTCCGCGTCGATCCGCTGCCGCGCCGGGCACGCGCTCTTCCTCGACTGCCGCTCGCTCGACATCGAGCACATCCCGTTCGACGTGGCCACCGACGGGCTCGCCATCCTCGTCATCGACACCCGCGCCCCGCACAGGCACGTCACCGGCGAGTACGCCAGGCGGCGCGAGACCTGCGAGGAGGCGGCCCGGGTGCTCGGCGTGCCGGCACTGCGCGACGCGACGCTCTCGTCCGTGTCGAGCCTGTCCGACGAGGTGATGCGGCGCCGCGCCCGGCATGTGGTGACCGAAGACCAGCGTGTCCTCGACACCGTCGAACTGCTGCGCTCCGGCCGCATCCGCGAGATCGGCCCGCTCATGACCGCTTCGCACGCCTCGATGCGCGACGACTTCGAGATCACCGTGCCCGAGGTGGACACCGCCGTCGAGGCAGCGCTGGCGGCCGGGGCGTACGGTGCCCGGATGACCGGCGGCGGGTTCGGCGGTTGCGTGTTGGCGCTGGTCGACGCGGACGCCGCCCCGACGGTGGCGGACGCGGTGGCGGCGGCGTACCGGGCCAGGGGCTTCACCCCACCCGAGTCCTTCTCCGCCATCCCCAGCGCCGGCGCCACCCGCCTCTGACCCGCCGCGCCTGGCCGCCGGCGCCGCGCACTCTCTCCTCGCCGACCGGGGCGCCTTCCGCATACCGCTGCGGGTCCTCGCGCGGCCGGGCTGCCTCCGGCGCCGTATCCCGCGATATCAGGAAGATGTGGCCTCGACGCGCGTCCGACACCGCAAGTCGCCGAAGTCGCGGCCTTCGTTACGAGCCACGCGCGCTTTGCCCGGCCGCGTCGCCGCCGATCAAGGCCATTCGCATCGATCAAGGGCGAACGCACGTGGTTTTGAGATCGAACCACGTGCATATGCCCTTGATCGGCGGGGAGAGGGGGCGCCCGCACCCAGAGCGCGCGGCACGAGCGCGCAGCGCCGCTAGCGGGTTTCGATGATCATGCCGGCGGCGACCGTGCGATTGGTGGTTTCGTCGATGAGGATGAAGCCACCGGTCGTGCGGTTGCGCCGGTACTCGTCGACGAGCAGCGGCACGGTCGTGCGCAGCCGCACGCGGCCGATCTCGTTGAGGGTGAGCTCCGTAGCGCCCTCGTCCCGGTGGAGCGAGTTGACGTCCAGCCGGTACTGGAGGCCGCGCACCACGGTCCGAGCCGCCCTGGTGGTGTGCTTGATGGCGTACTTGGCGCCGACCGCCAGCGGCCGCGTCTCGTCCATCCAGCAGATCATCGCCTCTAGGTCTTGCGTGGAGGCGGGTGCGTTGTGCGGCCGGCAGATCATGTCGCCGCGCGAGATGTCGATCTCGTCTTCGAGCCGCACGGTGATCGACATCGGCGGGAACGCCTCGTCGACCGGGCCGTCGGCGGTGTCGATCGTGGCGATGCGGCTGGTGAAGCCGGACGGCAGCACCATCACCTCGTCGCCGGGCTTCAGCACGCCCGAGGCGACCTGGCCGGCGTATCCGCGGTAGTCGGTGATCGTCGTCGACTGTGGACGGATCACGTACTGCACGGGGAAGCGCACGTCGACCAGGTTGCGGTCGGAGGCGATGTGCACGTGCTCCAGGTGGTGCAGCAGCGACGGGCCGTCGTACCACGGGGTCCTGTCGGACCGGCTGACGATGTTGTCGCCGTGCAGAGCCGAGATCGGGATGACGGTCAGGTCGGGCGCTTCGAGCTTGGCCGCGAACGAGGTGAACTCGTCGGCGATCCGCTCGAACACCTCTTGTGACCAGTCGACCAGGTCCATCTTGTTGACGCACAAGACCACGTGCGGCACCCGCAACAGGGAGCACAGGAACGCGTGCCGCCGCGACTGCTCCACCAGGCCCTTGCGGGCGTCGACCAGGATCAGCGCCAGGTCGGCGGTGGATGCGCCGGTGACCATGTTGCGCGTGTACTGGATGTGGCCGGGGGTGTCCGCGATGATGAACTTGCGCCGGGGCGTCGCGAAGTACCGGTACGCCACGTCGATCGTGATGCCCTGCTCGCGCTCGGCGCGCAGGCCATCGGTGAGCAGCGCCAGGTTGGTGTACTCGTCGCCGCGCGCGGCACTGACCGCCTCGACCGCTTCGAGTTGGTCGGTGAACAGCGACTTGGTGTCGTACAGCAGCCGACCGATCAGCGTCGACTTGCCGTCGTCGACCGACCCGGCGGTAGCGAAGCGCAAAAGATCCATTGCCCGCGTTTCCGTGACCGCAGCGGTCATTAGAAGTACCCCTCCCGCTTGCGGTCTTCCATCGCCGCCTCGCTGACTCGGTCGTCACCGCGGGTGGCCCCGCGCTCGGTGATGCGCGTCGCGGCGACCTCGTCGATCACCTTCTCGACGGTGTCGGCGTCGGAGCGCACCGCGGCGGTGCAGGACGCGTCGCCCACCGTGCGGTATCGGACCAGGGCCGCGAACGGGGCCTCGCCGGCCCGCGCCGGGAGGTACTCGTTCACCCCGTACAGCATGCCGTCGCGCTCGACGACCTCGCGCTCGTGCGCGTAGTAGATCGCTGGCAGCGACAGCTGCTCGCGGGCGATGTAGTGCCACACGTCGAGCTCGGTCCAGTTCGACAGCGGGAACACGCGGATCGACTCGCCCGGGTGGTGCCGGCCGTTGTAGAGGGCCCACAGCTCGGGGCGCTGGTTTTTGGGGTCCCACTGGCCGAAGTCGTCGCGGAAGCTGAACACCCGCTCCTTGGCGCGGGCCTTCTCCTCGTCGCGGCGCGCGCCGCCGAACAACGCGTCGAACCGGTACTTCTCCACCGCGGCCAGCAGCACCGGCGTCTGGATCCGGTTACGCGTGCCGTCGGCTGGCTCGCGCACCAGCCCCGCTTCGAGCGCCTCTGGCACGCTGGCGACCACGAGTTGGAGCCCAAGCTCGGCGACCCGCGCGTCCCGGTACTCGATCACCTCTGGGAAGTTGTGGCCGGTGTCGACGTGCATGACCGGAAACGGGATGCGCGCCGGCGCGAACGCCTTTTCCGCCAGGCGCAGCATGACGATCGAGTCTTTGCCGCCGGAGAAGAGCAGCACGGGCCGCTCCAGCTCGGCCACGACCTCGCGCATGATGAAGATGCTCTCGGCTTCGAGAGCATCCAGGTGCGAGACGCGGTATGTGGTTGACGTCTGGCTCACGGGTTCCAGACCTTCCCGATTGGTTAAAGGCAGATTTACTCTACCTGGAGGTGGCGTCGCACCGCTTCCAGCAGCCGGGCCGCCAGGTCCTTGCGGCACACGAGCAGGTCGGGCAGGCGCGGATTCGCCTGGTTATATTTCAGCGCAGATCCGTCGATCCGGGAAGCGTGCAGCCCGGTGGCCGTGGCCACAGCCACCGGCGCGGCCGAGTCCCACTCGTACTGGCCACCCGCGTGCACGTATCCATCGACGTCCCCGCCGATCACCGCCGCGATCTTGGCGCCGGCCGAGCCCATCGGTACGAGCTCCGCTCCGATCTCCTCGGCGACGGCCGTGAGGAACGCGGGCGGGCGGCTACGGCTCGCCGCCAGGCGCAGCGGGCCGCCGGTCGCCGCGGACAGCGTCATCGGCGGGTACGCGGGCGGATAGTCGGTGCCGAGCACGCGGTGCTGCGCGGGCAGCCCCACCGCGCCCGCCGCGAGCTGGTGCGGGCCGCTCGCGTTTCGGGACCAGAGCGCCACGTGTACCGCCCAGTCGGAGCGCCCCTCTTCGGCGAACTCGCGGGTGCCATCGAGCGGATCGATGATCCAGACGCGCTCGGCGTCGAGGCGGATCGGCGGCGCCGGGCCGTCACCGGCCACCCACGCCTTGCGCGCGTGGTCGTCCTCCTCGGACAGCACCGCGTCGGCCGGTCGCCAGCGGGCCAACTCGGTGCGGATGAAGTCGTGCGACAGCTTGTCGCCCGCCGCCTTCAGCGCCACCGGATCTTCGTGACCGCGCTCGGCGCGGACGTCGAGCAGCAGCTGGCCGGCGCGGGTGGCGAGCCACCGCGCGAACGCCCCGTCGACGACCGGCGGGCTGACCGGGGCGCCCATCAGTAGGCCCCGGAGGATCGGGTGACCGCCGCGACGGTCCGCATCAAAATGACCAGGTCGAGCGAGAGCGACCAGTTCTCCACATACCGCAGATCCAACCGGACCGCCTCCTCCCAGGGCAGGTCCGAACGACCGGAAACCTGCCACAAGCCCGTCATGCCGGGCTTTACCGCCAGCCTGCGCCGCATGTCGTCCGGGTACACCGCTACCTCTTCCGGCAGCGGCGGCCGCGGGCCGACCAGCGACATGTCTCCCCGCAGCACGTTGAACAGCTGCGGCAACTCGTCGAGCGACAGCCTGCGTAGCCACCGCCCCACCGGCGTCACCCGGGGATCGTTGCGCACCTTGAAGAGCACACCGTCGTACTCGTTCAGGTGCTGGATCTCCGCGAGCCGAGCCTCCGCGTCCAGGTACATGCTGCGGAACTTGTAGATCAGGAAGTGCTGGCCATCGCGACCAACCCTGATCTGACGAAAGAATACCGGCCCCGGTGAATCCCGTCGGATACAGATGGACACCGCCGCCAGCACCGGTGACAGCATCACCAGCAGCAACGCGGCGCCGAGACGATCAAAGATCTCCTTCACCACGCGGGCTCCGCCGTCCAGCCGCGGATGTTCCACGTGCAGCATCGGCAACCCGTCGACGGGCCGGATCGTCGTGCGGTCACCGGCCACGTCGATCAGGGCGCTCGCCAGAATCAGGTCGACCTCGTCTCGCTCCAGCCGCCACGCCAGCCGGCGCAGCGCCTGCCCGTCCAGCTCAGGGCACGACAGCACCAGCACCGTGTCCACGCACGCCGCGTCGACCGCCTCGGCCACGTCGTCGAACGTCCCGTACACCGGCAGCCCCACGGCACCGTCCCCGCCGGCCGGCAGGCACGCGCCCACCACCTCCAGGCCGTGGTACCGCTCGCGACGCAGCCGCGCGGTCATGTCCAGGACGGCCAGTTCGTGTCCCACCACGAGCACCCGGCGCAGGCACTCACCGCGCGCCCGGGCGAGGTGCAGCCGCTTGCGCGCCGCGAACCGCACCGCGAGCACCGTCGCGGTCGCCCCCGGCAGCGCGACCAGGACGTACGACCTGGCCAAGGGCAGATCGAAGGCATACGAGACCACCGCGGCCGCCGCGATCATGCCGAGGCCCGAGCGGATGACCCGCTGGTACTCCTCCGTGCCCACGAAGAGAAAACGGCTCTCGTAGGTGCGGTGCAGCGCCTGCATCGCGACCAGCGCCACCGGCAGCAGCAGCGAAAGCAGCAGGTACACCCGGTTGTACGCGGTCACCGTCAGCCCGAAGCGGACCTCGAACGCGACCGCGCCCGCTGCCAGGCCGACCAGCAGGTCGCCCACCACCAGGGTCCGGACGTACCGGGCCTCCCACTGGGCGCGTCGCGACATCGCCGCGTGCCGCCCGGGTATCCGCCGCAGCGGCCAGCCCGACACGCGTGGCACCTCGGCGGCGCGCTGCCGAAGGGGCGCGGGGAATAGGCGGAGCTCCTCGTCGAACGCGTTCTCGACGTCGCGGACAAGCTCGGCGTCGTACTCGCCGAACCGCCGCTGCTCCACGTCGCCCCCCGTCACATCGTCTCGCGGGGATCAACGCACGACCGCCTTGGGCGTCACGCCCCGTTATAGGCGTTCTGAGCTGCTTCAACCCCTTGCGTGACAATGGCCTCGACCACGTCGGCGGCCCGATCGACCAGAAACTCCAGCTCTTTGCGCTCCGCCGCCGAAAAATCGGAGAGCACGTAATCCGCGGGATCTTGCCGCCCCGGCGGCCGGCCGATGCCGAACCGCACCCGGGCGTACTCCTTGCCACCCAACGACTTCGACATCGACCGCAGGCCGTTGTGCCCGCCCTCGCCGCCGCCGAGCTTCGCCCTCACCTGCCCGTACCCGATGTCCAGCTCATCGTGCACCGCGATGATCTGCCCGATCGGTACCTTGTAGAACTGCGCCAGCGCCGCCGCCGGCCCGCCCGACAGGTTCATGTACGTCAACGGCTTCGCGAGGATCACCTTCGGCCCGCCGTACCCGACACGCCCCTCGGCCACCTCGGCGACCGCGCGACGATGCCGCCCGAACTTCGCGCCGATACGCCCGGCCAGCAGGTCGGCCACCAGGAAGCCGACGTTGTGCCGGTTGCGCGCGTACTCCTTGCCCGGATTGCCAAGCCCAACCACGAGCCAGCTCTCGTCCACCTGCCTACCCCTACAGATGCGAAGGGGGCCCGCCAGGGCCCCCTTTCGTACGTCAGCGGCTCAGCCTCACGGCAGCGATCAGGCCTGGGCCGTGGCCTCGGCCGGCTCCTCGGCGGTCTCGGCCGGCGCCTCTTCGGCGGTCTCGCCCTCGAGCTGCTCGGCGCTCGGTGCCACGGTCACCATGGCGATGACCAGCTCCGGGTCGGCGGCCAGCTCGGTGCCGGGCGGCAGGGTCACGTCTGCGGCGGTCACCCGCGAACCACCTTCCAGGCCCTCGATCGAGGCCTCGAGGTACTCGGGCAGGTGCAGCGCCTCGGCGTTGACGGACAGCGTCTGGTTTTCGGTCACGACCAGCGTGCCGCGGCCGGCCTCGCCGATTAGGTGCACCGGAACCTCGACGGTCACCTTCTCGCCGCGCTTCACGATGATCAGGTCGACGTGCTCGAAGGTGTCCTTGATCGGATCACGCTGGATCGCCTTGGCGAGCGCCAGCGTCGTGGCGGCACCCGCGATGTCGATGGCGAAAATCTGGTTGAGGCCGCCGTGACGAATCGCTGCGGCGAACTCCCGCGCTGGGAGCGCGATGTGCTGGGGCTTCTCGCCGTGGCCGTACAGCACGGCGGGCACCTTGCCGGCCCGACGGGTACGACGGGCACCACCCTTGCCGAACTCGGTGCGGGGCTCGGCGCTGATCTTTACCTCGGACACGGAAGTACTCCTGATGCTTTCGTCTGCTGCGTGGGGTCGGCGGCTGCGGTGCCGGGCGAGGAGGCGCGCTGGGGCAGGGCCCGGAGCACCGCGTCGATCACGGTAACCCCGTGCGGTCGGTGCTGTGTCAGCAGCGGCCCGCAGAGCACCCTCGCCGTGGCAACCGCTCCAGTCTAGCGGAGCCCAGGCGCAAGTAAGCCCAGACCCCCGATTAGCTCAGACCGCCGAACAGCGTAGTCACCGAGCCATCATCGAACACCTCGCGGATCGCCCGCGCCAGCAGCGGCGCGATCGAAAGTACCGTGATCTTGTCTAGGCGCTTCTCGGGCGGCAGCGGCAACGTGTTCGTCACCACCACCTCGCTGATCCTGCTGTTCTTCAACCGCTCGGTCGCGGGATCGGACAGCAGCGCGTGCGTCGACGCCACCACGACATCGGCGGCGCCGGACTCGTGCAGGATGTCCGCCGCCCGGGTGATCGTGCCACCGGTGTCGATCATGTCGTCGACGATCAGGCACACCCGGTCTTCGACGTCGCCGACCACCCTGTTCGCCACCACCTGGTTCGGCTTCAACGGGTCGCGCGTCTTGTGGATGAACGCCAGCGGGCAGCCGCCCAGCCGGTCCGTCCAGCGCTCCGCCACCCGCACCCGGCCCGAATCCGGCGCCACCACCGCCATCGGCCGGCCCGCGTACTTGCGCTCCACGTATCCGGCCAGCGTGTCCATCGCGAACAGGTGATCCACCGGCCCGTCGAAGAAGCCCTGGATCTGCGCCGTGTGCAGGTCGACCGTCAGGATGCGGTTCGCGCCCGCCGTCTTCAACAGGTCGGCCATCAGGCGCGCGGAGATCGGCTCGCGTCCGCGGTGCTTCTTGTCCTGCCGCGAGTACGGATAGAACGGCAGCACCACCGTGATCCGCTTCGCCGAACCGCGCTTCAACGCGTCAACCATGATCAGGGTCTCCATGACCCACTTGTTGACACCCTGGGTCACCGACTGCACCACGAACGCGTCCGAACCCCGCACCGACTCCCGGTACCGGACGAAGATCTCGCCGTTCGCGAACTCGTACGCGTCGGTCGGCGTCGGCGCTACGCCCAGCGCCTCGCCGATCTCATCTGCGAGCTCGGGGAAGCCCCGACCCGAGAAGAGCATCAGGCTCTTGCGGTTTTCCGCGACGATGCTGCCCATCGGCATTCTGCTCCCGTGGGTCGGTGGTTCGACGACTACTCGCTTGAAGTATCTCCCGAGGTCGTTCGCCGTTGACCCGCATCACCCTCGTCGTGCGCTGCCTCACGCTCGCGCTCCTTCGCGCGGCGCGCCGCCTCTGCCGCCGGCGTACCCGGCCGCTTACGTTCCGTCCAATCCGGGAAGATCCGCTGCGGTCCGCCCGACACCGACAGCGCTCCCGGCGGCACGTTTTTCCGCACCACCGTGCCCGCACCCGTGTAGGCGCCGTCGCCGACCTCGACCGGCGCCACGAACATGTTGTCGGAGCCTGTCTTCACGTAGCTGCCGATCGTCGTGTGGTGCTTCGACACCCCGTCGTAGTTGACGAACACCGACGCGGCGCCGATGTTCGACTGCTCGCCGATCGTCGCGTCACCCACGTATGTCAGGTGCGGCACCTTGGAACCCTCGCCGATCGTGGCGTTCTTCGTCTCCACGAACGTGCCGAGCTTCGCCTTGCGCGCCAGCTTCGTACCGGGGCGCAGCGACGCGTACGGCCCGATCGTCACCTCGGGCCCCACCTCGGCGCCGACCGCGTGTGCCCGCACCACCGACGCGCCCGCACCGACCACCGTGTCGACCAGCGTCACGTCGGGCCCTACCGTCGCACCCGCCGCCACCACGGTCGCGCCGCGCAGCTGCGAATTCTGGTCGATCACCACGTCGGGCTCCAGCGTGACCGTCACGTCGATCCAGGTGGTCGCCGGGTCCAGAATCGTCACGCCGGACCGCATCCAAGCCGTGTTGACCCGGTTGCGGAGCAGGCGCCGCAAACCCGCCAGCTCCGCCCGATCGTTGCAGCCCAACGTCTCGGTCGCGTCGTCCGCCACGTGTACCGCCACCGACCGGCCGTCCGTCGCCAGCAGCCCGAACACGTCCGTCAGGTACTCCTCGCCCTGATCGTTGTCCGTCGACAGCTTGCCCAGCGCCGCCCGCAGCAACCCGCCATCGAACGCGTAGATACCCGCGTTGATCTCACGGATCGCCCGTTGCTCGGCGGTCGCGTCGCGCTCTTCGACGATGCGCTCCAGGGCACCGCTCGCGTCACGCACGATCCGCCCCAGCCCCGCCGGCTCGGCCACCTCTGCGGCCAGCACCGTCGCCGCGGTGCCGCCCGCCTCATGCGCGGCTACCAGCGCCGCCACCGTCTCCGGGCGCAGCAGCGGCACGTCGCCGTTGAGCACCACCACGGTGCCATTGACGTCGGCAACCGCCTCCAGCGCGATGCGCACCGCGTGACCGGTGCCGTTCTGGCTGGCTTGGAGCACGGGCTCGGCGTCCGGCGCGATCTCGGCGAGGTGCGCGGAGACCTGTTCGGCGCCGTGGCCCACGACCACGATCGTGCGCTGTGCGCCGAGCGGCTCGGCCGCCGCCAGCACGTGGCCGACGAGGGTGCGACCCAGCAGTGGGTGCAGCACCTTCGGGAGCGCGGACTTCATCCGTTTGCCCTCACCGGCGGCGAGAACGACGACGGTGCGAGGGCGGGAAGAGGTCACGAGAGGGCTCCCGTCAGGGCGGCATGAGGTTGCGGCCTCATGGTAATCCTCGGGGCGCCGGCCTACCCGGCCAGCCGCCAGTCCAAAACCGGACATTTACGGGTGGCTCGGCTGCCAGGACTCGAACCTGGAAATACGGGACCAAAACCCGCAGTGTTGCCAATTACACCACAGCCGACTGTTGCGAATGCCAGCGTAGCGCTCGCCTGATCGCGAAGAGAACCGACATCGGCGGTGACGCACTCAGACAGGTAATCCTCGTCAAACTACGGTTCCGTAAGTTACGGTGACGTAAGCGTAACTTAATCTGTTCCCCCGCACCGCCAGTGAGGTTCCATGTCTCCTGCCACCCTCGCCGAGACGTCCATCCCCAACGCTCCCAAGCCGCTGACCGAGGGCACCCAGTCCAAAGGCATCCTGATCGGCCTCTGGGCATTCGTCGTGATCCCGTTCCTCGCGGTGTTCGCCGCGGTTCCGATCGCCTGGGGCGGCTGGCTGTCCTGGACCGACGTCGCGATCTTCGCGGTCTGGTACTCCGTGGCCGGCATCGGCATCACGGTCGGCTATCACCGGTACTTCACTCACGGCTCGTTCAAGGCCAAGCGCTGGCTGCGGATCGCGCTCGCGGTGGCGGGTTCGTTCGCGGTCGAGGGCAACATCACGCAGTGGGTCGCCGACCACCGGCGCCACCACGCGTTCTCGGACCTGGAGGGCGACCCGCACTCGCCGTGGCGATTCGGCACGAGCTTCTGGGCGCTGGTCAAGGGCCTCTGGTTCGCGCACATGGGGTGGCTGTTCCACCGCGAGCTGTCCAACCGCGAGCGCTTCGCCCCCGACCTGCTGCGCGACAAGGACATCAACCGGGTCGACAAGCTCTTCCCGCTGCTCGTTGCGATCTCGCTGGTCGCGCCGGCCGCCGCCGGTGGTCTGGTCACCTGGTCGTGGCAGGGCGCGCTGACCGCGCTCTTCTGGGCCGGCATCGTGCGGGTGGGTCTGCTGCACCACGTCACCTGGTCGATCAACTCGATCTGCCACGTCTACGGTGAGCGGCCGTTCGAGATGCGCGAGGGCGACAAGGCGGCGAACTTCTGGCCGCTGGCGATCCTGTCGTTCGGTGAGAGCTGGCACAACCTGCACCACGCCGATCCGACGTGCGCCCGCCACGGCGTGCTGCGCGGGCAGATCGACATCTCCGCCCGCACTATCTGGATCTTCGAGAAGATCGGTGCTGCGTACGACGTGCGCTGGCCCAAGCCGGAGCGGATCGCCGCGAAGCTGGTGAAACCAACAGCGTGACAGACATTTCAAGCGCGAACGGGGCGCCACCCAAACCCAGCTCACGGGTTCGGATGCCGGCGGCGCAACGCCGTGAGCAGCTCATCGTCATCGGCCGCCAGCTATTCGCCGAGCGCGGGTTCGACGCGACCTCCATCGAGGAGGTCGCGCACCGCGCGAAGGTCTCCAAGCCCGTGGTCTACGAGCACTTCGGCGGCAAGGAAGGCCTGTACGCCGTGGTGGTGGACCGGGAGGTCCGGGCGCTGCTCGACCGCATCACGAACGCGCTGACCGCTGGTCACCCGCGCGAGTTGCTGGAGCAGGCGGCGCTGGCGCTGCTCGACTACATCGAGGGCGAGACCGACGGCTTCCGGGTACTGGTGCGGGAGTCGCCGGTCATGTCCTCGACCGGCAACTTCAGCAGCGTGCTCAACGATGTGGCGCACCAGGTGGAGCACATCCTAGGCGCCGAGTTCAAGCAGCGCGGATACGACCCGAAGCTGGCCGAGCTGTACTCGCAGGCGCTGGTCGGCATGGTGGCGCTGACCGGCCGCTGGTGGCTGGAGGTGCGCAAGCCCCGCAAGGAGACGGTGGCCGCGCACCTGGTCAACCTCGCCTGGAACGGCCTATCGCACCTGGAAGCGAAGCCGACGCTGCTGACACGCCGCAACCGCTAGGCGTGCACCGAGGCGCGGCGGTACTTCTCCTCTTCCTCGGCGTCTTCGGCGGTGCCGGGCTTGTCGTACAGGCCGGCGGTGAAGACGAGAATCCCGAAGATCAGCGACACGATCACCGTCGACATCGAGAAGTTCAGGACGTTGGCGTCGGTCTGCATGACGGTCATCATTCCCATGCCGGCGACCATGAAGAGCACCCCGCCGCCCACGTTGATCATGTGGCCGAGGTTGCCGCCGAGGATGTTGCCGCCGAGCAGCACGATGCCGTACAGGATCGACAGGATCGCGAACGCCAGGTTCGTCCGTAGGCCGAGCGTCCAGACGTCGCCCCGGTCGAAGAGCGGGTCGCCCCACGTCTGGATCAGGCCGACGACGCCGAACACGAGGATGTACGCGCCGATCAGGGCCGCGAAGGTGCGGTACACAGGCCGTAGCGGGTGGTTCACCGGGATGTGCGCCATAGCTGGATTGTCACCCAGCTATGGCGCGTGCGCAGCGCTACAGCGGAAAGCCGCGGCTACAGGACGAGCCGCGCGGCCTCAGCCGCCTTCGCCTCTTCGTCGGTGCCCACCTTGCCGTACATGCCGGCGGTCAGTAGCAGGAGCCCGACCGTCATCGTGACGACGACGGTGGGGATCGTGAAGTTGAGGTAGTTGGCGTCGGTGCGGATCACCGCCAGGGCGGCAAGACCCAACGCCATGAACGCGTACCCGCCCCACGTGTTGAGCGTGGCGTCGACGTTGCGGCCGATGCCGACACCCGCGAGGATCAGCAGGCCCGCGGCGATCGCGATCACGGAGTACCCAAGGTTGGTGCCCTGGCCGATCGCCCTGCCGTCGCCCTGGTCGAAGAACGGTTCGGTGCCGGTCTCGACGATGCCGAGCACGCCGAAGATCACCAGGTAGAGGCCGGCCAGCCCCGCTAGCGCCCGATAGGTGGGCCGCAGCGGGTGGTTGACGGGAGTGTGCGCCATGGCGGCGATTTTGACGTACGCGATCAGGAGGCCACCGGGCGGCCCCCAGTTCAGTGATCCGGCACTCGCTCCGCCAGCGCTAGCCACTCCTCTTCGAGGAGTCCACGCTCTGCCTGTACCGCTTTGAGCCGCGCGTCGAGGTCGGCGAGTTTGGTGTAGTCGGTGGCGTGCGCCGCGAGCTCTTCATGCAGCGTGGCCTCGCGCTGCTCGAGCTTGCCCAGCGTGCGTTCGAGGCGAGCCAGCTCCTTGCGGGCCGCGCGGACGTCGAAGGCGGGCTCGCGTTCGCGCGCCGTACGCGGCGCGGCAGGTGCCGGCGCGGAGGGTGTGTTGCCCTGGGTGAGCAGCGTGAGGTACTCGTCGACGCCGCCCGGCAGGTTGCGCAGCCGCCCGTCGCCGAGCAGCGCGTACGCCGAGTCGGTCACCCGCTCGACGAGGTACCGGTCGTGGCTGGCGACCACGAGCGTGCCCGGCCACGAGTCGAGCAGGTCTTCGAGCGAGGCGAGCGTGTCGGTGTCGAGGTCGTTGGTGGGCTCGTCGAGCAGCAGCACGTTGGGCTCGCCGGCGAGCAGGCGCAGGAGCTGCAGGCGCCGCCGTTCACCGCCGGACAGGTCGCCCACCGGTGTCCACACTCGACGGTCGGTGAACCCGAACACCTCCGCCAGCTGCGCGGCGCTCAGCTCCCGGTCGCCGAGCTTGACGCGCTTGGCGATCTCTTCGACCGCCTCCAGCAGTCGAAGCTCATTGGGCAGTTCGACGAGTTCCTGCGACAGGAAGGCGGTGCGCACCGTCGTGCCGACGCGCGCCTCCCCCTTGTCTGGGGAGAGCCGGCCAGCCAGCAGGCGCAGCAGCGTGGTCTTCCCGGCTCCGTTGGCGCCCAGGATGGCGATCCGGTCACCGGGGCCGACCTGCCACGTGACGTCGTCCAGGATCAGCTTGGGGCCGGCGTGCAGGGTGACGTCGCGCAGGTCGTACACCTGCTTGCCGAGACGAGCGGTGGCGAGCCTGCGCAGCGAGACCGTGTCACGCGGCGGCGGTACGTCCGCGATGAGCGCGTTGGCGGCTTCGATGCGGAAGCGCGGCTTGGAGGTCCGGGCGGGCGGGCCTCGCCGCAGCCACGCGATCTCCTTGCGCAGCAGGTTCTGCCGGCGTGCCTCGGTGGCCGCCGCGACCCGGTCGCGCTCCGCGCGGGCGAGCGTCCACGCGGCGTACCCGCCCTCGTAGGCGCGGACCGTCTGGTCGGCGACCTCCCAGGTGCCGGTGCACACCGCGTCGAGGAACCACCGGTCGTGCGTGACGACGACCAGCGCGCCACGCCGCCCCAGCAGGTAGCGGGCCAGCCAGTCGACGCCGGCCACGTCGAGGTGGTTGGTGGGCTCGTCGAGGATCAGCAGGTCGGCGGCGCGCACCAGCAGCGCGGCCAGCGCGACCCGGCGGCGCTCGCCACCCGACATCGGCCCGACGGGCTGGTCGAGGCCCAGGTGTGGCATGCCGAGGCCATCGAGGATCGCGCGCACCCCCGCGTCGCCGGCCCACTCGTGCTCAGCGGCGAAGCCATGGCCGAGCCAGGCGGTGCCGATCACGACGTCGTGCACGGTGGCGTCGGGAGCGAGGTCGAGCGACTGCGGCAGCCAGGCGACCCGCAGGTCGCGCCGGTGCGTGACCCGGCCGTCGTCCGGCTCTTCGAGCTTGGTCAGCAGGCGCAGCAGCGTGGACTTCCCGGCGCCGTTGAGCCCGACGACGCCGATCCGGTCGGCGTCGTCGAGGCCAAGGGACACCTCGGTGAGCAGCTGCCCGGCCGCGCCGTACCCCTTGGACACCCGGTCCAGGTTGACGATGTTCGCCATGGTTCAGGCCACCCGGGCGCCCGCCACGGGGCCGTGCGCGGTGTACGCGATGCGGCACACCCCGGCGGCGGTCAGGTCGTCGGCGATCTCTTTCGCCCGGCGGCTGTCGGAGGCGAGGAACACGCAGGTCGGCCCGGACCCCGAGACCAGACCGGTGAGCGCACCCGCGGCGTGGCCGGCCTTGAGGACGTCGGTGAGGCTCGGCCGCAGCGACAGGGCGGCCGGCTGGAGGTCGTTGTCGAGCGCCGCGCCCAGCACAGCGGGGTCGCGCTGGCGCAGCGCGGAGAGCAGCCGGTCGGCGCCGCCGAGCAGCGGGTTCGTGGAGTGGGTGGGCAGCCGCGGCACTTGGCCGGTGTAGCGCAGCCGGTCGAGCTCGCGGTAGACGTCTGGCGTGGACAGCCCTCCGTCGGCGACCGCCACCACCCAATGCCAGGTGTTCGGGCGGGCCAGCACCGGGCTGACCGCCTCGCCGCGCCCGGTGCCGAGCGCGGTGCCGCCGTACACGAGGAACGGCACGTCGGAGCCGAGATCGGCGGCGATGGCCGCGAGGTCGTCGCGGGACAGCCCGGTGCCCCAGAGCGCGTCGCACGCCACCAGGGCGGCGGCCGCGTCGGCGCTGCCACCGGCCAAGCCGGCGGAGAGCGGGATCTGCTTGCGCAGGTGCAGCCGGGCGTGCGCGGGCATGCCGGTGTGGTGGGCCAGGGCGCGGGCCGCGCGGATCACCAGGTTTGACTCGTCGAGGGCCAGCTCACCGGCGCCCTCGCCCTCCATGGTGAGAGTCAGCGTGTCGCCGCGACGGGCGGTCAGCTCGTCGTACAGGGAGATCGCGTGGTAGACGGTGCTCAGCTCGTGGTAGCCGTCGTCGCGTGCCGGGCCGACACCCAGGTGCAAGTTGATCTTCGCGGGAACCCGCACCTTCACCGGTCCGGAAGCCGCCAACCGGGGCCGGTCGAGGTCTTCGTCCGGCCGCCACGCCTCGGTCACGGAGCGATGTCCGGAATGGGCGGGCAGAGGGAGCGGACACGTAGTGGTTGAGCGGTCATGTCGTCCACCTCCTCACGGGCACGCCGCCAGACTACTCGCCGGCTCCGCTTGGCACGGGCACGCCAGCGGCGATGTCCGCGAACTGGCCAATCGTCAATGACTCGCCCCGCGCGCCCGGATCGACGCCGGCGGCCACCAACGCGGCAGCGGCCCGGTCTGGACCGCCCGCCCAGCCGGCGAGCGCGGCCCGCAGCGTCTTGCGGCGCTGCGCGAACGCGGCGTCGACCACCGAGAAGACACGCTCGCGCGAGACATCGGTGCGCGGCGGGTCGCGGCGGGTGAAGGCGACGAGGCCGGAGTCGACGTTTGGCACCGGCCAGAACACCGCCGGTGGCACCTTGCCCGCGCTACGGGACGAGGCGTACCAGGCCAGCTTCACCGACGGCACCCCGTACACCTTGGAGCCCGGACCGGCGACCAGCCGGTCGGCGACCTCCTTCTGCACCATGACGAGCCCCTTGCGCAGCGAGGGCAGCTCGGCGAGCAGGTGCAGGACGACCGGGACCGCGACGTTGTACGGCAGGTTCGCGACCAAGGCGGTGGGCGGTGGCATGAGATCCGCGACGGAGATTCGCAACGCGTCCGCGCGATGCACGGTCAGGCTGTCGGGGTGACCCGCGGTCTCGGCGAGCGCACCCGCGAGCACCGGGTCGATCTCCACCGCGTGCACGTGCCGGGCCGCCGGCAACAGCCCGAGCGTGAGCGAGCCCAGCCCTGGACCCACCTCGACGACCACATCACCCGCGTCCAGGCCGGCGGCGGCCACGATCCGGCGGACCGTGTTCGGGTCGTGGACGAAGTTCTGCCCAAGCTTCTTCGTGGGGCGCACGCCGAGGCGCGCGGCCAGCTCCCGGATCTCCGCCGGGCCGAGAAGCACCCCGGTCACGGTTGCTCAGCCTACGGCGCGGGGTGGCAGCGCCATCGCGCCACCACCCCGCGCACCCCACGGTCAGGCGTTCGGCGGCTGGTAGAAGTCGGTCGGCGCGCCAGCACCGCCAAGCGTGTAGGTCCGGTACCGGGCCGCATCCGAGGCGTTGCCCTCGATCACCCCGATCCTGTCGCCGTTGCGGCGCACGACGATGCCGGAGTGAGTGTCGTTCCAGACCGCGTAGTCACCGACCCGCGGCGACCCGGTCTTGTGCTTCTTCAGCTTCGACCGCCAGGTGCCCGCGTGAAACGACTTCGGCACGGACTTGACCCCGGCCTTCGTCCACACCCAGCGGGTGAAAGCGGCACACCAGTGACCCTTCGAGTCGCTCTCGCAGTTGAGATTGCTGCCGAAAGACTTGAAGTACTTGGCGCAGTGCCACTTGTCACCGGCGCTGCGGGAACTGACACCCGGCAGTTCGTTCGCGCCGCTGTTGTTCACTTCGATCACGCCGCGCTGTGACCACGCGACACACGCGATCCGCTCGCGCAGGCTCAACCCGGCGCAGTCCTGGTACGTGGAGTTCGGGTTCTTGTTGACCCTGTTCTTCTCCCAGCATGAGAAGGGTGCGGAACCGTTCGCCGGCGGCACCCAGCACGTCGTCGTCCTCCGCAGCTTCCCACTCTTCTCGTACCACTTCACGGTGACGTCGTACTTGTACCGGACGCTCTTCAAATTCATGCAGAGCAGCTTCTTCTTGAGCTTCACCTTCTTGCTCGACTTCCAGGCGCCGTTGCTGCGCGTGCCCGTAGCCACCACGTAGTCGCCGTCCGTCGCCGAGCTCGTGCAGAACGAAAGTTGGCGGCCGGACGTGGCCGCGTTCGCCGACGCTATCGACACCACCAGGGCGGCACCAACCGCTATCAGCCCGAGCGTGAGACCAATCGCCTTTCGGGCGTTATTCAGGAATGTCATGTCGACAATTGCAGCAATGGACAGCGTTTCCGAAAAGCAATTCGAGTGTTCGGGTCAGTATCAAGCTGTCCCGAGCAAATTCATTTCTTCCGGAAGACAAAAACCTGTGCGGCGTCGTCGCGGCACGGCACCTGCGCGACCGCCGTACCGGCAGCCGTGGCACCGCCGATCGTGCCGACGCACATCTTCGGCGCAGTGGCGGCATGCAGCTTGTAGCCCTGGGTGCCGCCCGACTTGACCGGCTCGAAGGTGAACCGCTGATCCGGCCGCGCGCAGGTGTCGCGGGGCGCGAGCAGCTGGCCGTCGGCGGTGGACGGCTGGCCGTTCGGGTCCGGGTCCACCTGCACACATCCCCCGCCGCCGGACGGGTCGGCCCAGTAGATCTGGTAGGTGTTGGCCGACACCTTCCGCAGTTCGCTGACCTCCGGCTCGGCCTGCGCGCACGGCCCGATCACCGCGACGTGTGGCCGGTCACCACCGGGCTGCGGACCGACGGCCACGCAGTACGACTTGCTGAGGGTGGCGGCCGGCATCATGAGGTACTTCCCGGCGGCGGGCATCGTCACGGCGGGCGGGGTCGTACGGGCCGGGGCGCTCGTCTTCGGCGGCGTGGCGCTGGTCGCTTCGGTGGCGGGTGTCTCCTCGGACACCTCCTCCTCGTCGTCGTCGGGCACCGTCTCGCTGTCGTCCAGCTCGATGGTCGGTTGGGCCCCGACACCGGTCGTACCACCATCTCCGTCCACATCCCGCAATGCGCGGACCAGTACGCCCGTGGCTACGAGCACGAGCAGCAGGACCATCACGCCCAGCAGGACGCGCGACGACCACCCCGCCCGGAACACTACCGGCGGCACTAGGTCGCGCAGCCGGATGGGGCCGGTCGCCTCGCCGGTCTCCGGGTCACGCCTGCGGTGCAGTCCCGACCAGGCCGACGTACGACGGGACTTCGCCGCCGTGGCGAGCGTGCCGTCGCTGTAGGTGTACGACCGGACGCCCGCGTCGGCTCGCACGTCCGGCGCCGCGCCGGTTTCCACGCGCGTGTCGGGCCACGCGTCCGGCTCGGCCGGAACACCGTCCGCTCCGGGCAACCCGGCCGGCTCGGCCGGCAGCTCGCCTGGTCCTGCCAGATCCGCCTCGGACGGTCCGCTGGACGACGCGTCGGACGGCGCGTCGGACGGCGCGGGCGCCGCGGTCTGGTCGGACGCCGCGCGTGTCTCGGGTGTCGTGTCGTCGCGGGTCCAGCCGTCGAACGGTGCCAGCTCCGCGGGAGGCTCCGGCACCGTGTCCAGTAGGCCCCAGGGCGGGCGGACCCGGGGCTCGTCGGCCGCATCGGCTGTCACATTCAGGTCGACCGGCTCAGGCTGACCCGCGGCGGCCGCCGCGAGCTTCTTCCGGATCGCGACCCAGCGGTCCACAGTGTCCTGGTCGCCGCCGCATGCCCGAACGAACGCCGCGACCAGCTCCTCCTTCGGCAGGCTGGCCCGGCCCAACGCGGCCGCGAGCGTGCTGTGCGGCAGCACGTCGCCAGCGTCCTCGGCCTTCTTCGCCACCTGCCGCATGGTCAGTCCCGACCACTGGCGCAGCGCACGCATCTGCGCCACGAACTCAGCCGCCGACGTGGCCGACCGCGGATCTGGTGCACCGCCCTGGACCGACTCCTCGCTTGCCATCAACGCTCCCCGTGTCCGTCCGCCCAAGCGCGCCCTGGGTCCGCGCCGCCCGTATTCAAGCGGATGATTCGGCGTGTCGCCACTTCCTGGGTACAAACAGGAACAGTTCTCGACAAGACCGGCAGGTTGCTCGGAACTGACCCGTACGCCTCGAATGCTGGTGTGCGATCGCTGTCGCCGGTTGGCTTCTCGTGGAGAGCAAGTCCCCGACGAAAGGCTGGATTCGATGAAACGCGTACGCGATTTGCTGGCACTCCTGTTCGCCGCTGCCTTGATCTCGGCAGGCATCGCGTTGAGCACCGGCATCGCGAGCGCCACGTCTAAGGCTGAAACCACGCCCGGAAAGACCCCGCCGAAGGTCTACGTCTGGACGCACGCCGGGCCCGGCGGCACGGATGGTGTCGATCCCGTCGACGGCGACGATTGCACGCCCAGCGAGGAAACCGACGAGGAGGCGGACGACACCACGGGCGACGAATCCACGGAATCGACGGACGACGAGTCGACAGAGGACACGACCGAATCAGACGACACGACGGACGAGGACTCGACCGAGGACTCCGACGAAACAACCGACGACGAAACCACGGACGAGGAGTCGACCGACGACTCCACCGACTCGACCAACGACTCCACGAACGAGGAGGGCACCGACGACGAGAACACCGACGAGGAGGGAAGCGACGACGAAAACGCGGGCGAAGAGAACAACGGCGAAGAGAACACAGACGAGGAGGAGAACGACGACACCGGCGACGAGTGCCTCGACACCGACCCGGTCAGCCCGCGCATTGTCGTAATCGACCCGAAGGGCGCCAGCGACAAGCCGGGCCAGATCGAGCCGGGCCTGGCTGGCACCAGCGGCTCCAACGACGGGTGCGACCGTGCGGAGTGACGGTCAGCGCCAGGGCCCGAACACCCGGTCGCCGGTCTCGGAGATCGCCGTGCAGAGCTCGTACAGGTGGGCGCCCGTCGTCTCGGCCAGGCCGCGCACGGTCAGGGGGATCAGGTACGAGGCGTTCGGGCGGCCGCGGTACGGCATGGGTGTCAGGTACGGCGCGTCGGTCTCTACGAGCATCTGCTTCAGCGGGGTGACCCGGGCCGCCTCGCGCAGCGCGCTCGCGCTGGCGAACGTCACCGTCCCCGCGAAGCTCAACACGTACCCCCGCCGGACGCACTCCGCCGCGAACTCGGCGTCGCCCGAGAAGCAGTGCATCACCACGGTTTCCGGTGCGCCCTCGTCGGATAGGACGCGCAGCACGTCGGCGTGCGCGTCGCGGTCGTGGATGACGAGGGGCTTCCCGTACCTCTTGGCGATGGCGATGTGGGCCCGGAAGCTGGTCTCCTGTGCCGCGCGGCCCTCGTCGCCGGTCCGGAAGGTGTCCAAGCCGGTCTCGCCGATGCCCCGGACCCTGTCTTGCGCGGCGAGTGCCTCTATCTGCCGCAGCGCCTCGTCGAGGTCGTGCAGGCGCGGCGCCTCGTTGGGGTGTATCGCGACGGTCGCGACGACTGCCTCGTGCTCGGCCGCCAGCGCGGCTCCCCAGCGCGACGTCTCGACGTCGACGCCGACCTGTACGAGCCGGTCGACGCCGGCCTCGGCGGCGCGGGCGATCAGCTCGGTCACACCGCCGGGCGCGCCGGCCTCGGACACCGTGATGTCGAGGTGCGTGTGGCTGTCGACGACGGGGATCGGAAGGGATGGCGGCGAGGGCGGAAACTCCCCCGCCCGCTGGCCTCGCGTCTTACTCATCGCCCCCCAGGATGTCACAGGCAGGTGTAACCCTCCGTTCACCCACGAGCACGCGCAGCGGTCTACTCTCGGGCGAGTGACCGCCGCCCGTGAGGCCCCCCATGTCGCCGAGGCGCCCACCGGGTTGCGGGTGACGTTCGGCGACGCGATCTACCCCGCCGACGAGCTCGCGCACGGCGCGGCATACGAGCTGTTCAGCGCCGACCCCGTCGACGGCTTCCAGCGCAACCCGCGTCCCGGCGCACCGCTGCCGTGGCACCGTTTCGTGCACGTCACCGAGGTCGCCGCCGTGCACGGGCCGCGCGCCGACGCACCGCTGGAGACGCCCGAAGCACCACTCATGGTCCCGCTCAACCGGCAGCGCGGGTGGAACGACATCCACGCGCTCAGCCAGACCCCGGCATACGCCGACGACCCGACCGTCGCGGGCATCCGGCGCACCGCCGCGATCCGGCGGGGCACCCGCATGATCAAGGCGCTGTCGGCGCGCCAGCTCTCCGGATACCTGCGCGGCTGGCTGCCCTACGGCTTCTGCTACCGCGAGCATGACGTGGCGCACCTGCGCACCCCGGCCGACCTGGCGCTGTTGCGCACCGACACCGACGCCAGCCGCGACGACCCGGACGTCGTCTACGCGCTGCGGTGGCGCGCGATCGACCCGCGCGACTACGAGATCCCGCTGGGCGCCAACCAGCGCGGCCTCGTCCGCATGCCGGCACACGACCGGGTCGGTCCGCCCGTCCTGGGCACGGGCTTCACCCCGAGCGGCCGATACGTGATTCCGGAGTTCGTCACCGCCGACTTCGCCGACCTGCCGATGCCGGCCAACGCGACGCTGCTCGCCTACACCCCCGACGGCACCGAGGTCGTGCTGTACACGTACCAGCCGGAGCAGCGGGGGTGGCTGCGGATGGCCGGTCCGCAGTGGCGCCACCTGCTGACCAGGGTGCCCGAGCTGCCACCCGACCAGGAGTACGTGCCGAGCGACGACAAGACCAAGTCGACCCGGCTCGTCGGGCGTTACCGCGGGCAGGAGTTTGAGGCCGTCGCCGACCCGCCCGGCGAGTTCCGGGTGCTCGCCATGACCCGCGCCGCGCGGTACCCCGTCGAGGCCCTGAGCCGGCGCGTGCCGTACGCGCGCTGGCGCGGCGTGCCATGCACGGCGCTGCACCAGGAGGCGGGCTGGACCCGCCTCGGGCTCTGCCGCCCCGACGCCGACAGCGTCGCCGCGCTCGGCGCGCAGTGCAACGAGCGCGGCGTCTACGAGGTGTGGGCGCCGACCGCCGAGATCACCGACCCCGGCATGGTCGACATCGAATACGCCCTCTAGCCCTCCAGGCGGGCCAGCTCCTCGTCGACGATCGACGGGTCGAGCTTGCGGAAGACCGGCTTGGGCGGGGAGAGCGGCCGGCCGCTCGAAAGCGGCACCGACTCCCAGCGCGCTCCGGTCGTGTAGTCGCCGGTGAGGATGGGGTACGCCGGGCCGCCGTCGAGGTCTTCCACCTCGACGATCGAGGGCATAGGCGCGTGTATCCCGGTGCTGCCGAGCAGTTCGTGCACCTTCTGCGCGCTGTGCGGCAGGAACGGGGTGAGCAGCGTGTTGCAGTCGCTCACCGCCTGGAGCGCCACGTGCAGCACGGTGCCCATCCGGTCTCGCCCCATCGGACCCTCAGCGTCCTTCATCTTCCAGGGCGCCTGCTCCGACAGGTACTTGTTGGCCTCCGCCACCACCCGCATGGCCTCGCCGATGGCCTGCTTCTGCCGGTGCTTCTCGATCAGGCCACCGACGGCCGGGAAGGCTTTCTGGGCGGTCTCCAGCAGCGCGCGGTCCTCGGCGGTCAGCTCGCCCGCCGGCGGGATGGCGCCGAAGTTCTTGGCGGCCATCGAGATCGACCGGTTGACGAGGTTGCCCCAGCCGGCGACCAGCTCGTCGTTGTTGCGGCGGAGGAATTCGGCCCACGTGAAGTCGGTGTCCTGGCTCTCGGGGCCAGCCACGGCGATGAAGTAGCGCAGGGCGTCGGCGTCGTACCGCTCCAGGAAGTCGCGGACGTAGATCACCACCTGGCGCGACGACGAGAACTTGCGGCCCTCCATCGTGAGGAACTCGCTGGAGACGACCTCGGTCGGGAGGTTCAGCTGGCCGAGGGCGCCCGGCTCGCCGCCCCGGTCGCCCTCGCCCGAGTACCCGAGCAGCAGGGCAGGCCAGATCACCGAGTGGAAGACGATGTTGTCCTTGCCCATGAAGTAGTACCCGCGAGCGTCCTTGCCCTCCTCCGGGGACCACCAGCGACGCCACGCCTCGGGGTCGCCGGAGCGCCGGGCCCACTCGATCGAGGCCGACAGGTATCCGATCACGGCGTCGAACCAGACGTAGATCCGCTTGTCGGACCGGTCGCGCCAGCCGTCGAGCGGGATCGGCACGCCCCACTCCAGGTCGCGGGTGATGGCACGGGGCTGGAGGTCGTCGAGAAGGTTCTTGGAGAAGCGCAGCACGTTGGGGCGCCAGCCGTCGCGGGTGTCGAGCCACTTGCCCAGCGCCTGCGCGAACGCCGGCAGGTCCAGGAAGAAGTGCTCGGTCTCGACGAACTCCGGCGTCTCACCGTTGATCTTGGAGCGCGGGTTGATGAGGTCGACCGGGTCGAGCTGGTTGCCGCAGTTGTCGCACTGGTCGCCGCGCGCGCTGTCGTACCCGCAGATCGGGCAGGTGCCCTCGATGTACCGGTCGGGCAGGGTGCGGCCGGTCGACGGGGAGATCGCGCCCATCGTGACCTTGGGGACGATGTACCCGTTGCGGTGCAGCCCCTCGAAGAGCTCCTGCACGACCGCGAAGTGGTTGCCGGTCGTGGTGCGGGTGAAGAGGTCGTAGGCGAGGCCGAGCCCGTGCAGGTCCTCGACGATCACCCGGTTGTACCGGTCGGCGAGCTCGCGCGGGGTCACGCCCTCCTTGTCGGCCTGCACCTGGATGGGCGTGCCGTGCTCGTCCGTGCCCGACACCATGAGCACGTCGTGGCCCGCCATCCGCATGTACCGGCTGAAAACGTCGGAGGGGACGCCGAAACCGGAAACGTGGCCGATGTGGCGCGGGCCGTTGGCGTACGGCCAGGCGACCGCCGCGAGAACGTGACTCATGCTTGACAAGGGTAGTGACCTGTTTATAGGCCGACACGCGCGGAGCGCTACATGGTCATCACGCCTTCCCGTTGTCCAATGAAGTCTGTGACCGGTTCAGCGCCACAGCCAGGGGAAACGCAGATGCCCGACGGCGCCGCGGGCGGTAGCCCGTGGGCCGCGGACGGCCCTGCCGGAGCATGGTGGCGGGGCGATCCGGCGGCGGCCGCTGCCCGTTTCGCAGCACTCGACCGCCCAGCCGTGCCGCCCGTACCGCCCGCACCGATCGTCACCATCCCCCCTCCACCGGATGCGGCTGCTTCCGCCGGGGAGGCCGTCCACGTGCCCCACGCCGCGCCGGTGGGCTCCCTCCCCTCCGACTACGAGCCGGCGGACGCGGACGAGCGGACGGCCGGGCCGGAGGCGGACGCGGAGGTCATTCGCCCGGAGGTGCGCGCGGTGCGCGAGCCCACTCCGACCGGGCTCCGGCCCGCGGACGGCTTCGACCCAACTCCGCAGGCCGCGTCGCGGCAACCCGACAGCGAGCCCGTCGACACCGCGGCATCGGCGCCCGCCGGCCACGACGAGTCGCCGGAGCAGGCGGGCGAGCCCGGCGAGCCCTCGCTCGACGCCGCCGAGGCCGCGCCCGGCGACTCCCCGCCCGAAGACGACGCCGAACGGGCGGCCGGCCGCGCCGGCGCCTCCGCCGACCGCGCGACGGAGGGCTCCGCGGCCGCGCTGGGGGCCCCCGCGGCGCTCGCGGACGCCGAGCCCGACGAGGCGCCATCAATCGACGCCGCCTCCGACCTTCCGGATATCGAGGCCGCGCTCCCGGAGGGCGACACCATCTCCGAGCCCGACGCAGCCGTTGACCACGCCGCCACCCTTTCCGGCGCGGACACCGCCAATCACGGCGCCGCGCTCGCCCAGGCCGACGCCACGCACGAAGGCGACGCCACGCACGAGGACGGTGCATTGGACGATGTCGCGCTTCAGGAGGCCGCGATCGACGGCAGCATGGCCGGAGACGAGGCAGGCTTCAGAGCCGACGTGTCCGCCGACGAGGCGACGAGGGCTGCCACCGCGGTCGAGGCCGGGCTCGCTGACGACGGAGCGGCGCAGCCGCCCGCTCCGGTCCTACGGCCAGGCACGCCAGCGGATGCGTCGGGCCGACCGTGGCGAGCTCGTGCCCCTATAGGGGCACCTCGTCGCCACAGACTCGCGGCGGAAGCCAGGGAGACGGTCGTACTGCCGCCCATGCCGGAACGCGCCCTCATCCCGACCCCGTCGCCCGCACCGGACGACGACGAGTTGCCGTTCTGGCTGCCCAGTCACGAGGTGCCCCGCCGGGACCGGTACAGCGGCCGGCGTCCGGGGCGGCTGCCAAAGCCGCCGCGCAGCCCAGCCGTCGGCTTGGTTGGGTTGGTTGTGCTGGCACTACTGGCGACGTTCTTCGCGTGGGTGAGCGCCGAGCCGCTGTGGCTGGCCGTCGGGCACGGCGACAGCGGCACCGCCACCATTTCGGAGTGCACGGGCAGTGGCGTCGGTCAGCGCTGCGTCGGCGAATTCAGCGCGGCCAACGGCGCGTTCACCGCTGAGGGGATACGACTGGTCGGGGTGGCCGACGGCGAGAGCACGGCCGGCAGCACGGTGACCGCCCGGATGGTCGGCGCCGACAGCGGTCGGGCGTACGTGGGGGATGCGGCCGCGGTGCGGCACCTGCGGTGGGCGCTTGGGCTGATCCTGGTCATGCTGTGCGGGCTGGGACTCGTGTGGGTGACCGGGGCGCGGCGCCTGGAGGACCGCTGGTCTCGCCGCACCGCCACGGTGACCGCTCTGGCCGCGCCCTTGCTGGTAACCGTCGCCTTCCTCGCCTCGACTTTCTAGCACGGTGATCAGGGAGTCGTGTGGACGAGGGCGTAGACCTCGCGGCGGGGGCGCCCGTGAGTGGCGGCCACGGACGCGATGGCGTCGCGACGAGACATGCCGCCGGCCTCCAGAGCGGCCACCGCTGACCGCAGGTCTTCGTCCGGCACGTCGGTGCCGGAGGACGGGGCCGCGCCGGCCACGACGAGGGTGATCTCGCCGCGCGGATGCTGCTCAGCGGCCCAGGTCGCCAGGGCGCCGAGCGGCCTTCGCACGATCTCCTCGTACGTCTTGGTGAGCTCGCGACACACCGCCGCCTCCCGATCCGCGCCGAACACCTCGGCGAGGTCGGTGAGCGCTCCGGCGATCCGGTGTGGCGCCTCGAAGAAGACCAGTGTCCGTTCCTCCGACGCGAGGGCGCGTAGCCGGGCGCGCCGGGAGCCGCCACCGCGCGGGAGGAAGCCTTCGAAGCAGAACCGGTCGGCGGGCAGCCCGGACAGCGCGAGCGCGGTGGTCACGGCGCTGGGACCGGGGGCCGCGGTGACCGGTAGGCCCGCGTCGAGTGCGGCGCGGACCAGCCGGTATCCGGGATCGGACACGCTCGGCATCCCCCCATCGGTGATCAGCGCGACCGACGCACCGTCGCGCATGGCGTCGACCAGGTCGGGGGTACGCCTCTCCTCGTTGCCCTCGAAGTAGGAAATGATCCGCCCGGCGATGGTGACGTCGAGGTCGCGCGCCAGCCGGCCCAGCCGCCGGGTGTCTTCAGCCGCCACGACGTCAGCGGTTGACAGGATGTCGCGGAGCCGGACGGAGGCGTCGGATATGTTGCCTAGCGGGGCACCAACAAGCACCAACCGCCCAGAATCTGACCTTTCCCCCACCTCAACGGCCTTTCATCGATACTCATGACACCACTAGATGGGCAGTGCGCACCGGACCGCCCCTCCGCAGCCTACGATCGCGGGGTGACCACGGCCGCGACAGCGCAGGCACCGGCGATCACCAATGAAGACGCCGGCCGCGAAGAAGAGCACGAGAGCCCTGAAGCCGGCACCGCTGGCCAGCGTGGCGGCGTGGCCGACGTCGTCCGGCGCCGGCTGCTGCCGTTCGACGCGCGGCTCGACCCGTACTCGTGGCTCGCCACCGGCGTCATCGTGGTCATCGCCGGCATCCTACGGCTGGTCAACCTCGACAAGCCCAAGGGCTTGATCTTCGACGAGGTGTACTACCCCACCGACGCCTGGGACATGCTGCATCGCGGCGTCGAGTGGGACGAGAAGACCAACGGCCCGGCCTACGTCGTGCACCCGCCGCTCGGCAAGTGGATGATCGCGCTCGGCGAGATGGTGTACGGCAACAACGAGATGGGCTGGCGGATCTCCGGCGCCCTGATCGGCACCCTCTCCGTGCTGATCATGGTGCGGGTCGCCCGGCGCATGTTCCACTCGACGGTGCTGGGCTGCGCCGCCGGCCTGCTCATGGCGCTAGACGGCTTCCACCTCGTCCTCTCGCGGATCTCGCTGCTCGACATCTTCCTCATGTTCTTCGTGCTGGCGGCGTTCGGCGCGCTGGTGATGGACCGCGACGCACGCCGGCGGCGCTGGCTGCGCGCGATGGAAGCCGGCCTCGACCCGAGCCAGCCCGGCCAGGCGGGACGGCCGTCCTTTGACTGGCGCACCGGCGTGCCCTGGTGGCGGCTGCTGTGCGCGGTGATGATGGGCTGCGCCCTGAGCGTCAAGTGGAGCGCGATCTGGTTCGTGCCGGTCTTCGCCCTGCTCATCGTCTGGTGGGAGGTGGGCGCGCGCCGGTCCGCCGGGGTACGCCGCCCGTGGCGCGACACGGTGATCGACGAGTTTGGCTGGCTCCTGCTCGCTGGTGTGCTGATCGTGGTCACCTACACCGCCACCTGGGCCGGCTGGTTCGCCACCGACACCGGGTACTTCCGGCATTGGCTGCGCGACACCGGCCACGCCGAACCGCCGGTGTGGGGCGCGATCCGCAACCTGCTCCACTACCACCACGAGATGTACAAGTTCCACTCGACGCTGGACGCCACACACCAGTACCAGTCGTGGCCGTGGCAGTGGCTGCTGCTGGGCCGCCCGATCGCGTTCTACTGGTCGGCCGACGGCAACTGCGGCGCGTCGAGCTGCGCCTCGCACATCCTGCTCGTGGGCACGCCGCTGCTGTGGTGGTCGTTCATCCCGGCGCTCGGCGCGCTCGTCTGGTTCGGCATCGCGCGCCGCGACTGGCGGGCCGGCGCGATCCTGCTCGGCGTGGCGGCCGGCCTGCTGCCCTGGTTCTACTTCGCCATGCAGGGCCGCACGATGTTCGCGTTCTACGCGCTGCCGGCGCAGCCGTTCCTGGTGCTCGCCGTGGTGTACGTGCTCGGAGCGATCATGACGCCTGCGCCCGCCGCTGCTGTTGCCACGCCGGGCGCGGCGCCGCCGACCGACGAGAGCAGCTCCGACCGACGCCTGATCGGCGCGGTCGTCGCGGGGGCGTACGTACTGCTGGTCGCGGTCTGCTTCGCATACTTCTATCCGATATACGTCGGCCAAGTGATCCCGTACGACGACTGGTCCGCCCGCATGTGGCTGGGCAGCCGCTGGATCTAGCCAAGCCCGCCATCGCCCGAGGCCGCCACCCGGCCCACCCCGACCACGTCCTCGCGCGCGGACGGCGCGGCGCGGATGGGCTAGAGGGTTACGGGGAGAGACACGAGGGCGTGGGAGCGGAAGGATGGACGCCAGCGCAGCTCGTCGGCCGGTACCGCCAGCGCCAGCCTCGGGAAGCGGCTGATCAGGGAGCCGATCGCGATCTGCCCCTCCAGGCGGGCCAGCGGCGCGCCCAAGCAGTAGTGAATGCCGTGCCCCAGTGACAGGTGGGCGTTGTCGGCGCGGGTCAGGTCGAGCCGGTCCGGGTCGGTGAACCGGTCGGGGTCGTGGTTGGCGGCCGCCACGCCGAGCAGTACCGTCTCGCCCTTGGCGATCGCGACGCCCCCGATCGTCAGATCCTCGACCGGAAACCGCCGGATCGCCACCGTCGCCGGCACGTCGTACCGCAGCAGCTCCTCCACCGCCGCCGGCAGCAGCGACGGGTCGGCCCGCAGCTCGGCGAGCTGGTCGGGGGCGCGCAGTAGCGCCAGGACGCCGTTGCCGATCATGTTGACCGAGTTCTCGTATCCGGCGAACAGCACCAGGAACGCCAGCGACGTCAGCTCGTCTTCGCTCAGCCGGTCGCCGGAGTCGCGCGCCTCGATCATGGCCGACAGCAGGTCGTCGGCCGGTGCCGCCCGGCGTGCCGCGATCAGGTCGACGAAGAAGCCACTGATCGCGGTGATCGCGTCTCGGGCCGCCGCGGGGCTCGGCGGGGTCATCATCGTGTTCGTCCACTCGCGCAGCTGCCAGCGGTCCGCTGGCGGTACCCCGAAAAGCTCACCGATCACCGCGATCGGCAGCGGCTCGGCCAGCCCCGCGATCAGATCCGCCCCGCCTCCTCCGAGCGCGCCCAGCAGCTCGTCGGTCAGCTCCTGCACCCTCGGCCGCATCGCGGCCACGCGGCGGCCGGTGAACGCGCGGTTGACCAGAGACCGGATGCGCGTGTGCTGCGGCGGGTCCATGTTGAGCAGGTTGGCGTCGAGCGCGGGCGGCAGCGAGAACCCGGCCCAGCCGACCGCGTTTCGCTTGTCGAGCGAGAGTCGCGGGTCGGCGAGGGCGGCACGCACGTCGGCGTATCGGGTCACCAGCCACACCTGCGAGCCGTCGGGCAGTGTGGCCTGAAACGGGTCGCGGGGCTTCGACGGGATCACATCGCCACCTCGGTCTGGTCGGGGAAGAGCACCTCGCGTCCGGCCACCGCCGCGGCGACGACCGGCGAGAACGCGTACGCGCGGGACACCTGTACCAGCCTGGCGACCTCTCCGGCGAGGTCGGCGGCCTCGTCGGGCCGGACCTGCGCGGCCTCGGTCTCGCCCAGGCCCCGCGCGCCGCGCGCGTAGGCCCGCACCGCGCCGCGCAGGCGCGCCGCTTCGACCACGGCGGCGAGTTCCTCCTCGCGCAGGCCGACCTGCGTGCCGAGCCGGCGGGCGCGCCCGCCGGCCGCCTCGTCCAGGTACGGGCGCAGCACGAGCCAGCCGTCGTACAGCTCGATCACGCGCCGGTAGAGGCGGCGGTCGAGCGTGCTGAGCGGCGCGGCCACGGGTGGCTCCAGCGCGATCTCCGGCATGAGCCGGTGCAGGTCGACCCACAGCGGCTGGAGTTGGCGGTACTGCTGGCGCCTGCGCACCCAGCCGCGCAGTTGCGACAGCTTCGGCCCCCACGCGGGCATGGTGAGCCCGAAGATGACGAGGAACGCGCCGGTGCTGGCGGCGATCGGTGCGATCGGCTCCCACCGGCGCGGGTCGGCACCGACTTGTGCGCCGATCACACTGGAGATCCGGACGGCGCAGTAGACGAGCCCGACCATCGCGCCGACCGCCGTGGCGCGTAGTCCCCGCCGCAGCCACGAGCGGCCGGACACCCTGGCGTATGGCCAGCACAGCCGCACCACGTCGATGAGGCCCAGCCCGAACGCGACCAGGTACACCAGGATGTAAACGGCGAACACCGGCCGGCTCACGTAGGTCGCGACGAACTCCCCGGCGAGTGGCTCGGTGGGTCCGGAGGCCAGGAAGAGCACGACCATCAGGACCGCCGGCGTGGCGAGGAACGCCAGCCGCGCCCGGGCGCGGCGGCTGGCTTCTCCCGGCGGGGTCACCCACCACAGCAGGAGCAGCTGTACCGTGCCGGAGAACCCGACGACGGACAGGTGGGCCCAGAGCGCGGCCAGGTTCGGCACCCCGGTGACCCGGTCGAGCCACCCCCACACGGCGGGCGTCGACAGGGTGAAAGTCGAGCCGAGCAGCGCCAGCGCCACGCACACGGCATACCCGGCGGGGCTGCCGCCGCGCCGAAGGCCGTGCAGCTTGACGGCGCATCCGGCCCAGGCGGTGACCGCGAGCACCGGGTACAGGACCTCGTTCACCTGCTCATCCCAGCGTGCGTTCGATCCGCGCCACCACGTCGGCCGCGTCGAGCGGCACGTGCCAGGTCTGTTCGGGCGCCCACGAGTGGGCGCGCTGTAGCAGTAGGTCGGCGATGATCTCGGCCTCGCGCTCCTGCCGGCTGTCGTATCCGCCGTCGCGCGCGAGTGCCCGCCGCACCATCTCGGGGTCCAGTGTGGACAGTAGCGCGCCAGCCGGCACGTCGACGTCGGCCACCTGCTCGGAGGTGTGTCCGGCGATGAGATGGCCCAGTTCGTGGGCGATGATGTGCTGCTGGTGAAGGGGCCGGGTGCCGCTGTCGTAGCAGAGGTAGTGCGCGCGGGCGCCGGTGATGACGAGCCCGGACGGCCCGTCGGCGGGCATCGCGGTCGGCATCAGCGTGATCGGGTGGCCGATCCGGTCGCCCACCTCTTGGCAGAGCCGCTCGGCGTCGAACGGCACCGGCACGGCGATGTCGCGCACAAGGCGGGCGCAGCGGCGGCGAAGCCGGCGCAGGTCGGTGTCGTCGCCGGCATTCCAGCCGGCACGCGGGGGCATGCGCCGCCTCCCGCAGCCGCCACAAAGCGGAGGGAGCCCAGCGCCCGGAGCGACTGGCGGCCTACACGGGGGACAAAGGGCCGAAGACC